>NZ_JBVIHM010000013.1:57762-131604 GCF_055570295.1 Streptomyces sp. NPDC031265
GGGGGAGGGACCGGTGAGAACCCTTTGTGGGGGGGGTGGGGGGGGGTGCCCCTAGCCGCGGGGGGGGGGGGGGGGAGAGGGGGGGGGGGGGGGGGGGCCCCCCCCCCCCCCCCCCCTCCTGCGTTTACCGGGTACAGCCCGTCACACCCGCCCGACACGAACCGGCCGCCCAGGATCGATACCATGGGCTTTCCGGGCCTGACCGGGGGACCCGGATCCTCCCCCAAACTTCGTCCGGGGGGACCCCCAGAGGAGCGCTCTTGCCAGACGAGGCCCAGCCACTCTCCGCCGAGCGGCCCGACCAGCAGGCCGAGCAGGCCACGGCGGCCCCCGCCGCGCCCGAGCAGCCGGCGGCGGAGTCCGAGCCGAGCGCGCCGCAGCCGCCCCAGCGGCCCCTCGCGGCGGCCCCGGCCGCCAAGCCCACGCCCCCCGCGAGCCCGGTGGCCCGCTCCGGCGGCGGCTCCTCCAACCGCGTCCGCGCCCGGCTCGCCCGCCTCGGTGTGCAGCGCACCTCCGCGTACAACCCGGTCCTGGAGCCGCTGCTGCGGATAGTGCGCAGCAACGACCCGAAGATCGAGACCGCCACGCTGCGCCAGGTCGAGAATGCCTACCAGGTCGCCGAGCGCTGGCACCGCGGACAGAAGCGCAAGAGCGGCGACCCGTACATCACGCACCCGCTCGCCGTCACCACCATCCTGGCCGAGCTGGGCATGGACCCGGCGACCCTGATGGCCGGGCTGCTCCACGACACCGTCGAGGACACCGAGTACGGCCTGGACACCCTGCGCCGCGACTTCGGCGACCAGGTCGCCCTGCTCGTCGACGGCGTCACCAAGCTCGACCGGGTCCAGTTCGGCGACGCCGCGCAGGCCGAGACCGTGCGCAAGATGGTCGTCGCCATGGCCAAGGACCCGCGCGTCCTGGTCATCAAGCTCGCGGACCGCCTGCACAACATGCGCACCATGCGCTACCTCAAGCGGGAGAAGCAGGAGAAGAAGGCCCGCGAGACCCTGGAGATCTACGCTCCGCTGGCCCACCGCCTGGGCATGAACACCATCAAGTGGGAGCTGGAGGACCTCGCCTTCGCGATCCTCTACCCCAAGATGTACGACGAGATCGTACGGCTGGTGGCCGAGCGGGCGCCCAAGCGTGATGAGTACCTGGCCATAGTGACCGACGAGGTCCAGTCCGACCTGCGCGCGGCCCGGATCAAGGCCACGGTCACCGGCCGCCCGAAGCACTACTACTCCGTCTACCAGAAGATGATCGTCCGCGGCCGTGACTTCGCGGAGATCTACGACCTGGTGGGCATCCGCGTCCTGGTGGACACGGTCCGCGACTGCTACGCGGCGCTGGGCACCGTCCACGCCCGCTGGAACCCGGTTCCGGGGCGGTTCAAGGACTACATCGCGATGCCCAAGTTCAACATGTACCAGTCGCTGCACACGACGGTCATCGGCCCCAACGGCAAGCCGGTCGAGCTGCAGATCCGTACGTTCGACATGCACCGGCGCGCCGAGTACGGCATCGCCGCGCACTGGAAGTACAAGCAGGAGGCTGTCGCCGGCGCCTCCAAGGTGCGCACCGACGTACCGAAGAAGGCCGGCAAGGACGACCACATCAACGACATGGCGTGGCTGCGCCAGCTGCTCGACTGGCAGAAGGAGACCGAGGACCCCAGCGAGTTCCTGGAGTCCCTGCGCTTCGACCTGTCGCGCAACGAGGTCTTCGTCTTCACCCCCAAGGGTGATGTCATAGCGCTCCCGGCGGGCGCGACGCCGGTGGACTTCGCGTACGCGGTCCACACGGAGGTCGGCCACCGCACGATAGGCGCACGGGTCAACGGCCGCCTCGTCCCGCTCGAATCGACCCTGGACAACGGCGACTTGGTGGAGGTCTTCACCTCCAAGGCGGCCGGGGCCGGGCCCTCGCGCGACTGGCTGGGCTTCGTCAAGTCACCGCGGGCCCGCAACAAGATCCGCGGCTGGTTCTCCAAGGAGCGCCGCGACGAGGCGATCGAGCAGGGCAAGGACGCCATCGCGCGCGCCATGCGCAAGCAGAACCTGCCGATCCAGCGCATCCTCACCGGCGACTCCCTGGTCACCCTCGCGCACGAGATGCGCTACCCCGACATCTCGTCCCTGTACGCGGCGATCGGCGAGGGCCATGTGGCCGCGCAGGGCGTCGTGCAGAAGCTGGTGCAGGCGCTCGGCGGCGAGGAGGCGGCCAACGAGGACATCGCCGAGTCGGCGCCGCCCTCGCGCGGCCGCAGCAAGCGCCGGGCCAACGCCGACCCGGGCGTGGTCGTCAAGGGTGTCGACGACGTGTGGGTCAAGCTGGCCCGCTGCTGTACGCCCGTCCCCGGCGACCCGATCATCGGCTTCGTGACGCGCGGCAGCGGCGTCTCGGTGCACCGCGCGGACTGCGTCAACGTGGACTCGCTCTCGCAGCAGCCGGAGCGGATCCTCGAAGTCGAGTGGGCGCCCACCCAGTCGTCGGTGTTCCTGGTCGCCATCCAGGTGGAGGCACTGGACCGCTCGCGCCTCCTGTCCGACGTCACACGGGTCCTCTCCGACCAGCACGTCAACATCCTCTCGGCGGCGGTCCAGACCTCCCGCGACCGGGTGGCCACCTCCCGCTTCACCTTCGAAATGGGCGACCCGAAGCACCTCGGGCACGTACTGAAGGCGGTGCGCGGAGTGGAGGGCGTGTACGACGTCTACCGGGTGACGTCGGCGCGCAGGCCCTGACCCCTCTACGGCGTCCGCCCCGGATCGTCCAATCAGCTTGCGGTGCAGGCCAGTTGGGCGAATGATCGGGGCGGGCGGCAGTGGGGGGTGAGATGGCGGAGCCAACCTTGATCGGCGGGCGCTTCGAGGTGCTGCGGCGCCTGGGAGCCGGCGGCATGGGCGAGGTCTACGAGGCGCTGGACACGGCACTCGACCGCCGGGTCGCCGTCAAGCTCATCCGCTCCGCGCTCCTGTCCGACGAGTCCGGCGCGCGGTTCGCGCGGGAGGCGCGGGCGCTGGCCAGGATCGACCACCCCAATGTCGTCACGGTGTACGAGGCGGGGGTGCAGGACGACGTCCCCTACCTGGTCATGGAGCTGCTGGAGGGGGTGGGCCTCCAGGACCTGCTCAGGGAGCGCGGGCCGCAGGACGAGGCGACGGTACGCGCGGTGGCCGCCGGGGTCTGCCGGGCACTCGCGGCCGTGCACGAGGCCGACATGGTGCACCGGGACGTCAAGCCCAGCAACATCCAGCTCACCAGGACGGGCCGGGTGGCCCTGCACGACTTCGGCATCGCGCAGCAGCACGACTCCACGGCGGTCACCCGCACCGGCCTCGTCGTCGGCACCCCCGCCTATCTGGCGCCCGAGCAGCTCCTGGGACTGCCGTCCGGACAGCAGTCCGACATGTACGCCCTGGGCAGCTGCGTCTACGAGATGCTGACCGGCGCTCCGCCGTTCGCGGCGGAGTCGGTGCACGCCCTCATGTTCCGGATCACCCAGGAGCCGGCCCCGCCTCTGCACGGCAGCCCCGGGATCCCGGACGACCTCGCGGATCTGGTCGCGGCGCTGCTGCAGAAGGAACCGGCCAAGCGGCCCACCGCGCAGACGGCGATCTTCCGGCTCCACTGCCCTCCGGACGCCGACGAACTGGTCGCGGAGGCGGTCACGGGGGAGCTGCGCCAGCGGGCCGTCGAGAATTTCGCCTCGCCCGCCCCCGAAGCCCGGTCCGTCACCGCCCCGGTGCCCCCGGAGCTGCAGGCGGCCGCCCGGACCTCCGTACCGAAGGAGGGGCGGGAGTCGCGGGAGGAACCCTCCTGGCAGCTGCCGCAGCCCGACGAGCCGCTCGCCCTCAGCCGCAGCACCCGCAGCCAGATCCTGCTGGCCATGTCGCCGGAGGCCGCCGAGGCCCGCCAGCGTGAAGCCGTCAACCTCGTGCTGCGGGGCTCACTCGAAGAGGCCGTGCAGCTCCTCTCGGTGGTCGCCGAGGTGTGGCGCACCATCTACGGCCCCGACCACCCCGCCACCCTTACCTGCAACTACTGGCAGGGAGTCTGCCTCGCCCGGCTCGGGGCCGCAGGGGAGGCGGTCGCCAAGTTCTCGACCGTGTCCACCGCGGCCCACCGCGCCCTCACCCAGCACAAGCTCGCCCGGATCGCCTCGGGCGCCGAACCGAATCCTTCCGACGAAAGGTGATGAGGGCCAGTGACGCAGATCGAGGTCCGGGTGACCGGCGGGGCCGACTCCGAGGAAGAGCTGCGCTCCCTGCTGCGCTGGCTCAAGGCGGACGACGGCATCGGGCGCGGTGTGCACGGGGTGCTCGCCGGCTCCGAGCCCGCCCGCCCCGACCACCTGGGCGTGCTGCTCGATCTCATCTCGCTCAGTGTGAGCGGCGGCCTCTCCGCCGCGCAGCTCTCCCTGGCCATCGACCAGTGGCGTGCGGGCCGGCGCGGCGCCCGCCGGGTCACGCTGCGCAGGGGCGGGTGGGAGATCGAGGTGGACGGCGCGGACGCGCAGACCGTACGGGACATCGCCGGGCTGCTGAGGGAGCCCGCGGACGAGGAGCAGGGCGATGTCGGCGGGCCTGCCTGACCCCTCCGCGTCGGCGGCCGTCCTGATCGGCACGTCCAGCTATCTGCACCTGCCCCAGCTGCCGGCCGTCGAGACCAACATCGCGGACCTGTCGAAGATCCTCCAGGATCCGACCGTGTGGGGGCTGCCCGGCGGGAACACCCTGACGGTGGCCGACCCCGGGACCCCGGCCGCCTTCCTCGACCCCGTGTACGCGGCGGGCGAGCGGGCCGAGGACACCCTGTTCGTCTACTACTGCGGCCACGGCCTGCGCGACTCCGACTCCGCCGACCTCTATGTCGCCCTCACCGGCTCGCGCGAGAGCTCCGGCTACACGGCGGTCGAGTACCGGCATCTGCGCGCCGCGATCCTCGCCTCCCCGGCCCGCCGCAAGATCGTCGTACTCGACTGCTGCTTCAGCGGGCGTGCCGCCCGCACCCTCAGCAGTCCGGGCGCCCTTGCCGCACAGGCCGGGATCCAGGGCGCCTATGTGCTGACCGCCTCGCCCAAGGACCATGTCGCCCTCGCGCCGGAAGGGGAGCGGCACACCGCGTTCACCGGTGAGCTGCTGCACGTCCTCGACAACGGGCTCCCCGAGGCCCCCGACACCCTGGACCTGGAAACACTGTTCCGCGCGGTCGACGCCCGGCTCGGCGCGAGGAACCGGCCGCGTCCGCAGCGCAGCCAGGAGAACGACGTCGGCCGGCTCCCGCTGGTGCGCAACCGCGCGAAGGCGTCGCCCAGCGCCCCGGCCGGGCCGGTCATCGACGCCGACGTCGAGGCCGCGATGGTCTCCTCCGGGCTCCAACTGGCCCGGCTGCTCAGATCGGTGGGCCGCGGCAGGGACGCCCTGCCGGTGCTCCGCATGATCCTCCAGAACAGCGTGCCCGACGCCGACGGCGACACCATCACCGTGCACCTGGAGCTCGCCGAACTGCTCACCGAGACCGGCCAGGACCAGCAGGCCATCCAGGTCCTGGAGAGCGCCTTCCACCAGACGCACAAGCGGTTCGGCCCGGAAGCCGTCACCGTCTCCCGGCGCCTGTCCGAACTGCTCCAGACCGCCGGCAACCACAGCCAGGCCTGCGAGGTGCTGCGCCACGCGCTGGACAGCCTGGAGCGCGCCACCCGGCAGCCGGGTGCCACAGCCTGAGCCGTGCACACGAAAGGGCCTCCCGTACGTCACGTACGGGAGGCCCTCTCGCTGGGGCGGCCAGTGGGTCAGCCGCCGAACTCCTCAAGGCCCTTCAGGGCCTGGTCCAGCAGCGCCTGACGGCCTTCGAGCTCCTTGGCGAGCTTGTCGGCCCTGGCGTTGTTGCCCGCCGCGCGCGCCGCGTCGATCTGGCCGCGCAGCTTGTCGACGGCGGCCTGGAGCTGGCCCGTCAGACCCGCGGCACGCGCGCGCGCCTCCGGGTTGCTGCGGCGCCACTCCGACTCCTCGGCCTCCTGCAGGGCCCGCTCCACGGCGTGCATCCGGCCCTCGACCTTCGGGCGGGCGTCGCGCGGCACGTGGCCGATGGCCTCCCAGCGCTCGTTGATGCCGCGGAAGGTGGCGCGGGCCGCCTTCAGGTCGGTCACCGGGACGAGCTTCTCGGCCTCGACGGCCAGGTCTTCCTTGAGCTTCAGGTTCTCGGTCTGCTCGGCGTCACGCTCCGCGAAGACCTCGCTGCGCGCGGCGAAGAAGACGTCCTGGGCGCCGCGGAAGCGGTTCCACAGCTCGTCCTCGGCCTCGCGCTGGGCGCGGCCCGCCGCCTTCCAGTCCGTCATCAGCTCGCGGTAGCGGGCGGCCGTGTTGGCCCAGTCCGTGGACGAGGACAGCGACTCGGCCTCGACGACCAGCTTCTCCTTGGCCTTGCGGGCCTCCTCGCGCTGCGCGTCGAGCGACGCGAAGTGCGCCTTGCGGCGCTTGGAGAACGCCGAGCGCGCGTGCGAGAAGCGGTGCCACAGCTCGTCGTCGGACTTCCGGTCGAGCCGCGGCAGGCCCTTCCAGGTGTCCACGAGAGCCCGCAGCCGCTCGCCGGCCGAGCGCCACTGCTCGCTCTGCGCCAGCTCCTCGGCCTCGGTGACCAGCGCCTCCTTGGCGTGCTTGGCCTCGTCGGTCTGCTTGGCCTTCTGGACCTTGCGCTCCTCGCGCCGCGAATCCACGGTCTCGACGAGCTTGTCGAGCCGCTTGCGAAGCGCTTCGAGGTCGCCCACCGCGTGGTGCTCGTCCACCTGAGTGCGCAGGTGCTCGATCGCGGTCTGGGCGTCCTTCGCCGACAGGTCGGTGGTCTTCACCCGTCGTTCGAGGAGGCCGATCTCGACAACCAGGCCCTCGTATTTGCGCTCGAAGTAGGCCAGGGCCTCCTCGGGAGTCCCCGCCTGCCACGATCCGACGACGACTTCGCCCTCGGCTGTACGCACATACACGGTGCCCGTCTCGTCGACGCGGCCCCACGGGTCGCTGCTCACAGCGCCTCCTCCACATGATGCCTGCGCGAGGGGTTCGGCCCTCGTGGCATCGTCCACAGTTTCCGGGACGGGCCTCGCCCGCCCTCCACAACGCGATTCTCACCGCGCTGCACAACGCCAATCTAGGCGACCGGCCGCCCGGCTGTCCGCACTCAGCGCGGCCGAATTCCGCGGGTCAGTCCTTGTTGACGGCGGCCTTCGTGATGGTGACGGCCGTCTTCGGCGCGCCGTCCCCGGCACCGCCGGCCACCCCCGCCTTCGCCACCTCCTGCACGACCTTGAGCGCCGCGTCGTCCATCGTGCCGAACGGCGTGTAACTGGGCGGCAGTTTGGTGTCCTTGTAGACCAGGAAGAACTGGCTGCCGCCGGTGTGCGGCTGGCTGGTGTTGGCCATCGCGACCGTGCCCGCCGGGTACGTCACGGTGCCGTCCGCGCCCGCCTTGCCCAGGCCCGTCAGGTTCTCGTCGGGGATCGTGTAACCGGGGCCGCCGCTGCCGTCGCCCTTGGGGTCGCCGCACTGGAGCACGAAGATGCCCTGCGTGGTCAGCCGGTGACACTTCGTGTTGGTGAAGTAGCCCTTGTCGGCGAGGGACTTGAACGAGTTGACCGTGTGCGGGGTCTTCGCCGCCGCCATCTTGAACGCGATGTCACCGGCGCTGGTCTTCAGCGACATCGTGTACGACGCCTTCTGGTCGATCGCCATCTTCGGCTCCGGCGCGGAGTCCTTGCTCGCCGAGGGCGTCGGGGTCTCGGACGGTGCGGCGGCGTCCGACTTCTTCTTGTCGTCGTCGGAGGAGAAGGCTCCCGTGGCGAAGGCCGCCCCGCCCGCCGCGACGACCACCGCGAGGGCGGCGGCGATGACGGTGTTGCGGCGCTTGGACTTGCGACGGGCCTGTTCGCGGCGCTGCTGCTGACGCTCGAACTTCTCCCGGGCGAGCTGGCGCCGGCGCTGATCGCTGCTGACCACCGGTGGTCTCCTTGTGCGGTGTAGTGGAGTACGGACGCGTGTACGCGCGGACTGTGCCCGTACCGTATATGGGTTCGCTGTGACAGGAGCAGCGCCGGTAGGCTCTGAACAGCCGCAATCACCCGTCGTACGAGAAATTGAGGACGATCGTGCTCATTGCCGGGTTCCCCGCCGGGGCCTGGGGCACCAACTGCTATCTGGTCGCCCCCGCCGCAGGCGAGGAGTGCGTGATCATCGACCCGGGCCACCAGGCCGCCCAGGGAGTCGAGGACGCGCTCAGGAAGCATCGGCTCAAGCCCGTCGCCGTCGTCCTCACCCACGGCCACATCGACCACTGCGCCTCGGTCGTCCCGGTGTGCGGGGCCCACGACGTGCCCGCCTGGATCCACCCCTCGGACCGGTACATGATGAGCGACCCGGAGAAGGCGCTCGGCCGCTCCTTCGGCGCGCAGATCATGGGCGAGCTGACCATCGGCGAACCGGACGACGTCAAGGAGCTGACGGACGGCGCGGCGCTGAAGCTGGCCGGCATGGAGCTCACCGTGTCGCACGCGCCCGGCCATACCAAGGGGTCGGTGACGTTCGGGCTGCCCGAGGCGGAGGACATCCCTCCGATCCTGTTCTCGGGCGACCTGCTCTTCGCCGGCTCCGTCGGACGCACCGACCTGCCCGGCGGCAGCCACGCCGAGCTCCTCGAGTCGCTGGGCCGTGTGTGCCTGCCGCTCGACGACTCGACCGTGGTGCTGTCCGGCCACGGCTCCCAGACCACCATCGGCCAGGAGCGCGCCACCAACCCGTATCTGCGGCAGGTGGCCGCCGGCCCGGGAGAGGGCATCGCCTCTCCCCGACGAGGAATGTGACGAGAAGCTTCCCCATGAGTACCTTCCAGGCCCCCAAGGGCACGTACGACCTGCTGCCCCCGGCCAGCGCCACCTACCTGGCCGTCCGCGAGGCGATCGCGGCGCCCCTGCGCAACTCCGGCTACGGGTACGTCGAGACCCCGGGCTTCGAGAACGTCGAGCTCTTCGCGCGCGGTGTCGGCGAGTCCACCGACATCGTGACCAAGGAGATGTACGCCTTCGAGACCAAGGGCGGCGACAGGCTGGCGCTGCGCCCCGAGGGCACCGCGTCCGTGCTGCGCGCGGCCCTGGAGGGCAATCTGCACAAGGCCGGCAACCTGCCCGTCAAGCTCTGGTACTCGGGCTCGTACTACCGCTACGAGCGCCCCCAGAAGGGCCGCTACAGGCACTTCTCGCAGGTCGGCGCCGAGGCGATCGGCGCCGAGGACCCGGCGCTCGACGCCGAGTTGATCATCCTGGCGAACGACGCGTACCGCTCGCTGGGGCTGCGGAACTTCCGCATCCTGCTGAACTCGCTGGGCGACCAGGAGTGCCGGCCGGTCTACCGGGCCGCGCTCCAGGACTTCCTGCGCGGCCTCGACCTCGACGAGGACACCCTGCGCCGGGCCGAGATCAACCCGCTGCGGGTGCTCGACGACAAGCGCGACGCGGTGCAGGCGCAGCTGGTGGGGGCGCCGCTGCTGCGCGACTACCTGTGCGACGCGTGCAAGGCGTACCACGAGGAGGTGCGCGAGCTCCTGAACGCCGAGGGCGTCGCCTACGAGGACGACCCCAAGCTGGTGCGCGGCCTCGACTACTACACCCGCACGACCTTCGAGTTTGTCCACGACGGTCTGGGCTCGCAGTCCGCGGTCGGCGGCGGCGGCCGCTACGACGGCCTCTCCGAGATGATCGGCGGCCCCGCGCTGCCGTCGGTGGGCTGGGCGCTGGGCGTCGACCGTACGGTCCTGGCGCTGGAGGCCGAGGGCGTCACCCTCGACATCCCCTCCGCGACCAGCGTGTTCGCGGTGCCGCTCGGCGAGGAGGCGCGCCGGGTGCTGTTCCGCGTGGTCACCGAGCTGCGCCGGACCGGGGTCGCGACGGACTTCAGCTACGGCGGCAAGGGCCTCAAGGGCGCCATGAAGAACGCCAACCGCTCCGGCGCCCGCCTCACCATCGTCGCGGGCGAGCGGGACCTGGCCGAGGGCGTGGTCCAGCTCAAGGACATGGAGTCCGGCGACCAGGTGGCGGTCCCCGTCGCGGAGGTCGTCGAGGCCGTGCGCGCGCGCCTGGTCTGACGGCCTGGTCAACTCCGTACGTACGGCGTCGTCCTGATGGATGACGCCGATGCCGAAGTGCCAAGTCCGGTCGTCGCGGGCCGGACTTGGCGCGGCGGAAGTCGCCGTCCTTATCTCCATCGAACGGTGGCCGGGCCACGGATTGCGGCACAATGGCCCCTGCCCAGCAGCCACGGAATGACGGAACGGCGATATGACCACAACAGTTGACGACGTCTCCTCCGGCCAGGAGCAGGTGAGCACCAAGGGCACCCTCGGCGGCAGCCGCGCGTTCGCATGGCTCCTGGTGATCACGGGGGCCGCCGGACTGCTCGCGGCCTGGGTCATCACCATCGACAAGTTCAAGCTGCTCGAAGACCCGAACTTCACGCCGGGCTGCAGCCTCAACCCGGTGGTCTCCTGCGGCAACATCATGAAGAGCGACCAGGCCTCGGCGTTCGGCTTCCCGAACCCGATGCTGGGTCTGGTGGCGTACGGGATCGTGATCGCGGTCGGCATGAGCCTGCTGGCGGGCGCGCGCTTCCGCCGCTGGTACTGGCTGACCCTCAACGCGGGCACGCTCTTCGGCGTCGGGTTCTGCACCTGGCTGCAGTTCCAGTCGCTGTACCGGATCAACGCGCTCTGCCTGTGGTGCAGCCTGGCGTGGGTCGCCACGATCTTCATGTTCTGGTACGTGACCTCGCACAACATCCGGCGCGGCCTGCTGCCGGCGCCGGGCTGGCTGAAGTCGTTCCTGTCGGAGTTCACCTGGGTCCTGCCCGTGGTGCACGTCGGGATCATCGGGATGCTGATCCTGACGCGCTGGTGGGACTTCTGGACGAGCTGAGCAGCTGACGGGCGCCGGGGCACCGGGCCGGGGGCGTTGTCAGTGGGGTGACATAGGGTTCTTGATGTGGAGCCCGACCTGTTCACCGCAGCCGCAGAGGACCGCCAGGAGAAAGACCCGGCGGGCAGCCCTCTGGCCGTCCGGATGCGCCCGCGCACCCTCGACGAAGTGGTCGGGCAGCAGCACCTGCTCAAGCCCGGCTCGCCGTTGCGGCGCCTGGTGGGGGAGGGGAGCGGCGGCCCCGCCGGGCCCTCCTCCGTGATCCTGTGGGGCCCGCCGGGCACCGGCAAGACGACCCTGGCGTACGTGGTGTCGAAGGCGACCAACAAGCGCTTCGTCGAGCTCTCCGCGATCACCGCGGGCGTCAAGGAAGTGCGGGCCGTGATCGAGGGGGCCCGCCGGGCCATCGGCGGCTTCGGCAAGGAGACCGTCCTCTTCCTCGACGAGATCCACCGCTTCTCCAAGGCCCAGCAGGACTCATTGCTCCCGGCGGTGGAGAACCGCTGGGTGACGCTGATCGCGGCGACGACGGAGAACCCGTACTTCTCGGTGATCTCCCCGCTGCTCTCCCGCTCCCTGCTGCTGACCCTGGAGCCGCTCACCGACGACGACCTGCGCGCCCTGCTGCGCCGGGCGGTCGGGGAGGAGCGCGGGCTCGGCGGGGCGGTGACGCTGGCCGAGGACGCCGAGGCGCATCTGCTGCGGATCGCGGGCGGCGACGCCCGCCGCGCGCTGACCGCCCTGGAGGCGGCGGCGGGCTCGGCTCTGGCCAAGGAGGAGCCCGAGGTCACGCTCCAGACGGTCGAGGAGACGGTCGACCGGGCGGCGGTGAAGTACGACAAGGACGGCGACCAGCATTACGACGTGGCGAGCGCCCTGATCAAGTCCATCCGCGGCTCGGACGTGGACGCGGCGCTGCACTATCTGGCCCGGATGATCGAGGCGGGCGAGGACCCGCGGTTCATCGCGCGCCGCCTGATGATCTCGGCGAGTGAGGACATCGGCCTCGCGGACCCGACGGCGCTGCCGACGGCCGTCGCCGCCGCTCAGGCCGTCGCCATGATCGGCTTCCCCGAGGCGGCCCTCACGCTCAGCCACGCCACCATCGCCCTGGCGCTCGCCCCGAAGTCGAACGCGGCGACGAACGCGATCTTCGCCGCGATGGAGGATGTACGGAAGGGCCTGGCCGGTCCCGTCCCGCCGCACTTGCGCGACGGCCACTACAAGGGCGCGGCCAAGCTCGGCCACGCCCAGGGGTATGTGTACCCGCACGACGTACCCGGCGCGATCGCGGCCCAGCAGTACGCACCGGACGCGGTGGCCGACAAGCGCTACTACGAGCCGACGCGCTACGGGGCGGAGGCGCGGTACGCGGACGTGGTGGAGAAGGTCCGCGAGAGGCTGGGCCGGGGGGAGTAGCGGCCCAGGCCCAGGCCCTCAGGCCCAGGCCCTCAGGCCCAGGCCCTCAGGCCCAGGCCCTCAGGCCCAGGCCCTCAGGCCCAGGCCCTCAGGCTCAGGCTTCAGGCCCAGGCCCTCAGGCTCAGGCTTCAGGCCCAGGCTTCAGGCCCAGGCCCTCAGGCTTCTGGCCCAGGCCCAGGCCCTCAGGCCCCAGGCGCCCTGCCCCGCTGGGCCGCCCTCCGGCACTCGACACCCGCCCCCACGGACCCGCCGCTCAGTCCGTCGCCGCCTCGAAAAGCCGCCGCATGGCCCGGCGCAGCTGGGCGAGGTCCGCCACCGGCTCCGGGAACTCGAAGCGCGCGTCGCAGCAGGACCCGCCGGTGTCCTGGAAGCGGACCCGCAGACCGAACCGGTCGAGCGCCAGCGGCGTGACCGATCTCATCCCCCGGTCCCCCTCGCGTCCCTCCCGGCCCACCAGCCCGCACAGCGACCGCATCTGCTCCCCGTGGTGGGCGTGCAGATGCTGGAGCAGCTCCGTCTCGTCCCGGGTCAGCGGATCGGGCAGGGCGGCCGCGAACTCCTCGGGCTCCACCGCGCTCGCGCCCCACAGGTCGTCCACGTACGCCTCGTTCACCTCCAGGCGCAGCGTCATGCTGCCGGGCGGGGCCAGGCCGGGGACGCGGGTGAGCCAGCCGGTGATCCAGGCGCGGCCCCGGATACGGTGGGGGACGGAGACCGGCGCCACATCGGTGATCTCCAGGACGGCCGACAGCTCGTCGTCCTGGGCGTGCGTGGCGGCCCGTACGGCGGGGGAGTCGGCGGGGAAGAGCAGGAACAGGTCGCCCTCGGGCCCCACGTTCCGCAGCCGGGGCTCCAGCTGCTCCGGGCGGGCGCCGTCAAGGCCGGTGATGAGCAGCGCCGACGAGCAGGTACTATGTACGAGAGTTCGTGTGCGCTCGGCTGCTGACGGCATCCGTGCGATCTCAAGTCCGCTGGGACGCGGCTGACCACGATCTGATCGGACCTCCGTCACGTGACCGGCGCCATGATGCGCGCCGGTACCGGCCCCGTCTTGCGGGCCGGTGGAGTCGACCCCCTGCGCGGGGTCGGCCTTCTTCGTGCTGTCCGTGATGTGACTGGTGTTCCCCGGACGAGACATACGATCTCCTTGAGTAAGGTGAGCCTAACCTAACCCAACCATGGAGGTTTGGAGAACGTGCCTAACCAGTCGCGTCCCAAGGTCAAGAAGTCTCGTGCGCTCGGCATCGCGCTGACGCCGAAGGCCGTCAAGTACTTCGAGGCCCGTCCGTACCCGCCGGGCGAGCACGGCCGTGGCCGCAAGCAGAACTCGGACTACAAGGTCCGTCTGCTCGAGAAGCAGCGTCTGCGCGCGCAGTACGACATCTCTGAGCGTCAGATGGCGCGTGCCTACGACCGCGCCAAGAAGGCCGAGGGCAAGACGGGCGAGGCGCTGGTCGTCGAGCTCGAGCGCCGCCTCGACGCCCTGGTCCTGCGTTCGGGCATCGCCCGCACCATCTACCAGGCCCGCCAGATGGTCGTCCACGGCCACATCGAGGTCAACGGTGGCAAGGTCGACAAGCCGTCGTTCCGTGTCCGTCCGGACGACGTCATCACCGTCCGCGAGCGCAGCCGCGAGAAGCACCCCTTCCAGGTTGCCCGCGAGGGTGGCTACGCCGGTGAGGGCGAGACCCCGCGCTACCTCCAGGTGAACCTGAAGGCCCTGGCCTTCCGCATGGACCGTGACCCGAACCGCAAGGAAATCCCGGTCATCTGCGACGAGCAGCTCGTCGTCGAGTACTACGCCCGCTGATTCAGGCGCGGTATTCAGCGCTCCGCGCTCCGGCCCGCCGTCCCCTCGCTCCGCACGGAGCGGGAGGCGGCGGGCCCTCGCGTTTCCGGAGCCGGTGCGTCGCGGGCCGTTGGGCACCTCATGGGCCGTGTCGCCGGTACCCGCCAGCGCCCGGGCCACCGCCGCGTCCAGGCCGAGCCCGCGGCCCCGGGTCCGGAACGTCTCGTACGCCGGGTCGCCCAGCCACCCCCCGGGCCCGACGCTCGCACAGCATGTGCGCCGCGTTGAAGCACGCGGAGCCGAACGGCGGCAGCCCCACCGACGGCCAGATCCCCTCGGCCGCCCCTGCAGCACCGCCGCCTCCGCCGGATCGCCGCCGTCCACCGCGACCAGCGCCATCAGCTCCAGCGCGAGCACCGTGCCCAGCAGGTCGTGGAAGGCGTGGTCGATCACCAGGCACTCGGTGAGCAGCGCCCACGCCCGGCCCAGGTCCTGGGCGTGCCAGGCCGCGTACCCGAGGACGTACAGCGCGTACGCCCGGGCCCAGCGCTCGCCGTGGTCCGCGCAGACCTCCACCACCAGCAGTCGCCGGGCCGGGGTGCACAGCTCGTGGCTCCAGCCGATCGTGGTGCGCGGGGTCTGGTGGCGCGCGAGCACCCCGCGCCCGCCGCCCGTCAGCAGCCGGAACCGGTCGTCGAGGCGGCGCAGCACCTGCTCCACCGAGAGCGCGCCGAGCCGCCCGGCCGCCAGCTCCAGCGCGAGCGGGATCCCGTCGAGCCTTCGGCACAGCTCCAAAGTGGCCGCTGCCTGCTCGTCGGTGAGCGCGAAGCCGCCGCGTCCGGCGGCGGCCCGGTCGGCGAAGAGCGTCACCGCGTCCTCGTCGTCCATCGGCGCGAGCGCCGGCAGCGGCTCGCCGGCCAGGCGCAGCGGCAGCCGCCCGGCGGCGAGCACCCGCAGCCCGGGGGAGCGCCGCAGCAGTTCGCACACCAGCTCCGCGCAGGCGTCCGCGAGTTGTTCGAAACCGTCCAGGACCAGCAGCAGGCTGCGGTCGGCGAGGTGGTCCAGGAGTATGCGGCGGGGCGGGCGGCTGGTGTGGTCGGTGAGCCCGAGCGCCTCCATCACCGCGTGGCCGAGCAGCCCCGGGTCGGTGACCGTGGAGAGGTCGGCCGGCCAGACGCCGTCGCAGTAGCGTTCCCGCACCGCCGCGGCGGATGCGGCGCGCAGGGCGAGTCTGCTCTTCCCGACGCCGCCGACCCCGACCACGGTGGTCGGCCGCGATTCGGCCAGCAGCCCGTACAGCGCGGCCAGTTGACGTTCTCGTCCCACGAAGCGATTCAGCTCTGCGGGCAGCTGGGAGCGCATGGGGCACGCAGAGTACTCATGGGTCAACACTGCGTACAAGCGGCTTGGGGGACTCCGCCCGCGCGGGCCCCTAATGCGGTAGGGGGCAAGACCCTCGGCGCGATAGGGTCGGGAGACAACTTTTTCTTGTCCGACGGTCGATGCGCAGGGAGCGGTGCGAAGTGTCCGGTGGAGAGGTGGCCGGGATCCTGGTGGCCGTCTTCTGGGCGATCCTGGTGTCCTTCCTCGCCGTAGTCCTCGTGAGGCTGGCCCAGACGCTGAAGGCGACGACCAAGCTGGTGGCGGACGTGACCGAACAGGCCGTCCCGCTCCTCGCGGACGCCTCGACGGCGGTGCGCTCGGCGCAGACCCAGCTGGACCGGGTCGACGCGATCGCCTCGGACGTCCAGGAGGTCACCTCCAACGCCTCGGCGCTCTCCACCACGGTCGCCTCGACCTTCGGCGGCCCGCTGGTGAAGGTCGCGGCCTTCGGGTACGGCGTGCGCCGGGCCATCGGACGGAAAACCGGGCCCGCCGAGCCGCCTCGTACGGTGATCGTCGGGCGGACTCTGCCGTCCGCGCGGCGGAGCAAGCGAAAGGGCTGACGCTGCGATGTTCCGCCGTACGTTCTGGTTCACCGCGGGCGCCGCAGCCGGTGTGTGGGCCACCACCAAGGTCAACCGGAAGCTGAAGCAGCTCACCCCGGAGTCGTTGGCCGCGCGCACCGCCGACAAGGCGATCGAGGCGGGCCACCGGCTCAAGGACTTCGCGCTCGACGTGAAGGCCGGAATGGTCGAGCGCGAGTCCGAACTCAACGACGCGCTGGGGCTCAACGCCTCCAATGTGCGGGAGCTCCCGGCGCAGCGCCGCCTCGCGGCCATCGACCAACCCCACCAGCAGAACCCGAAGATCTCGCACAAGAAGATCTCGTACAACCGGAATGAGGACCACTGATGGAGTCGGCTGAAATCCGCCGCCGCTGGCTGAGCTTCTTCGAGGAGCGCGGTCACACCGTCGTCCCTTCGGCGTCGCTCATCGCGGACGACCCGACTCTGCTCCTGGTCAACGCGGGCATGGTGCCGTTCAAGCCGTACTTCCTCGGTGAGACCAAGCCGCCCGCCCCGCGCGCCACCAGCGTGCAGAAGTGCGTGCGTACGCCGGACATCGAAGAGGTCGGCAAGACCACCCGGCACGGCACGTTCTTCCAGATGTGCGGCAACTTCTCGTTCGGCGACTACTTCAAGGAAGGCGCCATCAAGTACGCCTGGGAGCTGCTGACCGGCTCCGTGGCGGACGGCGGCTTCGGCCTGGAGCCGGAGAAGCTCTGGATCACGGTCTACCTCGACGACGACGAGGCCGAGCAGATCTGGCGCGAGAAGATCGGCGTCCCGGCCGAGCGCATCCAGCGCCTGGGCAAGAAGGACAACTTCTGGTCCATGGGCGTCCCCGGCCCCTGCGGCCCCTGCTCCGAGATCAACTACGACCGCGGCCCCGAGTTCGGCGTCGAGGGCGGCCCGGCCGTCAACGACGAGCGGTACGTGGAGATCTGGAACCTCGTCTTCATGCAGTACGAGCGGGGCGCCGGCGAGGGCAAGGAGGACTTCCCGATCCTCGGCGACCTGCCGTCGAAGAACATCGACACCGGTCTGGGCCTCGAGCGTCTCGCCATGATCCTGCAGGGCGTACAGAACATGTACGAGACCGACACCCTGCGCGTCGTCATGGACCAGGCCACCGAGCTGACCGGTGTGCGCTACGGCGACAAGCACGACACCGACGTCTCCATGCGTGTGGTGGCCGACCACATCCGTACGTCCGTGATGCTCATCGGCGACGGCGTGACCCCCGGCAACGAGGGCCGCGGCTATGTGCTGCGCCGCATCATGCGCCGCGCCATCCGCAACATGCGTCTGATGGGAGCCACCGGCCCGGTCGTCCAGGACCTCATCGACGTCGTGATCGACACGATGGGCCTGCAGTACCCGGAGCTGATCACCGACCGCAAGCGCATCGAGACGGTGGCGCTCGCCGAAGAGGCCGCCTTCCTGAAGGCCCTCAAGGGCGGCACCAACATCCTGGACACCGCCGTCACCGACACCAAGGCCGCCGGCGGCACGGTCCTCGCCGGCGAGAAGGCCTTCCTGCTCCACGACACCTGGGGCTTCCCGATCGACCTCACCCTGGAGATGGCCGCCGAGCAGGGCCTCTCCGTGGACGAGGACGGCTTCCGCCGTCTGATGAAGGAGCAGCGGGAGCGGGCCAAGGCCGACGCCCGGGCCAAGAAGACCGGCCACGCCGACCTGTCGGCCTACCGCGAGGTCGCCGACACCTCCGGCGAGACCGACTTCACCGGCTACGTGCTCACCGAGAACGAGTCGACGGTCGTCGGCCTCCTCGTCGACGGCGTGCCCTCGCCCGCCGCCTCCGAGGGCGACGAGGTCGAGGTCGTCCTCGACCGCACCCCGTTCTACGCCGAGGGCGGCGGCCAGCTCGCCGACCAGGGCCGCATCAAGCTCGACACCGGCGCGGTCATCGAGATCCGCGACGTGCAGAAGCCGGTCCCCGGCGTACACGTCCACAAGGGCGTCGTCCAGGTCGGCGAGGTCACCGTCGGCGCCTCGGCCTACGCCGTCATCGACATCAAGCGCCGCCGCGCCATCGCCCGCGCCCACAGCGCCACGCACCTGACCCACCAGGCCCTGCGCGACGCGCTCGGCCCGACGGCCGCCCAGGCCGGTTCGGAGAACTCGCCGGGCCGCTTCCGCTTCGACTTCGGCTCGCCCGCCGCCGTTCCCGGCACGGTCCTCACCGACGTCGAGCAGAAGATCAACGAGGTCCTCTCGCGCGAACTGGACGTCCAGGCCGAGGTCATGTCGATCGACGAGGCCAAGAAGCAGGGCGCCATCGCCGAGTTCGGCGAGAAGTACGGCGAGCGCGTCCGTGTGGTCACCATCGGGGACTTCTCCAAGGAGCTGTGCGGCGGTACGCACGTCCACAACACCGCCCAGCTGGGCCTGGTGAAGCTGCTCGGCGAGTCGTCCATCGGCTCCGGCGTGCGCCGCATCGAGGCTCTGGTCGGCGTGGACGCGTACAACTTCCTCGCCCGTGAGCACACGGTCGTCGCCCAGCTCCAGGAGCTGGTCAAGGGCCGCCCCGAGGAGCTGCCGGAGAAGATCTCCACCATGCTCGGCAAGCTGAAGGACGCCGAGAAGGAGATCGAGAAGTTCCGCGCGGAGAAGGTGCTCCAGGCCGCCGCCGGGCTCGCCCAGGGCGCCAAGGACGTCCAGGGCGTGGCCCTGGTCACCGGTCAGGTGCCGGACGGCACCTCCGCCGACGACCTGCGCAAGCTCGTCCTCGACGTGCGCGGTCGCATCTCGTCGGACCGCCCGGTCGTGGTGGCCCTCTTCACCACGGCCAACGGCCGTCCGGTGACGGTCATCGCTACCAACGAGGCCGCCCGCGAGCGCGGTCTGAAGGCCGGTGAGCTGGTCCGTACCGCCGCGAAGACGCTCGGCGGCGGCGGTGGCGGCAAGCCGGACGTCGCCCAGGGCGGCGGCCAGAACCCGGACGCGATCGGCGACGCCATCGACGCCGTCGAGCGCCAGGTCGGCGAGACCGTCTGATGCGGCGCGGACGACGCCTCGCGATCGACGTCGGGGACGCCCGGATCGGGGTCGCCTCGTGCGACCCCGACGGGGTCCTCGCCACGCCGGTGGAGACCGTGCCGGGACGTGACGTCCCGGCTGCCCACCGGCGGTTGCGCCAGATCGTCGAGGAGTACGAGCCCATCGAGGTCGTCGTGGGACTGCCTCGCTCCCTCAGCGGGGGCGAGGGGCCGGCGGCCGTCAAGGTCCGCAAGTTCGCCCAGGAAATGGCGAAGGGCATCGCCCCGGTCCCGGTCCGTCTGGTCGACGAGCGGATGACCACGGTCACAGCCACTCACGGACTGCGCGCTTCCGGTGTGAAGGCGAAGAAGGGCAGGTCGGTCATCGATCAGGCTGCCGCAGTGGTCATTCTGCAGACCGCGCTTGAGGCCGAACGGGTGTCAGGACGCCCGCCCGGCGAGGGCGTCGAAGTGGTTATCTGATCGCGATACGGTAACGTTCCGCGCGATGCGGCGACATTCGAACAGCGGCCGCACAGCAAAAGAGGCGGACCGTCCGGATGCCTCGCGGCTCTAGGGGACCGATGACTGAGTATGGCCGGGGCGCAGGCCCCGAACCGTGGCATCCCGAGGATCCCCTCTACGGGGACCAGGGGTGGGGAGCGCAGCAGGCTGCGCCCGGTCAGGCTCCGTACGGCGACCAGCAGGCCCAGCAGCAGTACGCCCAGCAGCAGAATCAGCAGTACCAGCAGCATCCTCAGCACCAGCAGCAGTACGTGCAGCAGCCGCAGGACCCGTACGGTCAGCAGCCGCACTACGGCGAGCAGCCCCAGCAGGGTTACCCGCAGGAGCAGTACGTACAGCAGGCCCAGTACAACGCGGGTTGGGACACCGGCCAGCAGGCCGCCATGCCCTACGCGGGCCAGCAGCCCGAGGGGTACCAGGACTACGGCACCGAGACCCCGGACTACTACGGCACGCCCGAGGCGTATCCGCCGCCGCAGCCCCCCGGGCAGCGGCGCGCGGTGCCCGAGCAGGCGCCGGAGTGGAACCCCGAGGCGGACCAGGAGCCGGAGGAGGAGACCCACCCCTTCTTCAGCGACGGCGGCAGCGGCGACGAGCCGGAGTCCGACGAGGACGAGCCGCGCTCCCGGCGCGGCGGCGGTGGCCGCGACCGCCGGGGCAAGGGCAAGAAGAAGGGCAAGAGCGGGCGCGCCTGCCTGGTGCTCGTCGTGGTCTTCTCGCTCGGCGTGGGCGGCGCCGGCTATTTCGGCTACCAGTTCTGGCAGAAGAAATTCGGCGCGGCCCCCGACTACGTCGGAACCGGCTCCACCCCGGTCCAGGTGGAAATCCCGCAGGGCGCCGGCGGTTACGAGATCGGCAGCATTCTGGCGAAGGCCGGAGTGATCAAGAGCCAGGGCGCGTTCGTCTCCGCGCAGAACGACAACCCCAAGGGCAAGACCCTCCAGGCGGGCGTCTACACGCTCAACAAGGGAATGTCGGCGGCGAACGCGGTCGCGGCCATGCTCAACCCGGCCAGCCGCAGCAACTTCATCATTCCCGAGGGCAAGCGGAACGCCTGGGTCTACGAGCAGATCGACAAGCGCCTCGAACTCAAGCCGGGCACGACCAAGGACGTGGCGAAGGCCCAGGCGAAGAACCTCGGTCTGCCCGACTGGGCGAACGACAGCAAGGAGATCGCGGACCCGCTGGAAGGGTTCCTCTACCCCGCCAGCTACCCGGTCGCCAAGGGCACCAAGCCCGAGGACGTGCTGCGCAAGATGGTCTCCCGCGCCAACCAGGAGTACGGCAAGGTCGACCTGAAGGGCATGGCCTCCAAGCTCGGCCTGAAGTCGCCCCTCCAGCTCATCACGGTCGCGAGCCTCGTCCAGGCGGAAGGCAAGTACAAGCACGACTTCGACAAGGTCGCGCGGGTCGTCTACAACCGTCTGAAGCCCAACAACACCGAGACCTACGGCCTGCTCGACTTCGACTCGACGGTGAACTACGCGAAGAGCCAGTCGACCCTCGACATCGGCTCGGTCAGGAAGCTGCGGGAGTTCAAGCACCCGTACAACACGTACTACATCCACGGCCTGCCGCCCGGTCCGATCGGCAACCCCGGCGACTCCGCGCTGCACTCGGCGCTCAACCCGACGCCGGGCCCGTGGTACTACTTCGTCTCCGTCACCGAGGACGAGACCCTGTTCGCGGTCACCAACGAAGAGCACGAGCAGAACCGCAAGAGGTACGAGAAGGAGAAATCCGGCCAGTGAGCTCCGTGAGTCAGGAGAGCGGTGCGCGACGGGCGGCCGTACTGGGATCGCCCATCGCGCACTCGCTCTCCCCGGTGCTGCACCGCGCCGCCTACCGGGAACTCGGCCTCAGCCACTGGTCGTACGACCGGTTCGAAGTGGACGAGGACGCGCTGCCCGGCTTCATCGGCGGGCTCGACCGGTCGTGGGCGGGGCTCTCGCTCACGATGCCGCTGAAGCGGGCGATCATCCCGCTGCTCGACGGCATCAGCGACACCGCATCCTCCGTGGAGGCGGTCAACACGGTCGTCCTCACCGCCGACGGGCGCCGCTACGGCGACAACACCGACATCCCCGGCATGATCGCCGCCCTGCGTGAGCGCGGCGTCGAGCGCGTGCCGTCCGCCGCCGTCCTCGGCGCGGGCGCCACCGCGTCCTCCGCGCTGGCCGCCCTCGCCCGCATCTGTACGGGGGAGGTCACCGCGTACGTGCGCAGCGCCGAGCGGGCCGAGGAGATGCGGGGCTGGGGCGAGCGGCTCGGGGTGGCCGTGCGCACCGCCGACTGGGCGGACGCGGCCGGGGCCTTCGAGGCGCCGCTGGTCGTCGCCACCACCCCGGCGGGCACCACCGACGCGCTCGCGGCGGCCGTCCCCGAGCGGCCCGGCACCCTCTTCGACGTCCTGTACGACCCCTGGCCGACCCCACTGGCCGCCGCCTGGGTGAATCGCGGCGGCGCGGTCGTCGGCGGGCTCGACCTCCTGGTGCACCAGGCGGTGCTCCAGGTCGAGCAGATGACCGGGGCGAAGGCGGCTCCGCTCGCCGTGATGCGGAAGGCCGGCGAAGAGGCGCTCGCCGCCCGCTGACCGTCCGCTCGGCGGATCCGGCGTCCGACTGCTGGACCTGGGGCCCGGTCGCCTCCGCGGACATGGGAGGATCACTGT
Organism: Streptomyces sp. NPDC031265; assembly: GCF_055570295.1. Taxonomy (NCBI): domain Bacteria; kingdom Bacillati; phylum Actinomycetota; class Actinomycetes; order Kitasatosporales; family Streptomycetaceae; genus Streptomyces; species Streptomyces sp. NPDC031265. The sequence goes on from NZ_JBVIHM010000013.1 coordinate 80,072, forward strand.
GGCGGGCCAGGGCCGCGCACCCGGCCGCGCCGTAGAAGTCCAGGACGCGCGAGCAACGAGGAGCACCGTTGAGCAGGTTGCGCTGGCTGACCGCGGGGGAGTCCCACGGACCCGCACTGGTGGCGACGCTGGAGGGCCTTCCCGCCGGCGTGCCGATCACCACGGAGATGGTGGGGGACCACCTGGCCCGGCGGCGTCTCGGATATGGACGCGGCGCCCGCATGAAGTTCGAGCGCGACGAGGTGACCTTCCTCGGCGGCGTCCGGCACGGCCTGTCGATGGGTTCCCCCATCGCGATCATGGTCGGCAACACCGAGTGGCCCAAGTGGGAGCAGGTGATGTCGGCCGACCCCGTGGACCCCGCGATCCTCGCCGACCTGGCCCGCAACGCGCCGCTGACGCGCCCGCGCCCCGGGCACGCCGACCTCGCGGGCATGCAGAAGTACGGCTTCGACGAGGCCCGGCCGATCCTGGAGCGCGCCAGCGCCCGTGAGACGGCCGCCCGGGTGGCCCTCGGCGCGGTGGCCCGCTCGTACCTGAAGGAGACGGCGGGCATCGAGGTCGTCTCCCACGTGGTCGAGCTGGCCTCGGCCAAGGCGCCGTACGGCGTGTACCCGACCCCGGCGGACGTCGAGAAGCTCGACGCCGACCCGGTGCGCTGCCTGGACGTGGACGCGTCGAAGGCGATGGTCGCGGAGATCGACCAGGCCCACAAGGACGGCGACACGCTCGGTGGCGTGGTCGAGGTCCTCGCCTACGGTGTGCCGGTCGGCCTGGGCTCGCACGTCCACTGGGACCGGCGCCTGGACGCCCGCCTCGCCGCCGCCCTGATGGGCATCCAGGCGATCAAGGGCGTCGAGGTCGGCGACGGCTTCGACCTGGCCCGGGTCCCCGGCTCGAAGGCGCACGACGAGATCGTCAGGACCGCGGAGGGCGTCAAGCGCACCTCCGGCCGTGCGGGCGGCACCGAGGGCGGTCTGACCACCGGTGAGCTGCTGCGCGTACGGGCGGCGATGAAGCCCATCGCGACCGTGCCGCGCGCGCTGGCGACCATCGACGTGGTCACCGGCGAGGCGACCAAGGCCCACCACCAGCGCTCCGACGTGTGTGCCGTGCCCGCCGCCGGGATCGTGGCCGAGGCCATGGTCGCGCTGGTCCTCGCGGACGCGGTCGCGGAGAAGTTCGGCGGCGACTCGGTCCCCGAGACCCGTCGCAACGTCCAGTCCTACCTCGACAACCTGCAGATCCGGTGACCACCGGTCCGCTGGTCGTCCTGATCGGCCCGATGGGCTCCGGAAAGTCCACCGTGGGCGCGCTGCTCGCCGAGCGGCTCGGCGCGCCCTACCGGGACACCGACGCCGACATCGTGGCCGCCCAGGGCCGGGAGATCGCCGACATCTTCGTCGACGAGGGAGAGCCGCACTTCCGCGAGCTGGAGCGGGAGGCGGTGCGCGCCGCGGTCGCCGAGCACACCGGTGTGCTCTCGCTCGGCGGCGGCGCCATCCTGGACGCGTCCACGCGCGCGTCGCTGTCCGGCCTGCCGGTCGTCTATCTGTCCATGGACGTCGAGGAGGCGGTGAAGCGGGTCGGCCTCAACACCGCCCGCCCGCTCCTCGCCGTCAACCCGCGCCGCCAGTGGCGCGAACTGATGGAAGCCCGGCGCCATCTGTACACCGAAGTCGCCCGGGTCGTCGTCGAGACCGACGGCCGTACCCCCGAAGAGGTCGCCCAGGCGGTCCTCGACGCACTGGAGCTGAAATCCGCATGAGCGAGCAGGCACCCACCCGGATCCAGGTCGGCGGTACCGCCGGGACGGACCCGTACGAAGTGCTCGTCGGCCGCAACCTCCTCGCCGAACTGCCCGGCCTGATCGGCACCAGGGCCCGCAAGGTCGCCGTCGTCCACCCGGAGGCGCTGGCCGGCACCGGCGACGCCATCCGCGAGGACCTGGCCGCCCAGGGCTACGAGGTCATCGCCATCCAGGTGCCCAACGCCGAGGAGGCGAAGACCTACGAGGTCGCCGCGTACTGCTGGAAGGCGCTCGGCCAGTCCGGCTTCACCCGTACCGACGTCGTCGTCGGCGTGGGCGGCGGCGCCACCACCGACCTCGCGGGCTTCGTCGCGGCGACCTGGCTGCGCGGGGTGCGGTGGATCTCGGTCCCGACCACCGTGCTCGGCATGGTCGACGCGGCCGTCGGCGGCAAGACCGGCATCAACACCGCCGAGGGCAAGAACCTGGTGGGCGCGTTCCACCCGCCGGTGGGCGTCCTGTGCGACCTCGCGGCGCTGGACTCGCTGCCGGTCCACGACTTCGTCTCCGGCATGGCCGAGGTCATCAAGGCCGGCTTCATCTCCGACCCGGTGATCCTCGATCTGATCGAGGCCGACCCGGCGGGCGCCCGCACCCCCGAGGGCCCGCACACGGCCGAGCTGATCGAGCGCGCGATCCGGGTGAAGGCGGAGGTCGTCTCCAGCGACCTCAAGGAGTCGGGCCTGCGCGAGATCCTGAACTACGGGCACACCCTCGCGCACGCCATCGAGAAGAACGAGCGCTACAAGTGGCGCCACGGCGCCGCCGTCTCCGTCGGCATGGTCTTCGCGGCCGAACTGGGCCGCCTCGCCGGGCGCCTCGACGACGCCACGGCCGACCGGCACCGCTCCATCCTGGAGTCGGTGGGCCTGCCGCTCACCTACCGCGCCGACCAGTGGCCCAAGCTGGTCGAGAACATGAAGCTGGACAAGAAGTCGCGGGGCAACCTGCTGCGCTTCATCGTCCTGGACGGGCTCGCCAAGCCGACGGTCCTGGAGGGCCCGGACCCGGCGGTGCTGCTCGCGGCGTACGGCGAGGTGTCCTCGTGAGCCGTCGCGTCCTGGTGCTCAACGGCCCCAACCTGGGCCGCCTGGGCTCGCGGGAGCCGGACGTGTACGGGGCGACGACGTACGCCGGTCTCGTCGAGGTCTGCCAGAGCCTCGGCAAGGAGCTCGGCTTCGACGTGGAGGTCCGCGAGACCAACGACGAGGGCGACATGATCCGCTGGCTGCACGAGGCCGCCGACGGAAAGATTCCGGTCGTTCTCAACCCGGGCGCGTTCACCCACTATTCGTACGGAATGCGGGACGCGGCCGCCCAGCGCACCGCCCCGCTCATCGAGGTGCACATCTCAAACCCGTACACCCGCGAGGAGTTCCGCCACACCTCCGTGGTGGCGGCCGTGGCCAGCGGCACCGTCGCGGGCTTCGGAATCGGCTCGTACCGCCTGGCGCTGCGCGCGCTCGCCGACGAGACCGGCGGCTGACCGGGCACCTTCGCCGAACCCCGGCCGTTCACACTGCGACGGCCGGGGAAGGTACGGTTCTGGACCGGACGCTTCCGACGGGCGTCGGACCAGCGCCAGTTGCCTTGTACGAGACGGAGTGGCACCGGATGCAGCACGAAGCGGGAGCGCCGCTTCCGCCGCCCCACGCCCCGGGGCACGGAGCAGGGCCCGACTGGGCTTTCGCCGCCCACCAGCCCGTGGCCCAGGGCGGACCCGCGGCGCCGGGTGCCCACCAGCCCCTCACCCACGGCGTCCAGCTGCCCCCCGTCCCCGGTCCGCCGCCCCCGCCGGGGTGGCACGCCCCGGCCCCGCCGCACGCCCCGCCGCACGCCCCGGCCCCGCCGCACGCCCCGGCGCCGCCGTCCCGGGACACCACGGGGCACGTCCAGCTGCCCCCGGGCGGCCCCGTGCCTCTGCCGCAGGCCCCGGAGGGCACCGGGGTCACCACGCTCGCCGTGCTGCTCATAGGTCCGGCGGGCGCGGGAAAGACCACGGTCGCCCGCTACTGGGCCCAGCACCGTCGCGTCCCCACCGCCCACATCAGCCTCGACGACGTGCGCGAATGGGTCTGCGCGGGTTTCGCCGACCCGCAGTCGGGCTGGAACGACCACTCCGAGGCGCAGTACCGCCTGGCCCGCCGCACCTGCGGCTTCGCCGCGCGGAACTTCCTGGCCAACGGCATCTCCTGCATCCTCGACGACGCGGTCTTCCCGGACCGCCCGGTCGTCGGCCTCGGCGGCTGGAAGCGCCACGTAGGCCCCGGCCTGCTGCCCGTCGTCCTCCTGCCGGGCCTGGACATCGTCCTGGAGCGCAACGCCGAGCGCTCCGGCAACCGCCGCCTCTCCGACGAGGAGGTCGCCGGCATCCACGGCCGCATGGCCGGCTGGTACGGCTCGGGCCTCCCGATCATCGACAACTCCCAGTACGACGTCCCCACGACGGCCCGCCTACTGGACGACGTCCTGGCAAAAGCAATCGCGAGCCCGCCGAGCTGGTGAGGGATCAACTTCGCCTGGTGCGGCGCGCCCATCAGGTGCGCGGGGCTGTGACATCGTGCGGCTCCGCCGGGTGGGCGGGACCAGCCACAACCGGCTCGCAGCAACCAACCACCGGCGGGAGCCGAGAGCCGGTCCGGCGACTGAGGACGCATCGGCCACCGGGACGACCCCCGGAAGGACGCGCAGAAACGGCCGACCCCAGACACCGCTCATACGCTCGACGCATGTCAGAGGTGTACGCGGTCCGCCGCGGCTGGCTGAGGGACCGGTGCGCCGCCGCGGGCAGCGCCGCCGCCCTGGTCTCCCGCCCCGCCAATGTCCGCTATCTCGCGGGCGGCGCCCCGCCCGGCGCCGTACTGCTGCTCGGCCCGGCCGAGGACGTCCTGCTCTGCCCCCGTACGCCCACCGGCGACCTGGTGGAGGGGCGGCTCGACGAGCTGCTGCGGGTCACCGTGCTGCCCGCGCCCGGGGGCGACCCGGCGGTCGCCGCGGCCGACCTCGCCCAGGCCTCCGGCGCCGACTCGCTGAGCGTGGAGGAGCACGACCTCACCGTCGCCCGGCACCGCGCGCTCGGCTCGGTCGCGCCCCGGCTGCTCCTCGGCGACCTCGGGGGAGCGGTCGAGCAGAAGCGGCTGGTCAAGGACGAGGAGGAGATCGCGTGTCTGCGCATCGCGGCCGAGATCGCCGACCAGGCGCTCGGCGAGCTCCTGGAGTCGATCCTCGTCGGCCGCACCGAGCGCCACCTCGCCCTGGAGCTGGAGCGCCGCCTCGTCGACCACGGCGCAGACGGCCCCGCCTTCACCACTTCCGTGGGTACCGGCCCCAACTCCGGCCGCGGCGGCCACCGGCCCTCGGACCGGCGGGTCGAGGAAGGTGATTTCCTCTCGGTCTGCCTCGGCGCCACCTACCGCGGCTACCGCTGCGAGATCGGCCGTACGTTCGTCATCGGGACGACTCCCGCCGACTGGCAGATCGAGCTCTACGACGTCGTCTTCGCCGCTCAGCGGGCCGGCCGGGAGGCGCTGGCCCCGGGCGCCGAGTACCGCGCGGTGGACCGCGCGGCCCGCCAGGTGCTGGACGCGGCGGGCCACGCGGAGGGCCTGGGAGCGTGCACCGGACACGGCGTCGGGCTCGAAATCAGCGAGGACCCGCAGCTCGCACCTGGAGCCATGGGTAAACTGGACGCTTGCGTGCCGGTCACCGTCGAACCGGGGGTCCACCTCCCGGGCCGGGGTGGTGTCCGAATCGATGACACGCTCGTCGTCCGCCCCGAGGCGGACGGTGGGCCAGAGCTACTCACCATTACGACCAAGGAACTGCTCGCGCTCTAGCCCTGCTGTGCCGCGCGCACCCTCGGTCCCACCAGCTTCAGTCCAGGAGATTCCGCAACCGTGGCTTCCACGAACGACCTCAAGAACGGCATGGTGCTCAAGCTCGACGGGGGCCAGCTCTGGTCCGTCGTCGAGTTCCAGCACGTCAAGCCCGGTAAGGGCCCGGCCTTCGTGCGCACCAAGCTCAAGCACGTGCTCTCCGGCAAGGTCGTCGACAAGACCTTCAACGCCGGTACGAAGGTCGAGACCGCCACCATCGACCGCCGCGACATGCAGTTCTCGTACATGGACGGCGAGTACTTCGTCTTCATGGACATGGGCACCTACGACCAGCTGATGGTCGACCGCAAGTCCGTCGGCGACGCCGCCAACTTCCTGATCGAGGGCTTCACCGCCTCCGTGGCGCAGCACGAGGGCGAGGTGCTCTACGTGGAGCTGCCGGCCGCCGTCGAGCTCGTCATCCAGGAGACCGAGCCGGGTGTCCAGGGCGACCGCTCCACGGGTGGCACCAAGCCCGCCACCCTGGAGACCGGTTACCAGATCCAGGTCCCGCTCTTCATCACCACTGGTGAGAAGGTCAAGGTCGACACCCGTACGAGCGACTACCTCGGCCGGGTGAACAGCTAACCGTGGCTGCCCGGAACAAGGCGCGCAAGCGCGCCTTCCAGATCCTCTTCGAGGCCGACCAGCGCGGTGAGTCCGTGCAGACGGTGCTCGCGGACTGGGTGCGCCACTCGCGGTCCGACGACCACCAGCCGCCGGTCAACGAGTACACGATGCAGCTCGTCGAGGGGTACGCCCAGTACGTGGCGCGCATCGACGACCTCATCTCCACGTACTCCGTCGACTGGACGCTCGACCGGATGCCGGTCGTCGACCGGAACATCCTGCGGCTCGGGACGTACGAGCTGGTCTGGGAGGACGAAACGCCGGACGCCGTCGTCATCGACGAGGCGGTGCAGCTGGCGAAGGAGTTCTCCACGGACGACTCCCCGGCCTTCGTGAACGGGCTGCTCGCCCGTTTCAAGGACCTCAAGCCGAGTCTTCGCCGGGACGACGCCTAGCCCCAGGCCAGGCCCAGGCACCAGACACCCGAAGGGGCCCGCTGTACGCACGTACAGCGGGCCCCTTCGTCATGTCCGGGCCCGGGTGCCCACCCAGCCGTCCGGGGCCCGCAGAAAGCCGCTGGGCCGGCCAGGACCCTTGAAGGTCCCGGCCGGCCCGGCGGCGGCACGTTTCTGCTGAGCGTCAGAGGTGTCAGTTGTCCTCGTGGGCGACCGCGCGGCGCGCGTCCGCGTCCAGGACGCCCCAGCTGATCAGCTGCTCGGTGAGGACCGAGGGCGACTGGTCGTAAATGACGGCGAGGGTGCGCAGGTCGTCCTGGCGGATCGACAGCACCTTGCCGTTGTAGTCGCCGCGCTGCGACTGGATCGTCGCCGCGTACCTCTGCAGGGGGCCCGCCTTCTCCGGCGGGACGTGCGCGAGGCGCTCAAGGTCGAGAACGAGCTTCGGCGGCGGCTCGGCGGCACCGCCGGGCGTGGTGCCGGGCAGCAGCTCCTGCACCGGGACCCCGTAGAAGTCCGCCAGCTCGGCAAGGCGCTGTACGGTCACGGCGCGGTCGCCGCGCTCGTACGACCCGACCACTACGGCCTTCCAGCGGCCCTGGGACTTCTCCTCCACACCATGGAGGGACAGACCCTGCTGGGTGCGGATGGCGCGGAGCTTGGCCCCGAGCTGTTTTGCGTATTCGCTGGACATATAGCTCCCCGGACGCTGTGACAACGTGCGGCTCCGCCGCGTGGCTGGTAACTCACTGTGAGGTTACGCAGCGTTACTTGCCCGCGTCAAGCCGAATGGTCCATACCCCCACCCCAGACGGGTGACGACCCCGTGTGAAGGCGGGCAAAGGCCCTGGTACCGTGGACTCTGTAATTCCGACGTCCTTTAAGGTCCGTCCCGTGAGGCGGAGAAGGAGGTCCGTTTCGTATGGACACGCAGCAGAGCGATCCGGCGCGCCCCGTTCTTGAGGGCCCCGACATCGCGCGGGTACTGACCCGCATCGCCCATGAGATCGTCGAACGCGCCAAGGGCGCCGACGACGTGGTGCTCCTCGGCATTCCCACCCGTGGCGTCTTCCTCGCCCGCAGGCTGGCCGACAAGCTCGAAGAGATCACCGCGGGCAAGATCCCGGTCGGCTCCCTCGACATCACCATGTACCGCGACGACCTGCGCATGCACCCGCCGCGCGCGCTGGCCCGCACCGAGATCCCCGGTGACGGCCTGGACGGCAAGCTGGTCGTCCTCGTCGACGACGTGCTCTTCTCCGGCCGCACCATCCGCGCCGCGCTCGACGCCCTCAACGACCTCGGCCGCCCGCGCGCCGTACAGCTCGCGGTCCTCGTCGACCGGGGCCACCGCGAACTCCCGATCCGCGCCGACTACGTCGGCAAGAACCTCCCCACGTCGCTGCGGGAGACGGTCAAGGTCCTGCTCGCCGAGGAGGACGGCCGCGACGCCGTGCTGCTCGGTGCCAAGCGGACCGCCCAGGCCGGCGAGCAGTAAGCCACTTCCGCACGGAGCACGGGTCGCACCGGCCCGTGCGGCACTTCTGCGCGCCCGCACGCCCGAACCTCCACCCTCCTGGAGAAGAAACCAGATGAAGCGTCACCTCATCTCGGCCGCCGACCTCACCCGCGACGACGCCGTGCTCATCCTCGACACCACCGAAGAGATGGCCAGGGTCGCCGACCGGCCGATCAAGAAGCTGCCCACCCTGCGCGGCCGTACCGTCGTCAACCTCTTCTTCGAGGACTCGACCCGCACCCGGATCTCCTTCGAGGCCGCCGAGAAGCGCCTGTCGGCCGACGTCATCAACTTCACCGCCAAGGGCTCCTCGGTCTCCAAGGGCGAGTCCCTCAAGGACACCGCGCAGACGCTTGAGGCGATGGGCGTGGACGCCGTCGTCATCCGGCACGGCGCCTCCGGAGCCCCCTACCGGCTCGCCACCTCCGACTGGATCGACGCGGTCGTCATCAACGCCGGCGACGGCACCCACCAGCACCCCACCCAGGCCCTCCTCGACGCCTTCACCATGCGTCGCCGCCTGGTCGGCCGGGACGCCGGGCTCGGCCAGGACCTGGCGGGCAAGCGCATCACCATCGTCGGCGACGTGCTGCACAGCCGGGTGGCCCGCTCCAACGTGGACCTGCTGCACACCCTCGGCGCCGAGGTCACCCTGGTGGCCCCGCCCACCCTGCTGCCGGTCGGCGTCGACCACTGGACCTGCGACGTCTCGTACGACCTCGACAGCGTGCTGCCGAAGTCCGACGCGGTGATGATGCTGCGTGTGCAGCGCGAGCGGATGAACGCCGCCTTCTTCCCGACAGAGCGCGAGTACTCGCGGCGGTACGGCCTGGACGGCGAGCGCATGGCGAAGATGCCCGAGCACGGCATCGTGATGCACCCCGGCCCGATGGTCCGGGGCATGGAGATCACCGCCGAGGTCGCCGACTCCGACCGCTGCACCGTCATCGAGCAGGTCGCCAACGGCGTCCACACCCGGATGGCGGTCCTCTACCTGCTCCTGGGCGGCAACGAGCCCGCCGTCAGCCACGCCCGCCCCGTCGATTCGGAGACCAAGTAATCATGAGCAAGATCCTCATCCGTGGTGCGAAGGTGCTGGGCAGCGAGGTCCAGGACGTCCTGATCGACGGCGAGACGGTCGCGGCCGTCGGTACCGGCCTCTCCGAGGAGGGCGCCCGGGTGATCGACGCGGCGGGCCAGATCCTGCTCCCCGGTCTCGTCGACCTCCACACCCATCTGCGCGAGCCGGGCCGCGAGGACTCCGAGACCGTCCTGACCGGCACCCGGGCCGCCGCGCGCGGCGGGTACACCTCGGTGTTCGCCATGGCCAACACCTTCCCGGTCGCCGACACCGCGGGCGTCGTCGAGCAGGTCTGGCGGCTCGGCCGCGAGCACGGCTACTGCGATGTGCAGCCCATCGGCGCCGTCACCGTCGGCCTGGAGGGCAAGCAGCTCGCCGAGCTCGGCGCGATGCACGACTCGGCCGCCGGGGTCACCGTCTTCTCCGACGACGGCAAGTGCGTCGACGACGCCGTGATCATGCGCCGCGCCCTGGAGTACGTGAAGGCCTTCGGCGGCGTCGTCGCCCAGCACGCCCAGGAGCCCCGCCTCACCGAGGGCGCCCAGATGAACGAGGGCATCGTCTCGGCCGAGCTCGGCCTCGGCGGCTGGCCCGCCGTCGCCGAGGAGTCGATCATCGCGCGCGATGTGCTGCTCGCCGAGCACGTCGGCTCCCGGGTGCACATCTGCCACCTCTCCACGGCCGGCTCGGTCGAGATCGTCCGCTGGGCCAAGTCGCGCGGCATCGACGTCACCGCCGAGGTCACCCCGCATCACCTGCTCCTCACCGACGAGCTGGTCCGCTCGTACAACCCGGTCTACAAGGTGAACCCGCCGCTGCGCACCGAGGCCGACGTCATGGCGCTGCGCGAGGCGCTCGCGGACGGCACGATCGACATCGTCGCCACCGACCACGCCCCGCACCCGCACGAGGACAAGGACTGCGAGTGGGCCGCGGCCGCCATGGGCATGGTGGGCCTGGAGACCGCGCTCTCCGTCGTCCAGCACACGATGGTCGACTCCGGCCTGATGAACTGGGCCGACGTCGCCGACCGCATGTCGGTCAAGCCCGCCAGGATCGGCGGCGCCGAGGACCACGGCCGCCCCGTCTCGGCAGGCGAGCCCGCCAACCTCACGCTCCTGGATCCGGCATACCGTGGTCCCGTGAACCCCGCGGGCTTCGCCTCCCGCAGCCGCAACACCCCGTACGAGGGCCGCGAGCTGCCGGGGCGCGTCACCCACACCTTCCTGCGGGGCAGGGCGACGGTCGTGGACGGGAAGCTGGCATGACATCTGCACTCTTCAATCTCGGCGTACAGACGCTGGCCGACGAGCAGAAGTCGGCAGAGGTGACGCACTGGGGGGCCCGGATCGCCTGGGTCGTCGGCGTGCTGATCTTCATCGGCCTCGTCTACTGGCTGATGCGCCAGGGCTGGAAGTGGCGCGGCACCCTCCAGTCGGACCTGCCCGAGCTGCCCGCCGTGCCCAAGGCGACCGGCCCGGCGACACTGAGCATGAGCGGCCGCTACCACGGCTCCACCACGGCCGGGCAGTGGCTCGACCGGATCGTCGCGCACGGTCTGGGCGTCCGCAGCAAGGCCGAGCTCACCCTGACGGCCGAGGGAGTGAACGTCGTACGCCCCGGGGCGGACGACTTCTTCATCCCGGCCGAGGCGCTGCGCGAGGCCCGGTCCGAGAAGGCCATCGCCGGAAAGGTCCTCCCGGAGGGCGGCCTGCTGGTCGTCACCTGGACCCTCGGCGACAAGCTGATCGACTCCGGCTTCCGCTCCGACCGGGCGTCCGAGCACCCCGCCTGGATCGAGGCCATCAACTCCATGAACCACCCCACCACCACGACGGAAGGCGCCGCACGATGACGACCTCCACCAGAGGAGCCAAGGCTCCCGCAGTACTCGTCCTGGAGGACGGCCGTACGTTCCACGGCCGCGCCTACGGGGCCGTGGGGGTGACCTTCGGCGAGGCTGTGTTCTCCACCGGCATGACCGGCTACCAGGAGACCCTCACCGACCCGTCGTACCACCGCCAGGTCGTCGTGATGACCGCGCCGCACATCGGCAACACCGGCGTCAACGACGAGGACCCCGAGTCGCAGCGGATCTGGGTCGCCGGTTACGTCGTGCGCGACCCCGCGCGCGTGTCCTCCAGCTGGCGCGCCAAGCGCTCGCTCGACGAGGAGCTGCGCCAGCAGGGCGTCGTCGGTATCTCCGGCATCGACACCCGCGCCCTGACCCGCCATCTGCGCGAGCGCGGCGCGATGCGCGTCGGCATCTTCTCCGGCAACGCGCTGCCCGACGCGGGCACCATGCTCGCCGAGGTCCGCCAGGCCCCCGAGATGCAGGGCGCGGACCTCTCCGCCGAGGTCGCCACCAAGGAGGCGTACGTCGTCCCGGCGATCGGTGAGAAGAAGTTCACCGTGGCCGCCGTCGACCTCGGCATCAAGGGCATGACCCCGCACCGGATGGCCGAGCGGGGCATCGAGGTGCACGTGCTGCCCGCCACCGCCACGGCCGAGGACGTGTACGCGGTGAACCCGGACGGCGTGTTCTTCTCCAACGGCCCCGGCGACCCGTCCACCGCCGACGGCCCGGTCTCGGTGATGCGCGCCGTCCTGGAGCGCAGGACGCCGCTGTTCGGCATCTGCTTCGGCAACCAGATCCTGGGCCGCGCGCTCGGCTTCGGCACGTACAAGCTGAAGTACGGCCACCGCGGCATCAACCAGCCCGTGCAGGACCGCACGACCGGCAAGGTCGAGATCACCGCGCACAACCACGGATTCGCCGTCGACGCCCCGCTCGACAAGGTCTCCGACACCCCCTTCGGCCGTGCCGAGGTCTCCCACGTCTGCCTCAACGACAACGTGGTGGAGGGCCTCCAGCTGCTCGACCAGCCGGCCTTCAGCGTCCAGTACCACCCCGAAGCCGCCGCGGGCCCGCACGACGCCGCGTACCTGTTCGACCGCTTCGTAGAGCTCATGGAGGGCCAGCGTGCCTAAGCGCACCGATATCCAGTCCGTCCTGGTCATCGGCTCCGGCCCGATCGTCATCGGCCAGGCAGCGGAGTTCGACTACTCCGGCACCCAGGCCTGCCGCGTCCTGAAGGCCGAGGGCCTGCGGGTCATCCTGGTCAACTCCAACCCGGCCACGATCATGACCGACCCGGAGATCGCCGACGCCACCTACGTCGAGCCGATCACCCCGGAGTTCGTCGAGAAGATCATCGCGAAGGAGCGCCCCGACGCGCTGCTGCCGACGCTGGGCGGCCAGACCGCGCTGAACACCGCGATCTCCATGCACGAGCAGGGCGTCCTGGAGAAGTACGGCGTCGAGCTGATCGGCGCCAACGTCGAGGCGATCAACAAGGGCGAGGACCGCGACCTGTTCAAGGGCGTCGTCGAGGCCGTCAAGGCGAAGATCGGCTACGGCGAGTCCGCCCGCTCGGTCATCTGCCACTCGATGGACGACGTCATCGCGGGTGTCGAGACCCTCGGCGGCTACCCGGTCGTGGTACGCCCCTCCTTCACCATGGGCGGCGCCGGCTCCGGCTTCGCGCACGACGAGGAGGAGCTGCGCCGCATCGCCGGCCAGGGCCTCACGCTCTCCCCGACCACCGAGGTGCTCCTGGAGGAGTCCATCCTGGGCTGGAAGGAGTACGAGCTGGAGCTGATGCGCGACACCAGGGACAACGTGGTGGTCGTCTGCTCCATCGAGAACTTCGACCCGATGGGCGTGCACACCGGTGACTCGATCACCGTGGCCCCGGCGATGACGCTGACCGACCGCGAGTACCAGCGGCTGCGCGACATCGGCATCGCGATCATCCGCGAGGTCGGCGTGGACACCGGTGGCTGCAACATCCAGTTCGCCATCGACCCCACCGACGGCCGGGTCATCGTCATCGAGATGAACCCGCGTGTCTCGCGCTCCTCGGCCCTCGCCTCCAAGGCGACGGGCTTCCCGATCGCGAAGATCGCCGCGAAGCTCGCCATCGGCTACACGCTGGACGAGGTCCCCAACGACATCACCGAGAAGACCCCGGCCTCCTTCGAGCCGACCCTCGACTACGTCGTGGTCAAGGCGCCCCGCTTCGCCTTCGAGAAGTTCCCCTCCGCCGACTCCACGCTGACGACCACCATGAAGTCGGTGGGCGAGGCCATGGCGATCGGCCGGAACTTCACCGAGGCGCTGCAGAAGGCGCTGCGCTCGCTGGAGAAGAAGGGCTCGCAGTTCACCTTCGTCGGCGAGAGCGGTGACAAGGCCGAGCTGCTGCGCGAGGCGGTGCGCCCGACCGACGGCCGGATCAACACGGTCATGCAGGCCATCCGCGCCGGGGCCACGCCCGAGGAGGTCTTCGACGCCACGAAGATCGACCCGTGGTTCGTGGACCAGCTCTTCCTGATCAAGGAGATCGCGGACGGGCTCGCGGACGCCGCCAAGCTGGAGCCGGAGCTGCTGGCCGAGGCCAAGCGGCACGGCTTCTCGGACGCCCAGATCGCCGAGATCCGGGGCCTGCGCGAGGACGTGGTGCGCGAGGTGCGCCACGCCCTGGGGGTGCGCCCGGTGTACAAGACGGTCGACACCTGCGCCGCCGAGTTCGCCGCGAAGACCCCGTACTTCTACTCGTCCTACGACGAGGAGTCCGAGGTCGCGCCGCGCGAGAAGCCCGCGGTGATCATCCTGGGCTCGGGCCCGAACCGTATCGGCCAGGGCATCGAGTTCGACTACTCGTGCGTGCACGCCTCCTTCGCGCTGAGCGACGCGGGCTACGAGACGGTGATGGTCAACTGCAACCCGGAGACCGTCTCCACCGACTACGACACCTCCGACCGCCTCTACTTCGAGCCGCTCACCCTCGAAGACGTGCTGGAGATCGTCCACGCCGAGACGCTGGCCGGTCCCGTCGCGGGCGTGGTGGTCCAGCTCGGCGGCCAGACCCCGCTGGGCCTGGCCCAGGCGCTCAAGGACAACGGCGTCCCGGTCGTCGGTACCCCGCCGGAGGCCATCCACGCCGCCGAGGACCGCGGCGCCTTCGGCCAGGTCCTCGCCGAGGCCGGGCTGCCCGCCCCCAAGCACGGCACCGCCACCACCTTCGCGGGTGCGAAGGCGATCGCGGATGAGATCGGCTACCCCGTGCTCGTCCGCCCCTCGTACGTGCTCGGCGGCCGCGGCATGGAGATCGTCTACGACGAGACCCGCCTGGAGTCGTACATCGCGGAGTCCACCGAGATCTCCCCGACCCGCCCGGTCCTGGTCGACCGCTTCCTGGACGACGCCATCGAGATCGACGTGGACGCGCTCTACGACGGCACCGAGCTCTACCTCGGCGGCGTCATGGAGCACATCGAGGAGGCCGGCATCCACTCCGGCGACTCGGCGTGCGCGCTGCCCCCGATCACGCTCGGCGGCTTCGACATCAAGCGCCTGCGCGCCTCCACCGAGGCCATCGCCAAGGGCGTCGGCGTGCGCGGCCTGATCAACATCCAGTTCGCGATGGCCGGGGACATCCTCTACGTCCTGGAGGCCAACCCGCGCGCCTCCCGCACGGTCCCCTTCACCTCGAAGGCGACCGCGGTGCCGCTCGCCAAGGCCGCCGCCCGCATCTCGCTGGGCGCCACCATCGCCGAGCTGCGGGCGGAGGGCCTGCTGCCGAAGAACGGCGACGGCGGCACGCTGCCGCTGGACGCGCCGATCTCCGTCAAGGAGGCGGTGATGCCCTGGAGCCGCTTCCGCGACATCCACGGCCGTGGCGTCGACACCGTGCTCGGCCCGGAGATGCGCTCCACCGGCGAGGTCATGGGCATCGACTCGGTCTTCGGCACCGCCTACGCCAAGTCCCAGGCGGGCGCCTACGGCCCGCTGCCCACCAAGGGCCGCGCCTTCATCTCGGTCGCCAACCGCGACAAGCGCTCGATGATCTTCCCGGCGCGCGAGCTCGTCGCCCACGGCTTCGAACTCCTCGCCACCTCCGGCACCGCCGAGGTCCTCAAGCGCAACGGCATCAACGCCACCGTCGTACGCAAGCAGTCCGAGGGCGAGGGCCCCAGCGGCGAGAAGACGATCGTCCAGCTCATCCACGACGGCCAGGTCGACCTCATCGTCAACACGCCGTACGGCACCGGCGGCCGCCTGGACGGCTACGAGATCCGTACGGCGGCGGTGGCGCGCAGCGTCCCGTGCCTGACCACGGTCCAGGCCCTCGCGGCCGCCGTACAGGGCATCGACGCCCTCAACCACGGTGACGTGGGCGTCCGTTCGCTCCAGGAACACGCGGAACACCTGACCGCGGCCCGCGACTAGCAAACGCCCGAGGGGGACACCGGAATCCGGTGTCCCCCTCCGCATGAGGACTCCGACATGTACAAGCTGTTCTTCAACCTGGTCTTCAAGCGGATGGACCCGGAGCAGGCCCACTACCTGGCCTTCCGCTGGATCCGCCTCGCCGCCCGGATCCCCGTCCTGCGCACCTTCGTCGCGGCCGCGCTCGCGCCCCGCTACAAGGAGCTGCGCACCGAGGCCTTCGGCCTGCGGATGCACGGCCCGTTCGGCCTCGCCGCGGGCTTCGACAAGAACGCCGTGGCGATCGACGGCATGTCGATGCTCGGCTTCGACCACATCGAGATCGGCACGGTCACCGGCGAGGCCCAGCCCGGCAACCCCAAGAAGCGGCTGTTCCGGCTGGTCCAGGACCGTGCGCTGATCAACCGCATGGGCTTCAACAACGAGGGCTCGGCGGCGGTCGCCGAGCGGCTCGCGGCCCGCAACGCCGTGTTCCGTACGACCGTCGGCGTCAACATCGGCAAGACCAAGGCCGTCCCCGAGGCGGACGCCGCCGCCGACTACGTGAAGTCGACCGAGCGGCTCGCCGCGCACGCCGACTACCTCGTGGTGAACGTGTCCTCGCCGAACACGCCCGGGCTGCGCAACCTCCAGGCGACCGAGTCGCTGCGGCCGCTGCTCACCGCGGTGCGCGAGGCCGCCGACCGCACGGTGACCTCCCGGCGGGTGCCGCTGCTCGTCAAGATCGCCCCGGACCTCGCGGACGAGGACGTCGACGCCGTCGCCGACCTCGCGGTCGAGCTCGGCCTGGACGGCATCATCGCCACCAACACCACCATCGCGCGCGAGGGCCTCGGCCTGAAGTCGGACGCGGCGCTCGTGAAGGAGACCGGCGGCCTCTCCGGCGCCCCGCTCAAGGAGCGCTCCCTGGAGGTCCTGAGCCGCCTCTACGCGCGCGTGGGCGACTCGATCACCCTCGTGGGCGTCGGCGGCATCGAGACGGCCGAGGACGCCTGGCAGCGGATCCTGGCCGGGGCCACCCTGGTCCAGGGCTACAGCGCCTTCATCTACCAGGGCCCCTTCTGGGGCCGGGCGATCCACAAGGGCCTCGCGGCCCGGCTCGCTGCCTCCCCGTACGCCACTCTCGCCGAGGCCGTCGGCGCCGAGACCCGAAAGGCCGTGAAGTGACACTTCCCTTCGGCGCGCGGCTGCGCCACGCCATGGACGAGCGCGGTCCGCTCTGCGTCGGCATCGACCCGCACGCCTCGCTGCTCGCCGACTGGGGCCTCGGTGACGACATCGCGGGCCTGGAGAGGTTCTCCCGTACGGTCGTGGAGGCCCTGGCCGACCGCGTGGCCGTCTTCAAGCCGCAGGCGGCGTTCTTCGAGCGCTTCGGCTCGCGCGGCATCGCGGTCCTGGAGCGGACCGTGGCGGACGCCCGCGCGGCCGGCACGCTGGTCCTCATGGACGCCAAGCGCGGCGACATCGGCTCCACCATGGCCGCGTACGCCGAGACCTTCCTGCACAGGGACGCGCCGCTGTTCTCCGACGCTCTCACCGTCTCGCCCTACCTCGGCTACGGCTCGCTCAAGCCCGCCGTGGAGCTGGCCCGCGAGAGCGGCGCCGGGCTCTTCGTGCTCGCCCTGACCTCCAACCCGGAGGGCGCGGAGGTGCAGCGCGCGGTGCGCGAGGACGGCCGCACGATCGGCGCGACCATGCTGGCGCACCTGGCGGACGAGAACGCGGACGCGACCCCGATGGGCTCGTTCGGCGCCGTGGTGGGGGCGACCCTCGGCGATCTGTCGGCCTTCGACCTCGACATCAACGGGCCGCTGCTCGCTCCGGGCATCGGGGCGCAGGGCGCGACGGCCGCGGACCTTCCCGCGGTGTTCGGCGCGGCCGTCCGCAATGTGGTCCCGAACGTCAGCCGAGGTGTTCTGCGTCACGGTCCCGACCTCGCGGGACTGCGGGATTCGGCCGCCCGTTTCGCGGACGAGATCCGTACGGCGGTGGCCTCGGCCTAGCGGTGTGCGCGCTCTTCGCCGGAGTCCGCGCGCCAAAGGTTGACGCAATCCTTACCCAAAACCGGGGTGTTATGTCGCGAATGTCCTGGTCGGCAGAGGCTGACCAGGACTTTTCGTCTGTTCTCGCTGACTGGAGCGGTCCTGGCCGCTAGTCTCCGACGAGAGCAGAGACGAGCGAACGGACATTGTCCGTCGCTCGTTGCTCGCCTGGTGTGGGGCGCCTAGGTCCCGCACCGGTCCGTATCCGACAGTTCGACATCCGAGGTGACGTAGGCGTGGCTCTTCCGCCCCTTACCCCTGAACAGCGCGCAGCCGCGCTCGAAAAGGCCGCCGCGGCTCGCCGGGAGCGGGCCGAGGTCAAGAATCGACTCAAGCACTCCGGCGCCTCCCTCCACGAGGTCATCAAGCAGGGCCAGGAGAACGACGTCATCGGCAAGATGAAGGTCTCCGCCCTGCTTGAGTCCCTGCCCGGCGTGGGCAAGGTCCGGGCCAAGCAGATCATGGAGCGGCTGGGGATCTCCGAGAGCCGCCGTGTGCGGGGTCTCGGCTCCAACCAGATCGCATCCCTTGAGCGCGAGTTCGGCGGTGCGGGGGCCTGACGTCCCGGGCACCCCCGGGAAGCTGGAATAATCGCTGCATGGCAGCTACACCCCGGGGGTCATCCCCCGTACCCCCGGACGCACGTCCGCGGCTGACCGTGCTCTCCGGCCCCTCCGGGGTCGGCAAGAGCACGGTCGTCGCTCATATGCGCAAGGTTCACCCCGAGGTCTGGCTCTCGGTGTCGGCGACGACCCGCAAGCCGCGCCCCGGCGAGCGCCACGGCGTTCACTACTTCTTCGTGGACGACGAGGAATTCGACAAGCTGATCGCCAATGGCGAGCTGCTGGAGTGGGCCGAATTCGCGGGCAACCGCTACGGCACACCGCGCCGCGCCGTCCTGGACCGCCTGGAGGCCGGCGAGCCGGTCCTCCTGGAGATCGATCTCCAGGGCGCCCGGCTGGTGCGCGAGTCGATGCCCGAGGCGCTGCTCGTCTTCCTGGCCCCGCCGAGCTGGGACGAGCTGGTCCGCCGGCTCACCGGCCGGGGGACCGAGGCGCCCGACGTCATCGAGCGCCGGCTGGCGGCCGCGAAGGGGGAACTGGCCGCCGAGTCGGAGTTCGATACGACGCTGGTCAACACCTCCGTCGAGGACGTGGCGCGCGAGCTGCTAGCCTTGATGAAAGTTGTTTGATCTTTATTCCCCTTCGGAAGGCAGACGTGTCCTCTTCCATCACCACGCCCGAGGGCATCATCAACCCGCCGATTGATGAGCTGCTCGAAGCAACCGACTCGAAGTACAGCCTCGTGATCTACGCCGCCAAGCGCGCGCGCCAGATCAACGCGTACTACTCGCAGCTCGGTGAGGGCCTGCTGGAGTACGTCGGCCCCCTGGTGGACACCCACGTCCACGAGAAGCCGCTCTCTATCGCGCTTCGCGAGATCAACGCGGGTCTGCTGACCTCCGAGGCCATCGAGGGCCCGGCCCAGTAAGACACCGTTTCGTGTGACCACAGGCCCGGCAGGGGTCACCTCCCAGCGTTTTGGCTGGGGGAGCGACTGCCGGGCCTGTGGTGTGTCATAGGGGGGTACGTATCCGAATGCGGGGAGACGCGGTGGACAAGCCGAAGGTCGTTCTGGGGGTCAGTGGCGGGATCGCCGCCTACAAGGCGTGCGAGCTGCTGCGCCGGCTGACCGAGTCCGGGCACGACACGCGTGTGGTGCCGACCGCGTCGGCGCTGCACTTCGTGGGCGCGGCCACCTGGTCGGCGCTCTCCGGGCACCCGGTCTCCACCGAGGTCTGGAACGACGTCCACGAGGTGCCGCACGTGCGGATCGGCCAGGAGGCCGACCTGGTGGTGGTCGCCCCCGCCACCGCCGACATGCTGGCCAAGGCGGCCCACGGTCTCGCCGACGACCTGCTCACCAACACCCTGCTCACCGCCCGCTGTCCGGTCGTCTTCGCACCCGCGATGCACACCGAGATGTGGGAGCACCCCGCCACCCAGGAGAACGTGGCGACGCTGCGCCGCCGGGGCGCGGTCGTGATCGAGCCCGCCGTCGGCCGCCTCACCGGCGTCGACACCGGCAAGGGGCGCCTCCCCGAGCCCGCCGAGATCTTCGAGGTCTGCCGCAGGGTCCTGGCCCGGGGGACCGGCGAGCGGGACCTGGAGGGCCGCCACGTGGTGGTCAGCGCGGGCGGCACGCGTGAGCCGCTGGACCCGGTCCGCTACCTGGGGAACCGTTCCTCCGGGAAGCAGGGATACGCCCTGGCCCGCACGGCCGTCGCCCGGGGGGCCCGGGTCACGCTGATCGAGGCCAACACCGGGCTGCCCGACCCGGCCGGGGTGGACGTCGTCCGGGCGGGCACCGCCGTTCAACTGCGGGAGGCGGTGCTGAAGGCCGCCTCGGAGGCGGACGCGGTGGTCATGGCGGCCGCCGTGGCCGATTTCCGGCCGGAGTCGTACGCCGCCGGAAAGATCAAGAAGAAGGACGGCCAGGAGCCCGCGCCGCTCGCCCTGGTCCGCAACCCCGACATCCTCGCCGAGCTCTCCGCCGACCGGCCGCGCCCGGGCCAGGTGGTCGTCGGCTTCGCCGCCGAGACCGACGACGTCCTCGCCAACGGCCGGCAGAAACTGCGGCGCAAGGGCTGTGACCTGCTGGTCGTCAATGAGGTGGGGGAGCGCAAGACCTTCGGTTCGGAGGAGAACGAGGCGGTGGTGCTGGCCGCCGACGGAACCGAGACCCCGGTTCCGTACGGACCCAAGGAAGCGCTCGCGGACGTGGTGTGGGATCTCGTCGTCCCGCGTTTCGCATAAATTCACGTTCGCCCCCGCGTCCGCCCGAAACCCGCCAAAAACCGGCCCCGGAGCCCCTGGCGAGAGACGATCTTCGTACCGCAGAATGCGGTGTCGCAGGTCACAGAGCTTTCAATGTGCGAGACAAGTGGCCCGATGACCGGTACCGACCGATAAACTGGTCGTGGAACGACGCCGGGCGCAGCCCCCGGCCCGTCCCACCCATGATCAGCCAGCAGCCGCTGCAACCCCAGGGAGCATTGTGTCCCGTCGTCTGTTCACCTCGGAGTCCGTGACCGAGGGTCACCCCGACAAGATCGCTGACCAGATCAGCGACACGATCCTCGACGCGCTCCTGCGCGAGGACCCGACGTCCCGTGTCGCCGTGGAGACCCTGATCACCACGGGTCTGGTCCACGTAGCGGGCGAGGTCACGACCAAGGCGTACGCGCCGATCGCCCAGCTGGTCCGCGACAAGATCCTGGAGATCGGGTACGACTCGTCGAAGAAGGGCTTCGACGGCGCGTCCTGCGGCGTCTCGGTCTCCATCGGCGCGCAGTCCCCGGACATCGCGCAGGGTGTCGACACCGCGTACGAGAAGCGGGTCGAGGGCGATGAGGACGAGCTCGACAAGCAGGGCGCCGGCGACCAGGGCCTGATGTTCGGCTACGCGTGCGACGAGACGCCCGAGCTGATGCCGCTCCCGATCCACCTGGCGCACCGCCTCTCGCGCCGGCTGTCCGAGGTGCGCAAGAACGGGACCATCCCCTACCTGCGCCCCGACGGCAAGACCCAGGTCACCATCGAGTACGACGGCGACAAGGCCGTCCGCCTCGACACCGTCGTCGTCTCCTCGCAGCACGCGAGCGACATCGACCTGGACTCGCTGCTCGCCCCGGACATCCGCGAGTTCGTCGTCGAGCACGTGCTCAAGCAGCTCGTCGAGGACGGCATCAAGCTGGACACCGACGGCTACCGCCTGCTGGTCAACCCGACCGGCCGCTTCGAGATCGGCGGCCCGATGGGCGACGCCGGTCTGACCGGCCGCAAGATCATCATCGACACGTACGGCGGCATGGCCCGCCACGGCGGCGGCGCCTTCTCGGGCAAGGACCCGTCCAAGGTCGACCGCTCCGCGGCGTACGCGATGCGCTGGGTGGCGAAGAACGTCGTCGCCGCCGGCCTCGCGGCCCGCTGCGAGGTCCAGGTCGCGTACGCGATCGGCAAGGCCGAGCCGGTCGGTCTCTTCGTCGAGACCTTCGGCACCGCCACGATCGACACGGACAAGATCGAGACCGCCATCGCCGAGGTGTTCGACCTCCGCCCGGCCGCGATCATCCGCGACCTCGACCTGCTCCGCCCGATCTACGCCCAGACCGCCGCGTACGGCCACTTCGGCCGCGAGCTCCCCGACTTCACCTGGGAGCGCACGGACCGCGTGGACGCGCTGCGCAAGGCCGCGGGCCTGTAACCGACCCGGCTTCCCGACGGCCCCGGACCACTGCGGTCCGGGGCCGTGGTGCGTCCGGGCCCGGCCACTGTCAGTGCCGTCTGGTAGGAATTTGGCTGTGAGCAGCGAGAACGAGAAGCCGGATGGGGGCGCCGAGGGGGGCGGGGCGGAGCAGCTCGCACTCATTCGGGAGACCGTGCGCAAGGCCAAGGTGCCCAAGGCCAAGCCGCGGACCTGGCGCGGGGCCGCCCTTGCCAAGGGGCTGCCCGTGGCGCGGGTCGTGGTGGACAAGGGCGGCGTCCACCTCGACCGGTTCTTCGACTACGCGGTCCCGGAGGAGCTGGACGCGGACGCGCAGCCGGGGGTGCGGGTGCGGGTGCGGTTCGGGGCCGGGGCGCGCCATGTGCAAGGCGGGCGCCGGGAGGGCGGCGGGCTGATCGACGGGTTCGTGGTCGAGCGCCTCGCCGAGTCCGACTACTCGGGGCCGCTCGCCGCGCTGGCCAGCGTCGTCTCGCCGGAGCGGGTGCTCAGCCCCGAGATGCTGGCCCTGGCCCGGGCGGTCGCCGACCGGTACGCGGGCAGCCTGGCGGACGTGCTGCAGCTCGCGGTGCCGCCGAGGAACGGAAGGGCCGAGGCGAAGCCTTCGCCCGAGCCGCCGGAAGCACCGCCGGTGCCGGACGCGGGGACCTGGGTGCGGTACGGCAACGGGGGCGCCTTCCTGCGCGCGCTGTCCGCGGGCGGGGCGCCGCGCGCGGTGTGGACCGCGCTGCCCGGGGCGTCCTGGGCCGACGAGATCGCCCGGGCCGTCGCGGCCACGCTCGCGGGCGGGCGCGGCGCGCTGGTCGTGGTGCCCGACGGGCGCAGCGCCGGGCGGGTCGACGCCGCGCTCACGGCGCTGCTCGGAGAGGGGCGGCATGCGCTGCTGACCGCCGAGTCCGGCCCGGAGAAGCGGTACCGGCAGTGGCTGGCGGTGCGGCGGGGATCGGTGCGGGCCGTGGTCGGGACCCGGGCCGCGATGTTCGCCCCGGTCGAGAAGCTCGGCCTGGTGGTCGTCTGGGAGGACGGCGACTCCAGCCACAGCGACGACCACGCGCCCTTCCCGCACGTCCGCGAGGTCCTCGAACTGCGCGCCACCCACGACAAGTGCGCGTTCCTGCTGGGCAGTACGAGTTGTACGGTCGAGGCCGCGCAACTCGTCGAGAGCGGCTGGGCGGCGCCGCTGGTGGCCGACCGGGCCACCGTACGGGCGGCCGCGCCGCTGGTGCGCACCGTCGGGGACGGCGAGCTGGCCCGGGACGAGGCGGCGCGCGCCGCCCGACTGCCCAGCCTCGCCTGGCAGGTCGTCCGGGACGGGCTGAAGAGCGGCCCTGTCCTGGTCCAGGTGCCCCGGCGGGGCTACGTACCCCGGCTGTCCTGCGAGCGGTGCCGGACGCCCGCGCGCTGCCGCCACTGCGCAGGACCCCTGGAGGCGCCGGACGAGCGGGACCTGCGATGCGGGTGGTGCGGGCGGGGTGAGCCGGAGTGGCGCTGCGCGGAGTGCGGCGGTGTACGGCTGAGGGCGCGCGTCGTCGGGGCGCGCCGGACCGCCGAGGAGCTCGGCCGGGCGTTCCCGGCGGTGCCGGTACGGACCTCCGGGCGCGACCACGTGCTGGACAGCGTGCCCGGGCGCCCCGCGCTCGTCGTCTCCACGCCGGGCGCCGAGCCGGTCGCCGAGGGTGGTTACGCGGCGGCGCTGCTCCTCGACGGCTGGGCGATGCTCGGGCGGCCCGATCTGCGCGCCGGGGAGGAGGCGCTGCGGCGCTGGATCGACGCCGCCTCGCTGGTGCGCGGCCAGGACGAGGGCGGCACGGTGGTGGTGGTCGCCGAGCCGACCCTGCGGCCGGTCCAGGCCCTGGTCCGCTGGGACCCGGTCGGCCACGCCCTGCGCGAGCTGTCCGAGCGGGCCGAACTGGGCTTCCCGCCGGTTTCCCGGATGGCCGAGGTCCTGGGCCGGGCGGAGGCGGTCGGGGCGTTCCTGGCGAGCGCTCAGCTGCCGCCCGACGCACAGGTGCTCGGCCCGGTCCCGATGCGGCCGAGCGAGCCGGGCCGCGCCCGGCGCCCCGGTGACCCCCCGGTGGGGGAGACCTGGGAGCGGGCCCTGATCCGGGTGCCTCCCGGCAGCGGCTCGGCCCTGGCCGCCGCGCTGAAGACCGCTCAGGCCGTACGGCTGGCGCGCGGGGGCGGGGACCCGGTGCGGATCAGGGTGGACCCGCCGGACATCGGCTGAGGGGCTGCGCCGTGGGCGGGGCGCGTGGGTGGGGCTGCTGGGGGCGGCGGCCCGGCCCGTGCACCCGGCGCCCCGTGCACCCGGCGCCCTTTGCACCCGGGGTGCCCAGCCCAACGCCCGGGGTCCCAGCCCCGTGACATCCCGGCGTGCTCCGCCCCGTACGCCCTCCGGAGCCGTGCAGACAGGTGCCCTCGGCGCGCATTCAGATGCGACGAGGGCACGAAAAGCTTCAGGGGTGTGGTCAACCGTTGCGCGGGCCCGGGAACGCCGTCGTGCGGGCCTCCTCGCGCAGCGACTGCGTGGTCGCCGTCGGCTGGGGCGGCATCGAGCGCGCGGCTGGCACCGCCGGGATCCCGGCGGGGACCGGCAGGGTGCGCGTCACGGTCGCCTCCTCGGCCGGGAGCTCCGCCTCGGCGGTCTGGGCGGCGGCCCGCCGCGCCCCGTAACGCCGGTGCACCGCCTGCTTGGTGACCCCCAGCGCCGAACCCACCGCGTCCCACGAGAAGCCCAGGGAGCGGTCGAAGTCCACCGCCGCCGTCACCAGGGTCTCTACGCTGTCCCGCAGCTCCTGGGCGAGCCGGACGGTGGGGGCGGGAGCCCTGCCGTAGACGACGAAGCCCGTGGACGGGCCGGAGCGGCGCGGACGGTAGACGTTGCCGAGCTGGGCGGTGAGGGTGCGCAGCGCGTCCACCTGCCGGCGGACCCGCTCGATGTCCCGCACCAACAGGTGCAGACTGGCCCGTGCCTGGGCGTCGTGGGTTGCGTGGTCGGCCATGAACAAGCCTCTCGAACCGGCGTTGTTGAAAAGGGATCGGGCCGCAAGCGCGGCCCGTTTCGGTCAATCTCTTTTGACCAACGCGCCACCTGGTGTTGTGGTCACGCTGCGGGGGCGTATGGGGATATGCAGAGGGCGCGCGCGGCCGCGTACGCCCCTGTCCCCGTGGCGCGTGTGAGACGCCCCGGCGGGACACCCGGCGGCCGGCCGGGACACCCAACCGGCCGGCCGGGACACCCAATAGACTGGGCGTCGCTCTCTACAAAGCGAGGTACCCCCCAGTGAAGCTCGTCTTCGCAGGCACCCCCGAGGTCGCCGTTCCCGCCCTGGACGCCCTGATCGCCTCCGGCCGCCACGAGGTCGCCGCAGTGGTGACCCGGCCCGACGCGCCCGCCGGACGCGGCCGCCGGCTGGTGGCCAGCCCCGTCGCCCAGCGCGCCGAGGAGGCCGGCATCGAGGTGCTGAAGCCGGTGAAGCCGCGCGACGAGGACTTCCTGGCGCGGCTGCGCGAGATCGCCCCCGACTGCTGCCCCGTCGTCGCCTACGGGGCGCTGCTGCCGCAGGTGGCGCTCGACATCCCGGCCCACGGCTGGGTGAACCTGCACTTCTCGCTGCTCCCCGCCTGGCGCGGCGCGGCCCCGGTCCAGCACGCGCTGATGGCGGGCGACGAGATCACCGGCGCCTCCACGTTCCTGATCGAGCGAGGGCTCGACTCCGGTCCGCTGTACGGGACGGTGACCGAGGTCGTCCGCCCCACCGACACCAGCGGCGACCTGCTGACCCGGCTCGCGTTCGCCGGTTCCGGGCTGCTCGCCGCGACGATGGACGGCATCGAGGACGGCTCCCTCAAGGCCGTTCCGCAGCCCGCCGACGGGATCACCCTCGCCCCGAAGATCACCGTCGAGGACGCGCAGATCGACTGGTCCGCCCCGGCGCTCCGGGTCGACCGCGTCGTGCGCGGCTGCACCCCGGCCCCGGGTGCCTGGACGGTCTTCCGCGGCGAGCGGCTCAAGCTCGTCCAGGCGGCGCCGGTCCCGGACCGTACGGACCTGGCGCCGGGCGAGCTGTCCGCCGGCAAGAACAACGTGTACGTCGGCACCGGCTCGCACGCCGTCGAGCTGCTCTGGGTCCAGCCCCAGGGCAAGAAGCCGATGAAGGGCGCGGACTGGGCGCGGGGCGTGCGCATCGCTGCGGACGAGCACGTCGGCTGACCCGGGGCTCGGCCGGGCGGGGCCGACCCGGGTGGGGGCGCGCGGCGAACAGTCGTACGCTGGTCGGGTTCGCACCATCTGACCAGCGGAGCACCTTTCACGTGAACGATCAGCCGCACAGCCGTCCCCGGAACAGCGACGGCAAGGGCGGTGGCAAGCCGTACCGCCGCCCCAAGAAGGACCCCGTCCGCATCCTCGCCTTCGAGGCGCTGCGCGCCGTCGACGAGCGGGACGCGTACGCCAACCTCGTACTGCCGCCGCTGCTGCGCAAGGCCCGCGAGGGCGGGAACTTCGACGGCCGCGACGCGGCGCTCGCCACCGAGCTCGTCTACGGCACGCTGCGCCGCCAGGGCACCTACGACGCGATCATCGCCGCCTGCATCGACCGGCCGCTGCGTGAGGTGGACCCGCCGGTCCTCGACGTGCTCGCGCTCGGCGCGCACCAGCTGCTCGGGACCCGGATCCCGAGCCACGCGGCGGTCTCCGCCAGCGTCGAGCTCGCCCGCGTGGTGCTCGGCGACGGCCGGGCCAGGTTCGTCAACGCCGTGCTGCGCAAGATCGCGGCGGACGACCTGGACGGCTGGCTGGAGAAGGTCGCACCCCCGTACGACGACGACGCCGAGGACCATCTCGCGATCGTGCATTCGCACCCGCGATGGGTCGTCTCGGCGCTCTGGGACGCCCTGGGCGGCGGCCGTGCGGGCATCGAGGACCTCCTGGAGGCCGACAACGAGCGGCCCGAGGTGACCCTGGTCGCCCGCCCCGGCCGGTCCACCACCGACGAGCTCATGGACGCGCTCGGCGAGGAAAGCGCGCTGCCCGGCCGCTGGTCGCCCCATGCCGTACGGATGGCCGAGGGCGGCGAGCCGGGCGCGCTCGACGCCGTGAAGGACGGCCGGGCCGGTGTGCAGGACGAGGGCAGCCAGCTGGTGGCCATCGCACTCGCGAACGCTCCGATCGAGGGGCGGGACGAGCGCTGGCTGGACGGGTGCGCGGGCCCCGGCGGCAAGGCGGCCCTGCTCGCCGCGCTGGCCGCCGAGCGCGGAGCCGCCCTGCTCGCCTCCGAGAAGCAGCCCCACCGGGCCCGCCTTGTGGAGCGCGCGCTCGCCGGCAACCCCGGCCCGTACCAGGTGATCGCGGCCGACGGCACCCGGCCGCCGTGGCGGGAGGGCTCCTTCGACCGGGTCCTGATGGACGTGCCGTGCTCCGGGCTCGGCGCGCTGCGCCGCCGTCCCGAGGCCCGGTGGCGCCGCCGCCCCGAGGACCTGGAGGGTTTCGCACCGCTCCAGCGCGGGCTGCTGCGCGAGGCGCTCTCGGCGGTCCGGGTGGGCGGCGTGGTCGGTTACGCGACCTGCTCGCCGCACCTCGCCGAGACGCGGATCGTGGTGGAGGACGTGCTCAAGGGCCGGGGCGGGGCTCCCGTCGAGGCCGAGTGGATCGACGTACGGCCGCTGATGACGGGCGTCGCGGGCCTGGGCGAGGGCCCCGACGTACAGCTGTGGCCGCATCTGCACGGGACGGACGCGATGTATCTGGCGCTGCTGCGGCGCACGGCGTGAGAGAAGGGCCCGGAGCGTCGACTCCGGGCCCTTTCCGGCTAGTCGGGGGCGTCCGCGCGGCCATGTCCGACCCCCGCCGGTACCGCCGCCGGGCCCTCCTCAGGGTCCCGCGACAGCCGGTGCGGCCACCACACCCGCCGCCCCACGTCCAGGAACAGCGACGTCACCAGGATCGAGCGGACGATGAAGGTGTCGAGCAGGACGCCCAGCGCCACCGCGAAGCCGATCTCGGCGAAGGCCACCATCGGCAGGGTGCCGAGCACCGCGAAGGTGCCCGCCAGGACGAGGCCCGCGGAGGTGATCACCGCGCCGGTGGCAGCGAGGCCGGTCACGACACCCCGGCGGGTGCCCTGGCGGGCCGCCTCCTCGCGGATGCGGGTGGACAGGAAGATGTTGTAGTCGATGCCCAGCGCCACCAGGAAGACGAAGACGAAGAGCGGGAAGTCGGTGGACTCGCCCGCGTAGTCGAAGAGATGACGGAAGGCGAGCGCGCTGATGCCGAGCGCCGCCGCGAACGACAGCACGACCGTCGCGATCAGCAGCAGCGGCGCGACCAGCGCCCGCAGCAGGATGCCCAGGACGCACAGCACCACCAGCAGCACCAGCGGGATGACCAGCTTGTTGTCGTGCGTGGTGGCCTTCTCCATGTCCAGGACCGCGGCCGTGCCGCCGCCCACCCGGGCATGGGCGCCGGGCACCGCGTGGACCGCGTCCCGCACCCGCTCCACGGTCGCGTGCGCGGCGTCGCTGTCCGGGCTCGCGGTCATCGTGGCTTCGAGCAGGACCTCGCCGTCGTGCTCGGCCGCGGTGCCCGGTGGCACGCCGATCGACGCGGGCACCACGCCGTCGGTGGCCGCGACGGCCCGGCGCACCTCCGCCGCCTTGTCCGCCGCCGTGATGATCACCAGGGGATCGCCGCTGCCCGCCGGGAAGTGCTTCGCCTGCACCTCCGCGCCCACGATCGAGTCCGGTCTGCCGGTGAACGAGTCCGCGTTGCTCAGCCCGTTCGCCTTCAGTTGGAGCAGGCCGAGCGAGCATGCCGCGAGTATCACGGCCGTCGTCACCCAGACCGTACGGGGACGGGTGGCGATGCGTCGGCCGGTGTGGGCCCAGACCCCGCGCGCGGTCGGGTCGGGGGAGCCGAACACGGGCTTGACCGGCCAGAAGATCCAGCGGCCGAAGATCACCAGGAGTGCCGGGAACAGCGTGAGCATGGCGAGCAGCGCGACCGCGACGCCGATGGCCGCGACCGGGCCGAGGCCCTTGGTGGAGTTCATCTCGGCCACCATCAGGACCAGCATGCCGAGGACGACCGTCGCGCCGCTGGCGAGGACCGCCGGCCCGGCCCGGTGCAGGGCGAGCGCCATCGCCTCGTGGCGGTCCTCGTGGCGGCGCAGTTCCTCGCGGTAGCGGGAGACGAGCAGCAGCGCGTAGTCGGTGCCCGCGCCGAAGACCAGCACGGTGAGGATGCCCGCGCTCTGGCCGTTGACGGTCAGGCCCGCGTGCCGGGCCAGCAGATAGATCAGCGCCTGCGCGGCGGAGAGCGCCCAGACCACGGAGATCACCGGCACCAGGATCAGCGTGGGGCTGCGGTACGTGATCAGGAGCATCACCACGACCACCGCGAGCGCCGAGAAGAGCAGGGTCGAGTCGATGCCGGAGAAGGCCTTGGCGAAGTCGGCCGAGGTGCCGCCCGGGCCGGTGATGTGCACCTGGAGCCCGCTGTCGCCGGTGCCCGACCGGTCGCGCAGCCGGTCCGCGGCGTCCGCGATGTGGTTCCAGCCGTTCTTGTCCATCTTGATCGGCACGAGGATCTGCGCGGCGGTGGCGCCGGAGTCGAACTGCGGGCCCTGGACGCGGGCACCCTGGATCCCGTCCGCGCTCATCCCGCGCATCGCCGTCGCGTCGGCGCCGATCTTCTGCTTGTCGGCGAGGGTGAGGCCGCCGTCGCGCGCGTAGACGACGACCGCCGGGATCTCCTCCGGCCTGAAAGCCTTGGCGGAGTCGAAGACTTGGGTGGACTCCGCGCTGCCGGGCAGCCACGAGGTGGCGTCGTTGTCCTGGGCGTCGGTGAGCTTCTGGGCGAGCGGGAAGGCGACCGCGACCACGATCAGCCAGAGGACGAGCACCAGCCATTTGGTGCGGCGTCCGCAGACGAGCCACGCGACTCCGCGGGGGCCGGGGCCCTGCCCGGCCGCCGAGGGGCGTTCTTCGCTCTGGTCAGGGTGAGTGCGCGCGTCGGACATCACGTCCCCCATCGGCCCGCGGACGGCGCGGGATGCCGCTCCCGAAATGGCCTGAAACCTCAGGATTACACGGAGTCTCCCGGCCCGGCGAGTCGCAGGAGAGACGTAGGTCTCGTGTCCCGGGGGCCCCGAATCCGTACCGTGGCAGGCAAGTGGTGCGAGGCATGGCAGGCTTGGGGCATGGCTCAGATCAACCCCAGCATTCTCTCCGCCGACTTCGCGCGGCTCGCCGAAGAGGCCAAGGCCGTCGAGGGCGCCGACTGGCTGCACGTGGACGTCATGGACAACCACTTCGTGCCGAACCTCACGCTCGGCGTGCCGATCGTGGAATCCCTGCGCCGGGCGACGGAGACCCCGCTGGACTGCCATCTGATGATCGAGGACCCGGATCGATGGGCCCCGCAGTACGTCGAGGCGGGGGCCGGATCGGTCACCTTCCACGCGGAGGCCGCCGCCGCCCCGGTGCGGCTCGCGCGCGAGATCCGGGCCAAGGGGGCGCGGGCGTCGATGGCGCTCAGGCCCGCGACGCCCATCGAGCCGTACGAGGACCTGCTGCCCGAGCTGGACATGCTGCTCATCATGACCGTGGAGCCGGGCTTCGGCGGCCAGCCGTTCCTGGACGTGATGCTGCCGAAGATCCGCCGCACCCGGGAACTGATCTCCAAGCACGGCCTCGAACTGTGGCTCCAGGTGGACGGCGGGGTCTCCGCGACGACCATCGAGCGGTGCGCGGAGGCGGGCGCGGACGTCTTCGTGGCCGGGTCGGCCGTATACGGAGCCAACGACCCCGCCGACGCGGTGCGTACCCTGCGCTCCATGGCGGAACGGAGCACGGCGAGCGCCCCATGGGCATGCGGCCACTGAGCCACGGCTCGGTGAACGCGGCCCTACGGGGCTGATCAAGGACCGTTGGATCTGACAGGATGAACAACGAGTCCAGAGTGTGAACAGCAGTGAGGAGATCGCGGTGTCTGCAATGTCGGCGGGTCGGTCAGCCCTGCGGATGGGACCCGCGGAGCTGGTGCAGGCGGCGGCCATGGCCCGCCGCTTCTATCTGGAGGGCAAGTCCAAGATCCAGATCGCCGAGGAGTTCGGCGTCAGCCGCTTCAAGGTGGCCCGGGTCCTGGAGACCGCCCTTGAGCGCGACCTGGTGCGGATCGAGATCCGCGTCCCGGCGGAGCTGGACGCGGAGCGCTCGGACGCGCTGCGCGCCCGGTACGGGCTGCGGCACGCCGTCGTCGTCGAGTCCCCGGAGGCCGGCGAGGACGAGTCGTCGCCCGACCCGGAGAACCTGGGCGAGGTCGCCGCGGACCTGCTCGGCGAGCTGGTCAGCGAGGGCGACGTCCTCGGCCTGGCCTGGGGCCGGTCCACCATCCACATGGCCGCGGCCCTCGACCGGCTGCCGCCGTGCACGGTCGTGCAGCTCACCGGGGTGTACGACGCGGGCACGGCCGAGCGCGGCTCGGTGGAGGCCGTACGGCGCGCCGCCCAGGTCTCCGGCGGTGACGCCCACCCCATCTACGCGCCGATGCTGCTGCCGGACGCGGCCACCGCGGCCGCGCTGCGCAACCAGACCGGGATCGCGCGGGCCTTCGAGTACTTCGACAAGGTGACGGTGGCGGCGGTCTCCATCGGCTCGTGGGAGCCGGGCATCTCCACGGTGCACGACATGCTGACCGACGAGGAGCGGGCGCACTACGCCTCGCTCGGCGTCGCGGCCGAGATGTCCGCGCACCTCTTCGACGCGGACGGCCGACGGGTCGGCCGGGACCTCGGGGAGCGGTGCATCACCGTCGAGGCGGACCGGCTGCGGCGGATCCCGGAGGTCGTGGCGATCGCCGGGGGGCAGCGGAAGGCTTCCGCGATCGATGCGGTGCTGCGGTCGGGCCTCGTCACCAGTCTGGTGACGGACACCGCCGCGGCGGACTTCCTGCTGCACGAGACCGGTGCGCAGCCTCGGCCCGCGCTGGACCGGGCCGACCCCGACGGGGACTGAGCCCCTCGTCGGTGTCGGTCCGTTTCCGGGGCTTCGCCCCGGGCCCCGTTCGCCTGCGGACCCGTAGGGGCTTGTCGCGCCCACGCGGCGGAGCCGCACAATGTCACAGCCCCGCGCCCCTCACGGGGCGCTGTACACCCGCTCGGCGTTCTTGCTCGCGATGAGCTCCGCCACCCTGGCCGCGTCCGCGTGAGCCCACGCGCCCGACGCCGTCCAGGTTTCCAGCAGCTCATCCAGGCCCTCCCTGAAGAGGCGGGCCCCCACCACGTACAGCTCGGGCAGGCCGTAGGCGTCGGTGGAGAAGAGGAGCTTGCCGAACGGGGTGAGCTCCAGCATCTCGGCCAGTACGGCACCGGCCCGGGCGCCCGTGTGGCTGAGGGTGAGCCCCATGTCCGCGTACACATGCGGATACACATGGGCGAGGTAGGCGGCGTTGCGGTGGTACGGGTAGCCGTGCAGCAGGATCAGCGGGGTGCCGGAGCGGCGCGTGGCCCGGATGAAGTCGGTCAGGAGCAGCGGGTCGCAGCGGTGCAGCCGTAGGTCCGGGTCGCCGAAGCCGGTGTGCAGCTGGAGCGGGAGCCGGGTGGCCACCGCCGACCACAGCAGATGGCGCAGCAGGACCGGATCCTTGAGACGGTCGTCCTTCGGCCGTTTTTTCAGCCAATTCGCCGCCGCGTCGCGCACCTCGTGGAGCTCGGGCGGCTCGGGGGCGAGGTCGAGCCCGTACCGGTAGGCGGCCACCGACTTGAAGCCCACGGCCGTGGTCGCCGCCGAGCGGATCCCCGCCGCCAGCTCCGCCAGGAACGCGTCCGCGTCCCGGGCCGTGTCGGCGGCGAGCTCGGCCAGCCGCTCCAGGCGCACGATCTCGTGGACGGGGGCGCCGCTCAGCTCGGCGAGTTCGTCGGGCCCCGTGATGTCTCCGGGGAGTCCGGTGTCCATGACGTACGCGCCGATGCCGCTGCCCCGCAGCAGCAGCCGGGTCGCCTCGCGGGCGCCGAGCTCGTGGCGCCGCGCCAGATAGCGCTCCGGCGTGCAGTGCGGCTCCAGGCCGAGCAGCGGCGGGCACCAGCGGCGCACCGCGAAGCCGAGCTGGGTGTCGAAGAAGCTGGTCCCGGGCGCGGCGGGCCCGTCTGCCTCGGTCAGGAACGCCTCGAAGGCGGCCGGGCCGGGGTCGGTGCGCAGCACACCGTGGCAGTGGTGGTCGAGCAGGGTGCCCGGGGGTGACTCGACCGCCGCGTTCCCGGGCGAGCCCGTCGCCGCCCCCTCCCGTCCCGTCACCTCAGTACCTTCCCCGCGTCGCGTCCGCGATCTCCTGGGCGGACTTGCCCTCGAACAGGGCCGACTCCGCCTTGCGGACCGCCGCGAACGCCTCGAAGAGCGGGTCGCCCATCGCCTCGCGCAGGACCTCGGATGCGGTGAAGTGGCGCAGCGCCTCGGGCAGGGAGGCGGGGAGCCGGGGGCGGCCGCCGACCACCGCCGGGTCGCCCGCGACGGGGTCGGGCAGCATCGCCTTGGCGTCGAGGCCCGCCAGACCGGCCGCGATCACCGCGCCCACCGCCAGATACGGATTGGCGGCCGGGTCGAAGCACTTGACCTCGGCGTTGGCGGTGTCCGGGGCGTCGGGTGTGCCGGCGATGAAGCGGAGGGCGGCCTCCCGGTTCTCCAGCCCCCAGCACTGGAACGCGCCGGCCCAGCGGGAAGGTTCCAGGCGGAGGTAGCTGGCGGGGGAGGGGGCGCCGATGGCGAGGAGGGCGGGCAGGGCCGCCAGGACGCCCGCGAGGAACGACTCGCCGTCGGCCGTCATGGCGAACCGGCCGTCCCCGCCGCCGCACAGGTTCCGGTCGTCCTGCCAGAGGCTGAGGTGGAGGTGGGCGCCGTTGCCGACGCCGCCCGCCGTGACGACCGGGCCGAAGAACGGGGTGAGCCCGTGCCGTACCGAGACCGCGCGGATCGTCTCGCGCACCAGCACCGCCAGATCCGCCGCCCCTACCGGATCGGTGGGGGCCACCGACACCTCGAACTGGCCCTCGGTGTACTCGGGGTGGATCTGGAGCACATCCACGTCCTGCTCCAGGAGTGCGCCGAGCACATCACCCACATACGCGGACCGCTCCACGATGCGCGCCATCCCGTACGCCGGGCCTTCGAGGGAGGGCGAGACCGTCCACTCCGTTTCGAAGCCCATCCGCAGCGAGAGGCCCCGCTCGGCGGCCCGGCGCGTCATCCGCCGGGCGAACAGCCGCTGGCAGCCCGGGTGTTCACCGCCCTGCTGGTCGTAGCGGTCGACCGGGGCCCACGCCCAGCCCGGCTGCCCGGCGAGCACGGTCAGCCGGTCCAGATCGGGGAAGAGCCGCAGATCGCCGTCCGGGCCGCCGCTGTAGCGGCTGGAGGTGGCCGAGTCGTCCACCAGGAAGGCGTCGAAGCACGGCGACATGCCGACCCCGCGCTCCACGGCCGAGGGGAGGCGACCCGCGGGCACCGCCTTCACACGGGCGATGCCCGCGTTGTCGACCGAGGTCAGCGCCACCGCGCGCACCCCCTCGGCGGCGAGTCGCGCCGCCTCCTGCCGGGCCCGCTGTACCCGCTCCCGCACCTGCTCCGACCGCACTTGTTCAGTCCCTCCCGCCGCCCAGTGCCTTCACCGTGGCGACCGTGTCCGCCTCCGAGGCGCTCTTGTCCTCGCGGTAGCGCACTACCCGCGCGAACCTCAGTGTCACCCCCTCCGGGTAGCGCGACGATCTCTGCACCCCGTCGAAGGCGATCTCTACGACGAGTTCCGGCCGCACCCGCACCCCCCACGGCTCCTCGGCCACCGCCAGTGCCCGCAGCCGCCCGGTCTGCCAGGCGAGCAGCGCGTCGGTGAGCCCCTTGAAGGTCTTGCCCAGCATGGCGAACGAGCCGTCCGGGCGGCGGGCGCCGAGGTGCAGATTGGAGAGCGTGCCGGTGCGCCGGCCGTGGCCCCACTCGGCCGCGAGCACCACCAGGTCGAGGGTGTGCACCGGCTTGACCTTGAGCCAGGAGGCGCCCCTGCGGCCCGCGCTGTACGCCGAATCCAGCGCCTTCACCACCACGCCCTCGTGGCCGCGCTCCAGCGTCAGGGCCGCGAACTCCCGTGCCGCCGCGCGCTGTTCGGGATCGTCCGGACCCTCCACCGTCACCCGCCGCACCCGGCGCGGCTCGGGCGTCACCCGGACGAGCTCGGCGCTCCGCTCCCGTACGGAGAGGTCCAGCAGGTCGCGGTCGTCCACCGAGAGCAGATCGAAAAAGACCGGAAACAGCGGCAACCGGTCCCGTGCGCCGGCCACATCCAGCCGTGAGCCGACCCGGCCCGCGATGTCCTGGAACTGCCGGGGCCGCCCCTCCCGGTCGAGCGCGATCACCTCGCCGTCGAGGATCGCCCGCTGCGCCGTCAACTCCCGGGCCGCGGCCACCACTTCGGGAAGCCGTCCGGTGATCTCGTCGAGCGTACGGGTGAAGACCCGCACCTCGTCGCCGTCGCGGTGCACCTGTACCCGGATGCCGTCGAGCTTCTCCTCCACCGCGCACGGGCCCAGCCGGTCGAGCGCCTCGTCCACGTCCTTGGCGGTGTGCGCCAGCATCGGCAGCACGGGCCGGCCCACGTCCAGCCGGAAGTCGGCCAGCGCCCCGGTGCCGCCGCCCAGGAGCGCTGCGGCCACCGTCCCCAGTGAGCCGCCGAGCATCACGGCGCGCCGCACGTCCGCCGCCGGGGCGCCGGCCGCCTCGGCGAGCCCCTCCACGGCGGCCGCGTCGAGCGCGCCCTGGCGGACCTCGCCGGTGATCAGGCCGAGGAGGAAACGCTGCTCCTCCTCGGTGGCGGCGGCCATCAGCTCCCGGGCCAGCCGCTTGCGCTCGCCCTGCGCGCCCTTGCCCGACAGGGCGGAGATCCGGTCGAGCGCCGCGTCGACCTCCTGGACCGTCAGGGAGGGGATCGCGGCGGGCGGCGGGCGGTCCTTGAGCGTGCTCCAGCCGAGCCCCGTGCGGCGCTGCGGCAGCCGTCCCGCGAGATAGGTGACCACCAGCGGGGCCTCGTCCGGCGCGGTCTCGCGGAACAGCGCGGCGAGCAGGGCGGACTTCTCCGTACGTGAGGAGGTCGCCGTGATCTCCCGGGAGGTGGTGGCCACATCGGCGAGGAGCATGGCCCCATCGTCACCCGGCGCGTTCGCGTCCGCAGGCTCTGGATGGCAGCATCGGCCCATGCTCACCAGGTCCGCCCGAACGACCGTCGCCGTCCTGCTCGCGTGCCTGGCGCTCCTGCTCACGGGGTGCGGGGGCGCGTCGAAGAAGGACGTCGAGCCGTCCGGGGCCACCGCCTCCGGCGCCGCCACACCCGGCTGGGCGAAGGGCCGGGCCACGGTCCGCGCCTCCCAGCTGCCGCCCGAGGCACAGCAGACCCTGAAGCTGATCGACCAGGGCGGCCCGTTCCCGTACGCCAAGGACGGCACGGTCTTCGGGAACTTCGAGAAGGCCCTGCCGCAGCAGAAGCGCGGCTACTACCACGAGTACACGGTCGACACCCCGAAGTCGCGCGACCGCGGCGCCCGGCGCCTGGTCACCGGGCAGAGCGGCGAGGTCTACTACACCGGCGACCACTACAAGACGTTCAAGGCGGTGCTGCGATGACGGCCGACCCGTTCGACGCCGTACGGGCCACCGGCTGGCAGGTCG
Organism: Streptomyces sp. NPDC031265; assembly: GCF_055570295.1. Lineage (NCBI taxonomy): Bacteria > Bacillati > Actinomycetota > Actinomycetes > Kitasatosporales > Streptomycetaceae > Streptomyces > Streptomyces sp. NPDC031265. The sequence goes on from NZ_JBVIHM010000013.1 coordinate 116,700, forward strand.
ACGTGCTCGACCTCGCCGGGGTCACCGACAAGGCCGGTTTCATGGACCGCTGCGCCCGCGCACTGCGCCTGCCGGAGTGGTTCGGCCGCAACTGGGACGCCCTCGCCGACTGCCTCGGCGACCCCGACTGGGGCCCGGCCGACCCCGGCCGACTGATTGTGGTGCGGCGCTGGCAGGGCTACGCGGCGGCGCGCCCCGACGAGTGGGAGACCGCGCGGGACGTGCTCGACGAGGCGTCGGTCGGCGGTGACGGCGGCACCCTCGCCGTGGTGCTCGCGCTGGGCGCCTTCGTGTGATCCCACCAGGGGGGTGTCCAACCCCTGGACGATCGGCCCGGGCAGCGCAATCACCCGAACATGGGACAATGAAGTACGTGCGTTTAGCCCCGGCTGAAATGCCTGGGGTCACTCCGATCGACTGGGATGTTCTGCACGTGCGTTTCCTCAATGACATCAAGCCGCCGTACGACCTGACGTACGACGATGTGTTCATGGTCCCCAGCCGCTCCGCGGTGGGCTCCCGCCAGGGCGTCGACCTGGCCTCGCCCGACGGCTCGGGCACCACGATCCCGCTCGTCGTCGCCAACATGACGGCGATCGCGGGACGGCGGATGGCCGAGACCGTGGCGCGCCGCGGCGGCATCGTCGTCATCCCGCAGGACATTCCGATCGATGTCGTCACCGACGTCATCACCTGGGTCAAGACGCGTCACCACGTCCTCGACACCCCGATCGTCCTCGCCCCGAGCCAGACCGTCGCCGACGCGCTCGCGCTGCTGCCCAAGCGCGCCCACAACGCGGGTGTCGTCGTCGACGCCGAAGGGCGCCCGGTCGGTGTCGTCACCGACGAGGACCTGACCGGCGTCGACCGCTTCACGCAGCTCTCCGAGGTCATGTCCAAGGACCTGCTGCTGCTCGACGCGGACATCGACCCGGGCGAGGCGTTCACCAGGCTCGACAACGCCAACCGCCGCTACGCCCCGGCCGTGGACAGGGACGGCCGCCTGGCCGGCATCCTGACCCGCAAGGGCGCCCTGCGCGCGACCCTGTACACCCCGGCGACCGACGCCGGCGGCAAGCTGCGCATCGCCGCCGCCGTCGGCATCAACGGCGACGTCGCGGGCAAGGCCAAGCAGCTCCTCGACGCCGGTGCGGACACGATCGTCGTGGACACCGCGCACGGCCACCAGGAGTCGATGATCGCCGCGATCAAGGCCGTCCGCGGCCTCGACCCGCAGGTCCCGATCGTCGCGGGCAACATCGTCGCCGCCGAGGGCGTGCGCGACCTCATCGAGGCCGGCGCCGACATCATCAAGGTCGGTGTGGGCCCCGGCGCCATGTGCACCACCCGGATGATGACGGGCGTGGGCCGCCCGCAGTTCTCCGCCGTCCTGGAGTGCGCCGCCGAGGCGAAGAAGTTCGGCAAGCACGTCTGGGCCGACGGTGGTGTGCGCCACCCGCGCGACGTCGCCATGGCGCTCGCCGCCGGTGCCTCCAACGTCATGATCGGCTCCTGGTTCGCCGGTACGTACGAGTCCCCGGGCGACCTCCAGCAGACCGCCGACGGGCGTCTGTACAAGGAGTCGTTCGGCATGGCCTCGGCCCGCGCCGTCCGCAACCGCACGAGCGACGAGTCCGCGTACGACCGGGCCCGCAAGGCGCTGTTCGAGGAGGGCATCTCCACGTCGCGGATGTTCCTCGACCCGACGCGGCCGGGCGTGGAGGACCTGATCGACTCGATCATCGCGGGCGTCCGCTCCTCCTGCACGTACGCGGGCGCGAGCTCGCTGGCGGAGTTCGAGGAGAAGGCGGTCGTGGGGATCCAGTCCGCGGCCGGTTACGCCGAGGGCAAGCCGCTGCACGCGAGCTGGAGCTAGTAGTTGGTCTCGGGGTTCGTCTGCGGGGCCGTTGTGGCTGGTCGCGCAGTTCCTCGCGCCCCTTGAGAGTCGGGCCCCCGCGCTTTGCGCGGGGGCCCACTTCATAGGTGGGGGCGCAGCGCCTCCGCCACCGCCTGCGCGATCTTCTCGTGGCCCCCGTCGTTCGGGTGCAAGCCGTCGTCCAAGTCCGACGGGGTCAGCAGGTCGCGTCCAGGAAGCACGTGAAGGTGGCTGTCGCCGCCCGTGATGCGGTCCCGGGCCGCCGCCTCCATCGCGGTGCGCAAGGCGCTCAGAGTGGCGCCCAGGGCGTTCGGGGTCCGCTCGGCGGCCGGGCGCAGCAGCGGGGAGAGCAGCAGGAGCGGGGTGTGCGGGTGGCCCCGGCGCACCAGGGCGAGGAACGCGCGCGTCGTCTCGTACAGCAGCGGCGCCGAAGTCGGCACGCCCGACCAGCAGTTGGTGCCGAACGCGAGGGTGAGGACGTCGGCGGGCAGGGACGCGAGCTGTTCGGCGGTGGCGAGTTCGCCGCGCGCGGCCCCCGCGTAACCGAGGTTGACGGTGTCCAGGCCGAGCGCGCGCCCGGCCGCGGCGGGCCAGGCGTGGGCGGGGCGGGTCGACCACCAGCCCTCGGTGATCGAGTCGCCGTGGACCAGCCAGCGCGGGCCGCGCGGCGCGGGCGCGAGCGTGCCGCCGACCCCGCGGAGGGCGAGGATCCGGGGCGAGCGGTCCTGGGGCGGATGGACCGTGAACGGGCCGCCGCCGGGCGGGAGTCGGAGTACGGCGACCGCCTCCTCGGCCGGTGCCACGGCCGTCTCGTGGACGCGGCTGCCGTCCGTCCAGAGCGCGAAGGTGTGGGCGAGCGCGCGCATCCTCTCGGTGGGCGCGGGCACCTCGGCGCGGTAGCGGATCTCCACGGCCGACGCGCCGTCGGCCGCGAATTCGAGCCGCACCCCGATGGGCAGCCCGGCCCGTTCCGCCGTGTCCCAGGGCAGCCGGGCCAGGTCGTCGGGGTCGGCGCGCACCGGCCGGCCCTTCGCGTCCCGCCAGGCCACTCCGCGCAGAAACGGATCCGGGTCCAGCCAGGTCATCGGTGCCTCCGATCGTCGGGTGCCCGAGCGGGCCGGGAAGGTGTCGGGGACCTCACTCCTACCCCGCCGCGCCGGGCCCGCGCACACCGTTCACGCACGGATCGAACGCCGATGCGCAACAAACACCCATCCGTCGCTCTTGTGCGCAATGATCATTCGCCGATGCGCAAGGTTGCTGCATTACGAGCGGGAAGCGGAACCCTTTACTCTTCTCGCGATACGTGGAGTGGCGGCGACCGCTTGCTCGGCGGTACCGGCCACGGTGTGCTCAGTCATGCCCGGATTGCCCCTTCGTACGGGAAGGGCCGGACCGTCGCGGTCGTCGGCTCCCGAAGGCAGCGACAAGGAGCCCACTGAAGTGTTGGACCACGGCACAGCGCCCCCCACCGCAGCAGCACCGGCCACCGGGGCGCAGCGGCCCGGCAACCCGCTGTTGCGGCGCAAGCCGGTAGAACTGCTGGTCGCCGAGGGCGGCAAGGGCGAGGGCGGCACTCTGCGCCGCACCCTCGGCATGTGGCAGCTCACGATGATCAGCATCGGCGCCACGCTCGGCACCGGCATCTTCGTCGTCCTGGGCGAGGCCGTCCCCGAGGCCGGACCGGCGGTCACCCTGTCGTTCGTCCTCGCCGGGCTCACCGCGCTGTTCTCCGCGCTCTCCTACGCCGAGCTGGCGGGCTCCATCCCCGTCGCGGGCTCCTCGTATTCGTACGCGTACGCAACGCTGGGCGAACTCGTCGCCTGGATCTGCGGCTGGTGCCTGATCCTGGAGTACGGCGTCTCGGTCGCGGCCGTGGCCGTCGGCTGGGGCCAGTACCTCAATGAGCTCCTGGACGGGACCATCGGCGTCACCATCCCGGACGCGCTCTCCGCGCCGCCCGGCGACGGCGGGATATTCAACCTGCCCGCGCTGATCGTCGTGCTGCTCGCGATGGTGTTCCTGCTCGGCGGTGCCCGCGAGTCGGCCCGCGCGAACACCATCATGGTCGCGGTGAAGATCGTCACCCTGGTGCTCTTCTGCTCGATCGGCATCATGGGCTTCAAGTCCGGCAACTACTCCGACTTCATGCCGCTGGGCATGGCCGGTGTCAGCGCCGCGGGCTCCTCGCTCTTCTTCTCCTACATCGGCTTCGACGCCGCCTCCACCGCCGGTGAGGAGGCCAAGAACCCGCAGCGTGACCTGCCGCGCGCGATCATGCTCTCGCTGATCATCGTCACCGCGCTGTACGTCCTGGTCGCCGCCGTCGCCGTGGGCGCCCGCAAGTGGAGCACCTTCGAGGGCAGCGAGGCGACTCTCGCCGCGATCATGAACGACGTCAGCGGCCAGGCCTTCTGGGGCACGCTGCTCGCCGCCGGCGCCGTCATCTCCATCGCCAGCGTGGTGCTGACCGTGCTGTACGGCCAGACCCGCATCCTGTTCTCGATGTCCCGCGACGGCCTGGTCCCCAAGGTCTTCGGCAAGGTCCACCCGAAGACCGGCACCCCCCGCGCCAACACGGTCATCGTGTCGCTCTTCTGCGGTGTGCTCGCCGCGGCCATCCCGCTCGGCGACCTCGTCGACGCCACCAGCATCGGCACGCTCTTCGCCTTCGCGCTGGTCAACGTGGCCGTCATCGTCCTGCGCCGGACCCGCCCGGACATGCCGCGCACCTTCCGCGCCCCGCTCGGCTGGCTCTGCCCGATCCTCGGCTTCTTCTTCTGCATCTACATGATGAAGGGCCTCGGCACGTCCACCTGGACCGTGTTCGGAGTCTGGATGGCCGTCGGTCTCGTGATCTACTTCGGATACGGCATCCGCCGCTCCCGACTGGCCACGGCCACGGACACCGTATCCGCAGAGAAGTGATCCACCCGCAGTGCGACTCAATGACCTCGACGAGCGCATCGTCCACGCGCTCGCTGAAGACGCCCGCCGCTCCTACGCCGACATCGGCTCGCTGATCGGCCTGTCCGCGCCCGCAGTGAAGCGGCGCGTGGACCGGCTGCGCGCCGAGGGGGCCATCACCGGATTCACCGTCCGGGTGGACCCCGCGGCGCTCGGCTGGGAGACCGAGGGCTTCATTGAGATCTACTGCCGCCGCAACACCTCGCCCGACGCCATCAGGCGCGGCCTGGAGCGGTACCCCGAGGTCGTGTCCGCCTCCACCGTCACCGGTGAGGCGGACGCGATCGTCCAGGTCTTCGCCTCGGACATGCGCCACTTCGAGCGGGTCCTGGAGCGGATCGCGGGCGAGCCGTACGTGGAGCGGACGAAGTCGGTCCTGGTGCTCTCTCCGCTGCTCAGACGGTTCTCGTCGGGCTCGCCCGCCTGACCGGGGCGATCGGGCCCTAGTTGTACGGGACCTGCCACGGCAGCACATGGAAGTCGCCCGTGCCCGCCTTCACCTTCTCGAAGGGGGCGGCGCTCATGCACTTGGGCAGCTTCTTGGCCTCCTCGTCGTCCGAGCCGATCCAGCTGTAGCCGAGCCGGTCGTGCGGGCCCTGGTCGTTGACCGAGACACCGACGCGCTTGCCCTTGAACGGGGTGTCGCTCTCGGTGACGATCCCGGTCACCACCGCGACCTTGCCGCCGGTGATCAGGCAGTCGACCTTCGCCTTGGCCGTACCGGTCCGGCCGTCCGGGAAGACGTGCCGGAAGCTGAACGTGCCGAACGCCTTCTCCGGGTCCTTGTTGTCCTTCGCGGCCAGATGCGCGTCGAAGGAGAAGGTGATGTCGTCACCGGCCGGGCGGTAGAGCTTGGCCGTGCCCGTGAGCGCTGCCGCCTCGCGCGGCGCGCCCCGCCCGGCCCCGTTGTCCGAGGCGACCGCCGACCCGGCGGCGCCCGCGCCGATCAGCAGGGCCGCTGCCAGCGCCAGGGTGCGGGTACGGGGGCGGGAGAGGGCGGGACGGTTCATTGCGGGTCCTCCGAAGCGGTCGTGCTGCGCGGCGCCCGGTTCCTCCGGGCGCACTCAGCTTCCCGCCGCTGCCGGGCCCGCCGCATCGCACCCGAGGAGGGACCGCCTCCGCCGTACGGCGGGGGAGCGGGCCCTCGGGTACACCCCAAGGCGTAAGGGCCAGGTCAACGCCACGCAACGAATCGCCGCCGAGGACCCCCGACGCGCAATGAAACATCCTCCGGCGCGCAACGGTCGCGCCTTGTCCGGGCCGAAGGCCGGAACGTACCGTCATATGCGACCCCCTCACCCCCTTACGCCCCCCGAGGTCTGCCATGCCGCCGCTGCGCACCGCCCTGCTTCAGAGCTCCGGCCGTCCGGGTGACGTCGCCGCGAACCTGAAGGTGCTGGACGAGGCGGCGGGCCGGGCCGCGGCGACCGGGGCCGGGCTCATCGTGTGTCCCGAGATGTTCCTCACCGGCTACGCCATCGGGGACGACGTGCCCAAGCTCGCCGAGGCCGCCGACGGGCCCGGGGCGCAGGCAGTCGCCGAGATCGCGGTGCGGCACGGGCTCGCGGTGCTCTACGGCTACCCGGAGCGGGACGGCGAGACCGTCTACAACTCGGCCCAGCTCATCGACGCCGACGGGCAGCGCCTGGCGAACTACCGCAAGACCCACCTCTTCGGCTGCTTCGAGCAGGAGTGGTTCACCCCCGGCGACCAGCAGGTCGTCCAGGCCGAGCTGAACGGGCTGCGGCTGGGGACAATGATCTGCTACGACGTGGAGTTCCCCGAGAACGTCCGGGCGCACGCGCTGGCAGGCACCGACCTCCTCCTGGTGCCCACCGCGCAGATGCACCCCTTCCAGTTCGTCGCCGAGTCCGTGGTGCCGGTGCGCGCCTTCGAGAACCAGATGTACATCGCGTACGTCAACCGGACCGGTCCCGAGGGCGAGTTCGAGTTCGTCGGGCTGAGCTGTCTGGCCGGGCCCGACGGAACCGCCCGGGCCCGCGCGGGCCGCGAGGCCGAACTGGTCGTCGGTGACGCCGACCCCGAGTTCCTGGCCGCCTCGCGCGCCGACAACCCGTATCTGCGGGACCGCCGCCCAGGCCTCTACACCTCCCTCGTCTGACCCGGACCCTTCCGGCCGCCCCACCCCCCTCGTACTGTGCAAGGAGTCCGTACCCCATGACGTCCACGGTGCCCACCGCTGTCCCGCACACCGACGGCCAGCCGCCGATCACCATGTTCGGTCCGGACTTCCCCTACGCGTACGACGACTTCCTGGCCCACCCGGCCGGGCTCGGTCAGATACCCGCGACTGAGCACGGCACCGAGGTCGCCGTCATCGGCGGCGGTCTGTCCGGCATCATCTCCGCGTACGAGCTGATGAAGATGGGCCTCAAGCCCGTCGTGTACGAGGCCGACCAGATCGGGGGGCGGCTGCGCACCGTCGAGTTCGACGGGCCCGGCACGGACGGTCTGACCGCCGAGATGGGCGCGATGCGCTTCCCGCCCTCCTCGACGGCGCTCCAGCACTACATCGACCTCGTGGGCCTGGTCACCGAGCCGTTCCCGAACCCGCTCGCCGAGGCCACCCCCTCGACGGTCGTCGACCTCAAGGGCGAGACGCACTACGCCGAGACCATCGCCGACCTGCCGCAGGTCTACCGCGATGTGTCCGCCGCGTGGAACGCCTGTCTGGACGAGGGCGCCGACTTCTCCGACATGAACACGGCGATGCGCGAGCGGGACGTCCCGCGCATCCGCGAGATCTGGGCCAAGCTCGTCGAGAAGCTCGACGACGAGACCTTCTACGGGTTCCTCTGCAAGTCGGAGGCCTTCAAGTCCTTCCGCCACCGCGAGATCTTCGGCCAGGTCGGCTTCGGCACCGGCGGCTGGGACACCGACTTCCCCAACTCCATCCTGGAGATCCTGCGCGTCGTCTACACCGAGGCGGACGACCACCACCGCGGCATCGTCGGCGGCTCCCAGCAGCTGCCGCTGCGGCTGTGGGAGCGCGAGCCGGAGAAGATCGTGCACTGGGCGCAGGGCACCTCGCTCTCCTCGCTGCACGAGGGCACGCCGCGTCCGGCGGTGACCCGGCTGACCCGCACCGCGGGCAACCGGATCACGGTGACCGACGCGTCCGGAGACATCCGCACCTACCGTGCGGCGATCTTCACCGCGCAGTCCTGGATGCTGCTCTCCAAGATCGCGTGCGACGACTCGCTCTTCCCGATCGACCACTGGACGGCGATGGAGCGCACCCACTACATGGAGAGCTCCAAGCTCTTCGTGCCGGTGGACCGGCCGTTCTGGCTGGACAAGGCCGTCGACGACAGGGGAAACCCGACCGGCCGTGACGTCATGTCGATGACGCTGACGGACCGGATGACCCGAGGCACCTACCTGCTCGACAACGGGCCGGACCAGCCCGCCGTCATCTGCCTCTCCTACACCTGGTGCGACGACAGCCTGAAGTGGCTGCCGCTGTCGGCGAGTGAGCGGATGGAGGTCATGCTCAAGTCGCTCGGCGAGATCTACCCGAAGGTCGACATCCGCAAGCACATCATCGGCAACCCGGTGACCGTGTCGTGGGAGAACGAGCCCTACTTCATGGGCGCGTTCAAGGCGAACCTGCCGGGCCACTACCGCTACCAGCGCCGTCTGTTCACGCACTTCATGCAGGACTCGCTGCCCGAGGACAAGCGGGGCATCTTCCTCGCGGGCGACGACATCTCCTGGACGGCGGGCTGGGCCGAGGGCGCGGTGCAGACCGCGCTGAACGCGGTGTGGGGCGTCATGCACCACCTCGGCGGCGCGACGGACGGCACCAACCCCGGCCCGGGCGACCTGTACGACGAGATCGCCCCGGTCGAGCTGCCGGAGGACTGACGGCCACCGGCGGCCGATGACGGCCGATGGCGGCAGGGGCTCGGGGCTTTCGCCCCCGGGCCCCTTTTCGTTCGCAGCCGATCCGTTCGCAGCCGATCCGTCTACAGCCCCGCCGCGCGCGCCAGCCCGTACACCTCCGCCGCCACGTCCTTCAGCTCCTCCGCGTCGCGCGTGGTGCCCTGGAGGTCGAGCAGGAACTCGCCTATGCCCTCATGGGCGTGGGCCACCAGGTCCTCGACTATCTGCGCGGCGCTGCCGGCGAACTGGGGGCGGTCGGAGCCCTCGTACGGCTTCGGGCTGTACCGCGCGTTCACGCGGACGCACACCTCTATCGCGCGCTCCCGGCCGCGCTCGGCGGCCAGCTCCCGCAGCTCTGTCCACGCCTTGGCGAGCTGGTCCGCGCCCTGGGCCACCGGCATCCAGCCGTCCGCCCGGTCCACCACCCGGCGGACCGCCCTCGGGCCCGCCGCCGCGAGGTACACCGGGATCGGCCGGGCCGGCTTGGGGCCGACCTCGGAGGGGGCGATGGTGGTCAACTCGCCCTCGTACGCGACCGGGTCCGGGCCCCAGACCGCCGCGAACACGTCCAGCGTCTCGTCGAGCACCTTGCCGCGCTGCTCGAACGGTGCCACGGCCGCCGCCGCGTACTCGTCGAGGGACCAGCCCGTGCCGATCCCCGCGAGGACCCGGCCACCGCTCGCCGCGTCCAGCGAGGCGAGCGAGCGGGCCAGCTGGAACGGCACGTGCAACGGCGCCACGAGCACGCTCGTGCCCAGGCGCGCCCGCTCGGTGGCCGCCGCCGCGAGAGTGAGCGAGACCAGCGGATCGGCCACCGACCGGTAGGTATCAGGCCAGGCCAAATCCGGTATTCCGTACAGCCCCTGGGTCGTGGGCGTAGGGAAGATCACCCGCTCGAACACCCACAGGCTCTCGTAGCCCAACTCCTCGGCGGCGCGCGCGACCGTGGGAATGTCCCGCCCGATGTCGTACTGCCTCATCTGCGGAAGGCCGAGTCCGAGCCGGATTGCCATGAGTGAACTCCTCGTGCCGAAGAAGGGGTTGCGTAGGGCGTCAGCAGGCACCGCCCCACCAGGCCGACACCCGCGTCCATCCGCTCTCTGAACTCCCGGGACAGGTCGGGAAGTTCCCGCAGCCTCCACAGCAACCGGGCCGACGACCAGGCCGCGTCGCGCGCCCGCTCCAGGCTCCACGACGCCAGCAGGTGCGTGAGCGGGTCCGCGACCTCCAGCAGATCGGGCCCGGGCATCAGCTCCTCGCGCACCCGTTCCTCCAGCGCCACCAGGGTGTCGCCGACCCGTTCGAAGTCCCGCTCAAGCCCGTCCGGCTCGCACTCCAGGGCGCGGCAGCTGTCGACGACGGCGAGCGCCAGGTCGTGCCCGATGTGGGCGTTGATGCCGCAGAGCGCGAACTGGAGGGGGCGTACGCCCGGGTGGCGCCGGTACTGGAAGAGCGGCCGCCAGCATGCGGGCGGCCGCCGCCCCGCCGCCACCGCGTCGACCGCCCGCAGATACCGCCCGGCGAAGAGCACGTCCAGCGTCGCCGCTGCCCGAGAGTCGTCGAACGCTCCCCGGGTGAGGGACCGGCCGATCTCCTCGGTGACCGCCAGATAGACCCGGTTGAAGACGGCCAGGCCGTCCTTGGGCGGCAGGCTCGCGCGCAGCGCCCGCATCCGCGCCGCTACGGTGTCCACCGACGCTCCGGAGAGCTCCGTGCCACCTGCCCGCTGTTCGATCAGCACCATGAGGGCAGCGTCCCAGCACCGCGCTTTCCGGGACGCCGCCGGGCCCGGGGCTTCCCCGGAACGGGTGAACACGCGGCCATCGGGGCCTTGGGGGAGGGGAGTTCACGGTGCCGGGAACACCGCCGTCACGCGCGCGTAGGCGCCGGGACGACAGAGCCGCGCGCCGCTCGGCCGTGCGGCGTGCCGCCATGGTGGGGCTGGCCTGTGCGGTCGTGGCCGCCGGCGTGGTCTCGGGCGCCTTGGCGGCCCTCGGGGGCGGGGGCGACGACACGGCCCGGCCCACGGTGACCGCCTCGCCCGCCACGGTGACCCTGCCCGCCGTGCCCACCTCGGCATCCGCGGCGCCGTCGCGTACGCCCGAGACTCGGCGCCCGGCCAAGCCGTCCCTCGCCCCGAAGCCCTCGGCCACCCCGTCGCCGTCGCGGGCGGCGGTCTCCGCCGCGCTCTACCGCTCGCCCGACTCGCAGGTCCTGGACTGGGTACGGGACCACCCCGACGACCCCCGCCGGTCGCTGATCGAGCGGCGGATCGCGGACCAGCCCACGGCCGTCTGGTTCACCGAGTACGACCCCGGCGCGATCACGCGCGAGGTGCGGGCGGTGACCTCGGCGGCGGCCGGACAGGGCCGGGTGCCGGTGCTCGTCCCCTACGCGATTCCCGGCCGGGACTGCGGCGGCGCCTCGCAGGGCGGTGCGCCGAGCCCTGAGGCGTACGACACCTGGATCGGGAACTTCGCGGCGGGGCTCGGGCGTTCACCGGTCATCGTGGTCCTGGAGCCGGACGCGATCGCCCAGTCGGACTGCCTCTCCGAGGGCGAGCGCGCCGCCCGGTTCGCCTCGCTGGCCAGGGCGGGGCGGGCGATCCATACCGCCGACGCCCGGGCCAGGGTGTACTTCGACGCGGGCCACTCCGGATGGCGCGACGCCGGGGAGATGGCCGGGCTGCTGCGCGCGGCGGGCGCGGCCACCAGCGGCGACGGCATCTTCACCAATGTCTCCAACTTCCACCGCACCTCGGACGAAGTGGCGTACGCACGGCGGGTGCTCAAGGCGCTGGGCGGTCCCGCGCGGCTGGGCGCGGTGATCGACACCAGCCGCAACGGCAAAGGCGCGCCGCCCGACGGGGAGTGGTGCGACCCGGCCGGGCGCGCGCTGGGACGCGCCCCGACCACGCACACGGGCGAGGCGCGCATCGACGCCTATCTGTGGGTGAAGGTGCCCGGCGAGTCCGACGGCTGCCGGGGCACGGCGGGCACCTTCACCCCCGACTACGCCTACGACTTGGCGCGCTGAGCCCCCGCGGCCGCGCCGCCCTCGCCGCTGCCGTCGTCGTACGACGACGTGCCCTCGTCGAGCAGCGGCTCCTGCTCCTTGAGATGGGCCGGGGCCAGGGCGCGCAGCACGTGGTAGCCGGTGATGACCACGATGGTGCCGAGGGCGATCCCGCTGAGGCGGAAGTCGTCGGTGAACTTCAGGGTGACGCCGCCGACGCCGATGATGATGCCCGCGGCCGCCGGGACCAGGTTCAGCGGATTGCGCAGGTCCACCTTGGCGTTGATCCAGATCTGGGCGCCCAGGAGGCCGATCATGCCGTACAGGATGACGGTGATGCCGCCGAGGACGCCGCCGGGGATGGCCGCGACGATCGCGCCGAACTTGGGGCAGACGCCGAAGAGCAGCGCGAATCCGGCGGCGGCCCAGTAGGCGGCGGTCGAGTAGACGCGGGTGGCGGCCATGACGCCGATGTTCTCGGAGTAGGTGGTGTTGGGCGGGCCGCCGACGGCGGTGGAGAGCATCGAGGCGGCGCCGTCCGCGGCGATCGCGGTGCCGAGCTTGTCGTCGAGGTCGTCGCCGGTCATCTCGCCGACGGCCTTGACGTGTCCGGCGTTCTCGGCGATCAGCGCGATCACGACGGGGAGTGCGACCAGGATGGCGGACCACTCGAAGTGCGGGGCGTGGAAGGAGGGCAGGCCGATCCAGTCGGCCCTGCCGACGCCGGAGAGGTCGAGCCGCCAGTGGTCGGTGGCCTCGCCCGCGCCCGGAACGGAGTGGATCTTGCCGAAGACGCGGTCGAAGAGCCAGGAGATGCCGTAGCCGAAGAGCAGGCCGAGGAAGATCGCGACCCGGGACCAGAAGCCGCGCAGACAGACCACGGCGAGCCCGGTGAAGAACATCACCAGGAGCGCGGTCCACTGGTCCTGCGGCCAGTACGTGGCCGCGGTGACCGGCGCCAGGTTGAAGCCGATCAGCATGACCACCGCGCCTGTCACGATCGGCGGCATCGCGGCGTGGATGATCCGTGCGCCGAACCGCTGCACCGCCAGGCCCGCCGCGAACAGGACGATGCCGACGACGAAGACCGCGCCGGTGACGGTGGCGCTGGTGCCTCCGGTGGCCCGGATCGCGGCCGCGACGCCGACGAAGGAGAGGGAGCAGCCCAGATAGCTGGGCACCCGGCCCTTGGTGGCGAGCAGGAAGATGACCGTGGCGACGCCGGACATCATGATCGCGAGATTGGGGTCCAGGCCCATGAGGACCGGCGCCACGAAGGACGCGCCGAACATGGCCACCACGTGCTGGGCGCCGAGCCCGATCGTCCGGGGCCAGGAGAGCCGCTCGTCGGGACGGACGACGGCACCCGGGGCGGGGGTCCGCCCGTCACCGTGCAGGGTCCAGCGCACGCCGAGGCCCATGAGTTCGCTCCAGTTCGCTCCGTGCTGAGAAGAATCAGCGCAATGGTAGTGGGCTCCGTGATCTCGGGTCCCATCCGTGAATCCAGCGCCAGGCATTGTCACCCGGAACTGCTGGCCCTACGCTCCAAGCGCCTTATCTGTGAACGCAGTTCAGATATGTGAAGTCTCTGGTTTCTCTACGATGCGAATCTCTAGCTGAGGGGATGCCCCTATGGGTGGCACAGCCGGAATGGGTGGCGGAAGATCTCGCAGTGGGCTCGTGGCGCTGCTGGCCGCGGCCGCGGCCCTCGCGTCGGCGCTCGTACCGGCCGCCTCGCACGCCTCGGAGGCCGCCGCCTCCAAGCCCGCCGCCCCGAAGGCCCCGCACACCGTGGTCGTCGACGGCGCGCGCATGAGGGACGCGCGGCTGCGGCTCGACGCCGGCGACCCGGCGCTGCGCACCGCCGTGGGGAAGCTGACCGCGGCCGCCGACGGCTGGCTCGGGCAGGGGCCCTGGACGGTCGTGGACAAGCCGAAACCCGCGCCGGGCGGCGACCCCCACGACTACCTCAGCCAGGCCCCGTACTGGTGGCCCTCGAAGCCGAAGACCGCCGACAACCCCTGGGGCTGCCCGTACGTGCAGAAGGACGGGCAGCGCAACCCCGAGGTCGACACCGGCACCGACCGGCCCGACCTCGGCAAGGTCGTCAACTCCGTGACGACGCTCAGCCTCGCCTGGTACTACACCGGCCGGCCGCAGTACGCGGAGCAGGCCTCGGCCGCCCTGCGCACCTGGTTCCTGGACCCGGCGACCCGGATGAACCCCAGCCTGGACCACGGGCAGTTCATCCCCTGCAAGTACGACGGCCGGGCCATCGGCATCATCGACTTCTCGCAGCAGTACACCGGCGTCCTCGACGCGGTCGCCGTCCTCGACCTGGGCGCGCCCGGCTGGCGGGCGGACGACCGCGCGCGGATGCTCGACTGGAACAAGAAGTTCCTGAACTGGCTGGTGACTTCTCCCTTCGGCAAGGAGGAGTCGGCCGCCAGGAACAACCACGGCACCTTCCAGGACATGCAGATCGCCGCGCTCGCGCTGGCCACCGGCGACAAGGACCTGGCGCGCAGGACGGTCCGGGGCGCCGAGAGGCTGAGGGTCGATCCGCAGATCGCCGCCGACGGCAGCCAGCCCCAGGAGCTCGCCCGCACCCGCAGCTGGCACTACTCGGCCTTCGACCTGGTGGCGTACACCCGGCTCGCCGCGATCGGCAAGCAGATCGGGTTGGACCTGTGGGGATACCGGGGGCCGCAGGGGCAGAGCCTGTTCAAGGCCGTCGACTATCTGCTGTCAGCGGCGACCGGCGCGGCCGCCTGGCCCCACCCGGAGCTGGAGTTCTACCGGTACGCGGCGAGCGACGTGGTGCACGCGGCGGCCGACGCGGGCGACAAGAAGGCCCGCGCGGCCGTACCGAAGCTCCAGGCGCCGCCCGGCGGTGACCTCTGGGCGCTGCGGCCCGCCGCCGAGCAACTGGACTCGATCGCGGGCTGAGGCGGAAGGAGCGGCCCGGCTGAACCGCCCCCCCCATACGGTTCAGCCGCCGGCTACTGGGCGGCGTCGGTGGACCGCACCGGCGCCGCCCCGGCCGGGGGGGGGGGGGGGAGGGGGGGGAGGCACGCGCGGAACACCGCCGCCCCCACCACCAAACCCCGAACCAAAAACGCCACCAGGCCCAAAAACACC
>NZ_JBVIHM010000013.1:131614-150360 GCF_055570295.1 Streptomyces sp. NPDC031265
AGGGGGGGGGGAGGGGGGGGGGGGGGCGGGGGACACAGAGCGCAAACCACCCCTCCCTCCGGGTGGGCGGTCCGTTTGCGCGTCTCCGGCTTCTCCCCCCCCCCCCCCCCCCCCCCCCGGCCGGGCCGCCGGCGGCCCGGGTGCGCACTCCCGTACGCAGCACCTCCGCCCCCGCCACCAGGCCCAGCGCCAACAGCGTGACCAGGCCGAACGACACCACCAGCGAGGTCAGATCGGCGATGCCGCCGATGGCCGAGGGGGCGACGAGACCCGAGGTGTACGTGATGGTGGCGACGCCCGCGATGGCCTGGCTGGGGTCTGTCCGGCGGATCCGGTCGGCCTCGGTCCGGGGCGCCTCTTTCGGTGCTGGTGAGCGGGGGTCTGGTGCGTCCAGCTGCAAGGCGGAGGATTGAGGCGACGCGGAGCGTCGGCGATTGACGACAACGCCGCAGATGGGGGTGCCAGACCCCCGCGTGCCGACCGGATCCGCCGGACAGGCCCCAGGGTTCGGGCCGCTGCGCCCGGCCGCCGCGAAGGCCAGCGGCACCACGACCGCGACCCCCAGGCCGATCAGCGCGAACCCGCCCATGGCCACGGCCGGGCCGGGCGCGAGGACCACCGCGAGCCCGCCCGCGGTCGCCAGCACGCCCCCGCAGCGGACCGTCCGTACCGCGCCGAACCGGTCCACCACCTTGTCGCCCGCGATCCGCGCCACCGCCATGGTCAGCGTGAACGCGGTGGTAGAGGCGGCGGCGAGCCCGGCCGAGGCGTCCATGGTGTCCCGCAGGTACACCGCCGACCAGTCCAGGCTCGCCCCCTCGGCGAACACCGCGCAGAACGCGACGAGTCCGATGACCAGCGCCGTCCTGGGCGGCCGGGCGAAGCGCGGCGGCGGGGCCTCGTCGGGCGCGCTGCGCAGGTCCAGCACGCCGCCGCAGACCAGTGCGCCAAGCGCGGTGAGAGCGGCCGCCGCGACGAGGTGGTGCACGCGCGCGTCGACGCCGAGGTGCGCGGCCAGCGTGCCGGTGGTCGAGCCGATCAGGGCGCCCGCGCTCCACATGCCGTGCAGTCCGGACATGATGGACCGGCCGAGCCGGTCCTCGGTCTGCACGCCCAGCGCGTTCATGGCCACGTCCGACATGCCCGCCGTCGCCCCGAACACGAAGAGCGCCGCGCAGAGCGTGTAGAGGTTCGGCGCGAGCGCCGGGAGCGCGAGGGTGAGCGTCCACAGGGCGAGCAGCCCGCGCAGCGCACGGCGCGCCCCGAAGCGGTGGGTGACCGCGCCGGAGAGCGGCATCAGCAGCGACGAGCCGATGGCGGGAAACGCGAGCGCCAGACCGAGCTGGCCGGTGGAGACCCCGGTGTGGTCCTGGATCCACGGGACCCGGGTCGCGAAGTTGCCGGTGACCGTGCCGTGGACGCAGAACACCGCGGCGACCGCGATCCTGGCCCGCCTCAACTGCCGTACGCCGTCGTCCGCTTCGGTCGCCATCCGCCCGGTCCTCCCCTGGATGCTGGTCCGCGATAAACTATCAGGAACCCTGCCTGATAAATACTGCGCCGTCCATCGGGTTCCGGTCGTCTGGAAGGATCCCCGGCATGCCCGCCTCACCCAGCACCGCCCGGGTCATCAACGACCGCCTCGCCCTGCGTCTGCTCCAGGACGAGGGGCCGTTGACGGCGGGTCAGCTCAAGAAGCTCACCGGTCTGTCCCGCCCCTCCGTCGCCGACCTGGTCGAACGGCTCCAGGGTTCGGGGCTCGTCGAGGTCGTGGGGGAGTCGGGCGCCGAGCGGCGCGGCCCCAACGCCCGGCTGTACGGCATCGTCGCCGACCGGGCCCACCTCGCCGCCCTCGATGTGCGCACCGACAGCGTCACCGTGCTCGTGGCCGATCTCCTCGGCGCGCCCCTCGCGGAGGCCGCCCTCCCGATCGGGGCCGAGGCCGGGACCGGGCCCGCCGTGGAGCAGACGGTGGCGCTCCTGGAGCGCACCGCGAAGGAGGCGGGCGCCGAGCGGCTGCACAGCATCGGTATCGGGGCGCCCGGCCTGATCGACCCGGCGACGGGCGAACTGCGCGACAGCACGGGCCTGCCCGCCTGGCACCGCGAGCTGGTCCCCGCCCTGCACGGGCGGCTGTCGGCCGCGGTCCTCGTGGAGAACGAGGTGAACCTGGCGGCGATGGCCGAGCACCGGCTCGGCGCCGCGCGCGGCCAGGACGACTTCGTGCTGTTCTGGCTGGGGCAGGGCGTGGGCGCGGCGGTCTTCCTGGACGGGAAGCTGCGCCGGGGTGCCTCCGGCGGCGCGGGCGAGATCGGCTTCCTGCCGGTTCCGGGCACCGGCGCACTGCCGTCCGCGACCGGCTGCGACGGCGGGTTCCACGCGCTCGCGGGAGCCGACGCGGTGGTGCGGCTCGCCGCCGGGTACGGGCTGACGGGCAGCGCCGAGACCCTGGTGCGCGAGGCGGCCGGTCCCTTCCTCGACGCGCTGGCCGAGCGGATCGCCATCGGCGCCGCGGCCGTGGTCTCCGTACTGGACCCGGGCCTGATCGTGCTCGGCGGCGAACTCGGCCACGCGGGCGGCGCGTTGCTCTCCGCCCGGGTGCAGAGCCGGCTCGCCGCGCTCACCCCGCTGGGCGCGGAGGTCCGGCCCAGCGAACTCGGGGACCGGGCGGTGCTGCGCGGCGCCCTGCTCGCGGCGCGGGACGCGGCGCAGGACGAGCTGTTCGCGCCGCCCGCACCCTGACGCACCGCACTCCGGCCGGGGTGCGGGCGCTTCACAGCGGGTGCCCGGCGGCCACGGCAAGGGCCTTGAGTCGTGCCGCCGGGCGTTCGGGGGTGGGGGGATCGGCAGGCCCCGAGGTCCTGCCAGACGCCCCAGTCGCCGGTGGTTCCGGGCTCTTCGCCCTTCGTCCACCCCTTCGACTTCCAGTTGTGGGACTTGTACGAGACGGTCGTGGAGCCACCGTACTCGGCCGTGGCCGTCCAGACGGGCGCGGTGCATGAGCCGCCGCCGTGGAGCCGCCGGTCGAACCACCCAAGGTATGGACCAATGCCCCGTCCGGGATGGATGCGCGATGTGGCGGACCGTGAACCTCCACTACGGGCCGCGACCGGCACTGTGACCCAGGCCATAGATGTTCGCCCGTATGGCCGACGATCAGGCGTGGCACACTGACCCTGTACCAGCAGCAGCGCACTCCGGGGTCGGTGTAATTCCGAACCGGCGGTAATAGTCCGCGACCCGGCCGCATCCAGTGGCCGGTTGACCAGGTGGAATTCCTGGACCGACGGTGAAAGTCCGGATGGGAGGCAGTGCGCGGCGGGCGGGCCCTCAGGGCTCATGCCGGCCGTTCCGCTGATCGTCGTCCGCGACGGTCGGTGTCCTTCGGCCATGCGTGAGCTGTACGTACGGCCCTGTTCCCGCTCTCTGTCGTTCATCGACAGCCCCGGAGTCCGTGCCCGAAGAGGCAGGAGGACCCGGTGGCCACCGCAGCCGACGCAGACGCGATGCGCCGAGCCATTGAGCTCGCCGCGCGCGGACTCGGCTCCACCAGCCCCAACCCGGTCGTCGGGTGCGTCATCACCGATGCCCGCGGCGCCGTCGTCGGCGAGGGCTTCCACCAGAAGGCCGGCGGCCCGCACGCCGAGGTCCACGCCCTGTCCGCCGCGGGCGAGAAGGCCCGGGGCGGCACCGCGTACGTCACCCTCGAACCCTGCAACCACACCGGTCGCACCGGCCCCTGCGCCCAGGCGCTCGTCGAGGCCGGGATCGCCCGTGTCGTGTACGCGGTCGGCGACCCGAACCCGCAGGCCACCGGGGGCGCCGACACACTGCGGGCGGCCGGGGCCGAGGTGGAGCAGGGCCTGCTCGCCGAGGAGGCCGAGGCGGGCAACGCCGCCTGGCTCACCTCCGTACGGCTCGGCCGGCCCTACGTCCTGTGGAAGTACGCGGCGACCCTCGACGGCCGGACCGCCGCCGAGGACGGCACCAGCCGCTGGATCACCTCGCCCGAGGCCCGCGCGGACGTCCACCGGCTGCGCGCCGAGGCCGACGCCGTGGTGGTCGGCTCCGGCACCGCCCGCACCGACGACCCCCACCTCGCCGTACGCGGCATCGAGGGCGCCGTCCAGCCGCTGCGGGTCGTCGTCGACACCGAGGCGAAGGCCGTACGGCCCGGCGCCCGGGTCCTCGACGACGCCGCGCCGACCCTGGTCGCGGTCGCCGAGGACGCCGACACCGCCCATCTGGCGGACACCGACGTCGTCCGGCTGCCGCGCGCCGCCACAGGTCTGGACATCCCGGCGCTGCTGGCCGCCCTGCACGGGCGCGGCGTCCGGTCCGTACTCCTCGAAGGCGGCCCGGCCCTCGCCGGGGCCTTCGTCGCCGCGGGCGCCGTCGACAAGGTCGTCGGCTATCTCGCACCCGTCCTGCTCGGCGCGGGCCCGGCGGCCCTGACCGGCGCCGGAATCACCACGATCGCCGAAGCGTTGCGGCTCGAACTGACCGAGACCGTCCGCATCGGCCCCGATCTCCGTATCAGTGCCACTCCCAAGGAGCGATGAGCGTGTTCACCGGAATCGTCGAAGAGCTGGGTGAGGTCACCGCCGTCGAGAAGCTCGGCGACTCCTCCCGCTTCCGTCTGCGCGGCCCCGTCGTCACCGAGGGCGCCCGGCACGGCGACTCGATCGCCGTCAACGGGGTCTGTCTGACCGTCGTGGAGACGGGCGACGGCGAGTTCACCGCCGACGTCATGGAGGAGACGCTCAAGCGCTCCAGCCTCGGCGCCCTCGACGTCGGCTCCCGCGTCAACCTGGAGCGGCCCATGGCCGTCGGCGGCCGCCTCGGCGGGCACATCGTCCAGGGCCACGTCGACGGCACCGGCGCCGTCGTCGCGCGCACCCCCTCGGAGAACTGGGAGATCGTCAAGGTCTCGCTGCCCGCGGAACTCTCCCGCTACGTCGTGGAGAAGGGCTCGATCACCGTCGACGGCGTCAGCCTCACGGTGGTCGACGCGGGCCCCGACTACTTCACCGTCAGCCTCATCCCCACCACCCTCGCGCTGACCACGCTCGGCCTCAAGCAGCAGGGCGACCCGGTCAACCTGGAGGTCGACGTGATCGCCAAGTACGTCGAGCGCCTCCTCGGCGCACACGGCCAGGAGGACTCCAAGTGAACTGGCTCAACTCCGAGGCGTTCACCGCCTTCGACCAGCACATCATGTGGTCCGACATGATCGGCAACACGGTCGGTCTCGCCGCCCTCGCGCTCGGCTGGCGGCGCTCCATATGGACCTGGCCCGCCCAGTTCCTCTCCGGCGTCATCCTGCTCGCCGCGTTCAGCACCGCCCACCTCTCCGGCAGCGCCGGCAAGCAGGTCGTGGTCATCGTGGTCGCCCTGTGGGGCTGGTACCAGTGGCAGGCCGGCAAGCGGCAGGGGCAGGACGGCTCCATCGCGGTGCGGTTCGCCACCTGGCGCGAGCGCGGTCTGCTGGTCGCCGGCGCCGCCGTCGGCACCCTCGCCGTCGGCGGTCTGTTCACCGCCTTCCCGACGCTGTCGTGGGACCCGTGGCCGGACGCGTACATCTTCGTCGGCACAATCGTCGCCATGTACGCCCAGGCGCGCGGCATGGTCGAGTTCTGGCTCGCCTGGCTCCTCGTCGACGCCGTGGGCGTGCCGCTCAACTTCGCCAACGGCTTCGCCTTCTCCGGCTTCGTCTACGTCATCTACGGCGCAATCGTCCTCTGGGGCCTGCGCGACTGGTGGCTGCGCTCCCGTACGAGCGCGCAGCCCGTCCTGGAAGGAGCGGCGGCATGAGCGCCACCACACCCACCTGGTACTCCACCGACAATCGCGAGGACCTCTCCCTCGACCCGGTCGAGCAGGCGATCCGCGACATCGCGGCCGGCCGGCCGGTCGTGGTCGTGGACGACGAGGACCGCGAGAACGAGGGCGACCTCGTCATCGCCGCCGAGAAGGCGACCCCCGAGATCGTCGCCTTCATGATGAGCGAGTGCCGCGGGCTGATCTGCGCGCCCATGGAGGGCGAGGCGCTCGACCGGCTCCAGCTGCCCCAGATGGTCGACCACAACACCGAGTCGATGAAGACCGCGTTCACCGTCTCGGTCGACGCGTCCGCCGCGCACGGCGTCTCCACCGGCATCTCCGCCGCCGACCGCGCCACCACGCTGCGCCTGCTGGCCGACGGGCACTCGGACGCCGGGGACTTCGTCCGCCCGGGGCACATCTTCCCGCTGCGCGCCAAGCCCGGCGGCGTCCTCGTCCGCAACGGCCACACCGAGGCCGCGGTCGACCTGGCCCGGCTCGCGGGGCTCGCCCCGGCCGGCGCGATCGTGGAGATCGCGGGCGAGGACGGGGTGATGCTGCGGCTGCCCGAGCTCATCCCGTTCGCCCGCAAGCACGGTCTGACGATCATCTCCATCGAGGACCTGATCGCCTACCGCCGCTCCTCCGAGCCGACCGTGCGCCGCGAGGCCGAGGTCCACCTCCCCACCTCCTTCGGCGAGTTCACCGCCTACGGCTACCGCTCCACCGTCGACGGCGTCGAGCACGTGGCGCTGGTCCACGGCGAGATCGGCGACGGCGAGGACGTCCTGGTGCGGGTCCACTCCGAGTGCCTGACCGGCGACATCTTCCACTCGCAGCGCTGCGACTGCGGCCCCCAGCTGCAGGCCTCCATGGAGCGCATCACCGAGGCGGGCCGCGGCGTCGTCGTCTATCTGCGCGGCCACGAGGGGCGTGGCATCGGACTGCTCTCCAAGCTGCGCGCCTACGAGCTCCAGGAGCAGGGCCGCGACACACTCGACGCCAACCTGGAGCTGGGGCTGCCCGCCGACGCCCGCGACTACGCGGCCGGCGCGCAGATCCTGGAGAACCTGGGCGTGCGCAGCCTGCGGCTGATGACCAACAACCCGGAGAAGACCACCGCGCTGGTCCGCCACGGCCTCAAGGTCACCGGCCGCGAGCCGATGCCCGTCCAGGCGGGCGAGCACAATCTGCGGTACCTGCGCACCAAGCGCGACCGGATGGGACACGACCTGCCGTGGCTGGACGCGACCACGTCGGCCTGCGGCAACCAGTAGCGACACCCGTACAGCGACACCCGTAACAGCTGAAAGATCACTGAGGAGCAGCACGTGAGTGGCAAGGGCGCACCCGAACTGTCCGTACGCAACTGCGCAGACCTCCGGGTCGCGGTCATCGCGGCGCAGTGGCACGAGAAGGTCATGGACGGACTCGTCGACGGGGCCCTGCGCGCCCTGCACGAGCTCGGCATCGACGAGCCGACGCTGCTGCGCGTCCCCGGCAGCTTCGAGCTGCCGGTCGTCGCCAAGGTGCTCGCGGGCCGCGGATACGATGCGGTGGTCGCCCTCGGCGTCGTCATCAGGGGCGGCACGCCGCACTTCGATTACGTGTGCCAGGGTGTCACCAACGGTCTCACCCAGGTCAGCATCGACACCGGCGTACCCATCGGCTTCGGCGTACTGACCTGCGACACCGAGGAGCAGGCCCTGGACCGGGCCGGCCTCGAAGGGTCGAACGAGGACAAGGGGCACGAAGCGGTCACCGCCGCCGTCGCCACGGCCGCCACGCTGCGCACCGTCAGCGAACCCTGGCGCTGAGTGGCAGGGAAGCACCCCTTACCCTAAGAAGCATCATGGCGAACAAACCCCCCAAGAGTTTCGAAGAGCTCTTCGCGGAGCTCCAGCTCAAGGCAGCCAACGGCGACCCGTCCACCTCCCGCACCGCCGAGCTGGTGGACAAGGGCGTGCATGCCATCGGCAAGAAGGTCGTCGAGGAGGCCGCCGAGGTCTGGATGGCCGCCGAGTACGAGAGCAAGGACGCCGCCGCCGAGGAGATCTCGCAGCTGCTGTACCACGTCCAGGTGATGATGGTCGCGCGCGGGATCTCACTCGACGACGTCTACGCCCACCTCTGAGCACCCCCGCACTCTCCCCCGTACGTCTCCAAGTAAGGAAGCCGACCTCATGCTGCGCATCGCCGTCCCCAACAAGGGTTCACTGTCCGGACCTGCGTCGGCGATGCTCCATGAGGCCGGCTACCAGATGCGCAAGGAGTCCAAGGAACTCGTCCTGGTCGACCCCGAGAACGAGGTCGAGTTCTTCTACCTGCGCCCCCGTGACATCGCGATCTACGTCAGCGCCGGCCGCCTCGACATCGGCATCACCGGACGCGACCTGCTGCTCGACTCGGGCGCCGACGCGGAGGAGATCCTCTCCCTCGGCTTCGCCCGCTCGACCTTCCGCTACGCCACCAAGCCCGGCACGGCCAAGGGCGTCGGCGACTTCGACGGGATGACGATCGCCACCTCGTACGAGGGGATCGTCGCCCAGCACCTCAAGGACAGCGGCGTCGCCGCCTCCGTCGTCCACCTGGACGGCGCCGTCGAGACCGCCATCGAGCTCGGAGTCGCCCACGTCATCGCGGACGTCGTGGAGACCGGCACCTCGCTGCGCAACGCGGGCCTCGAAGTCATCGGCGAGCCGATCATGAAGTCCGAGGCGGTCGTCATCCGCCGCACCGGCGCGGACATCGAAGAGCCCAAGGTGCAGCAGTTCCTGCGCCGCCTCCAGGGTGTCCTGGTCGCCCGCAGCTACGTGATGATGGACTACGACTGCCGCGCCGAGCACCTGGAGCGGGCCGTCGCCCTCACCCCGGGCCTGGAGTCGCCGACGATCTCGCCGCTCCACAACGAGGGCTGGGTCGCCGTCCGCGCCATGGTCCCGGCCAAGGAGGCCCAGCGGATCATGGACGACCTGTACGAGCTGGGCGCCCGCGCCATCCTCACCACGGCCATCCACGCCTGCCGCCTCTGACCGCCCCCTCCGATCCCTTTACTCCCGTACGGAAGTGACGTACCCCGTGTCCGCCCCCGCGCCCCAACTCCCCGCTCTCCCGGTCACGTTCCGGCCGACCCGCACCCGGGCCGTGCTGCTGAGCGTGGGTGCCGTGATGTTCGCCGTGATCACTGGCGTCGCGCTGCTCCTGGAGAACATGAGCGCGGGCGAGCGGGCCAGCTTCGTGTTCACCGCGGCGATGTTCTTCGCGGTCCTCGCGCTGCTGAGCCGCCCCAAGGTCGTCGCCGACGACACGGGCGTCACGGTCGTCAACCTCACCCGGACACGGCGGCTCGACTGGGCGGAGATCCTGCGCGTCAACCTCCGCCCCGGCGACCCCTGGGTGTTCCTGGACCTCAGCGACGGCACCAGCCTGCCCGCGCTCGGCATCCAGCCCGGCATCGCCAAGGAGCGGGCCATCCGCGACGCCCGGGCGCTGCGCGCACTCGCCGAGTCGCACGGCACCCGCCAGGCGGGCTGACCCGCCCTTTTCAGCACCGGGGCAAGCATTGCGGCGACGATCTCAATAGCTACCCTGGTGACGGTGGCGCTCAACGCGCCAGCCCCGTGCACAAGGCGGCACCATCGGCCTGCGGGGCACCAGCGACCCGAGGAGTGACTCCCTCCAGCAATGGACGGATCGTCCGGTAGTATCTGCGCCGCCCCTTCGCAGGAGGCGGCGGCATGACCACCCCGCTTCTGCTGCTCGCAGCGGCATTCCTTCTCATCCTTGCCAACGGGTTCTTCGTGGCCGCCGAGTTCGGCCTGATCACCGTGGACCGCCCGGACGCCGAAAAGGCCGCCGCCGACGGTGACCGCCGAGCCGGCACCGTCGTCAAGGCCCTGCGCGAGCTGTCCTTCCAGCTCTCCGGCACTCAGCTCGGCATCACCATCACCTCGCTCGTCGTCGGCATGCTCGCCGAGCCCGCGCTCGCCGGACTGCTCGACGGGCCGCTCACCGCGACCGGCCTGCCGGACGGGGTGGTGCCCGGCGTGGGCGTCGTCATAGGCATGCTGCTCGCCTCCGCCGTGCAGATGGTGATCGGCGAACTCGTCCCCAAGAACTGGGCGGTGTCGCGGCCCCTCCAGGTCGCGCGGTTCGTCGCCGGGCCGCAGAGCCGCTTCTCCCGGCTCTTCCGGCCGGTCATCTCGCTCCTGAACACCGTCGCCAACCGGCTGGTCCGGGCGCTCGGCGTGGAGCCCGCCGACGAGCTGGCCTCCGCCCGCACCCCCGGCGAACTGGTCTCGCTGGCCCGCCACTCGGCGCGGGCCGGAGCCATCGAGCAGGACACCGCCGACCTCTTCGTACGCACCCTCGCGCTCGGGCGGCTCACCGCGGAGAACGTGATGACGCCGCGTGTGAAGGTGAGCGCGCTGCAGACCTCCGCGACCGCCACCGACGTCCTCAACCTCACCCGGGCCACCGGGCTCTCCCGCTTCCCCGTCTACCGGGAGCGGATCGACGAGGTCGTCGGCATGGTCCACCTCAAGGACGCGCTGGCGGTGCCGCCGCAGGAGCGCCATCGCACTCCCGCCGCGCGCATCGCCGTGCCGCCGCTCCTGGTGCCCGAGACCCTGCCCGTGCAGCAGCTCCTGGAGCGGCTGCGCAGCGAGCAGCCGATAGCCGTGGTCGTCGACGAGTACGGCGGTACGGCCGGGGTCGTCACCCTGGAGGACATCGTCGAGGAGCTGGTCGGCGAGGTGCGCGACGAGCACGACGCCGAGGGCGACACCGGGCCCGAACTCGCCGCGGTGGCGAGCGACGACGGCCGCCCCGCGTGGGAGGCCGACGGCAGCTGCCGGGTGCTGAGCCTGCGCCGGATAGGACTGGACGTGCCGGATGGCCCGTACGAGACGGTCGCCGGACTCGTCGCCGATCTGCTCGGCCGCATCCCGGTCCCCGGTGACCGCGCCGAGCTGCCCGGCTGGCGGATCCAGGTCCGCCGGGTCGAGCGGTACCGGGCGGAGCGGGTGCGCTTCGTGCGGACCGCGGACGTCCTGAGCGAGGCCGTGCGATGAGCGTGCTGCAACTCTTCTTCGCCCTGCTCCTGGTGCTGGCGAACGGCTTCTTCGTCGGGGCCGAGTTCGCCCTGGTGTCCGTGCGCCGCAGCCAGATCGAACCGCTCGCGTCCCAGTCGGCGCGGGCCCGGCAGGTGCTGCACGGCCTGGAGAACCTGCCGCAGATGATGGCGGCCGCGCAATTCGGCATCACCGTCTGCTCGTTGACACTGGGCGCGGTGGCCGAGCCCACGGTGGCCCACCTCCTGGAGCCCGTCTTCGAGGCGGCCCGGGTCCCGGCGGGCCTGATCCACCCCCTCGGCTACGCGATCGCGCTCGCCCTCGTCGTCTTCCTCCACCTTGTCATCGGCGAGATGGTCCCGAAGAACCTGGCGATGGCGGCGCCCGAGAAGACCGCGCTCTGGTTCAGCCCGGGCCTCGTCGCCTTCGCCCGGGTGTGCCGCCCGGTCACGGTGGCGCTGGGCGCGTGCGCGCGGCTGGTGCTGCGGGCGTTCCGGGTGGAGCCCAAGGACGAGGTGGAGGCGGTCTTCACCAGCGAGCAGCTCAACCGCCTGGTGGAGGACTCCGGGCAGGCGGGCCTGCTGGACCCCCGGGAGATGGAGCGCCTGGAGGACGCGCTGGAGCTGGGCAGCCGCCCGGTGACGGACGTGCTGCTCGACCGGTCGTCCCTGGTGACGGTGGGCTGCTCGGTGACGCCCCGGGAGCTGGAGGAACTGACGGTCCGTACCGGCTACTCCCGCTTCCCGGTGTGCGCGGAAGGGGGCGCCTTCATGGGCTTCCTGCACGTCAAGGACGTGCTGGACCTGGAGGACCGGGAGCGGGCGGTGCCGCAGCAGGTGTGGCGGCCGCTGGTCACCCTGCGGGCGGAGCTGCCGCTCGACGACGTGCTCACGGTGATGCGCCGGGCGGCGGCGCACCTTGCGCAGGTGGCGGATGCGTCGGGGCGGGTGCTGGGTCTTGTGGCCCTGGAGGACGTCCTGGAGATGCTGGTCGGCGAGGTCCGCGACCCGTCCCACCGGCCGTTCCCGACACAGCCGCGCGCGGAGCAGGCGCTGGCGGGTTAGCCCCGGCGATTCAGCCCCCACCCCGCCCCTTCCCCTGAACCCTCCGGGGGTGGGGGAGGGGTGGGGGTGGTTTTCCGGGGGCTGCCCCCCGGACCTCGTTTGCGGGGCCTGCGGCCCCTGCATCCCGCTTCGGGGCTCCGTCCGGACCCCGCTCCTCAAACTCCCCCAAGGACTTCGTCCAGGGGGACCCCAGGGGCTGGATTTGCCAGGGCCCCGCTCCTTGCACGCCGGAGGGGCTGGATGTGCCCGGGCCCCGTTCTGCCTTCAGGGGCGCGGGGAACTGCGCGACCGGCCCCCACCGGCCGGTAGCCGACGAACCCGGCCGCCCGCCCAGGGCTCAAGGGAACGGGCGGGGTGGGGAAAGGGCTACAGCGGATCCATCGCCCCGCCCCGCCCCGACAGCACCTCCCCATACGCCTGCATCAAATCCGGCAGCCGCAACGTGGCCAGGTCCTCACGCCCCGGCGTGCCGGGATACGTCGACAGGCGCAGGTCGCGGTACGCGCAGCTCTTCTCGTACAGCGTGCGCAGGAACCGCCCGTTACCGAGTTCGTCGATCCACCCCTGGTCCACCACGTGCCCGCTGATCGAGCGCAGCTCGTCCAGCGCCTCCTCGTCCCACCCGTCCCCGTTCTCCGCCGCCAGGACTTCCCCGATCGCCGTCAGCTCCAGGGGGCGGTACGAGGGGAAGTCCACCCGGGTGGTGAAGCGGGAGGACAGGCCCGGGTTGGTGGCCAGCAAGCGGTCCATCCCCTCGGGGTAGCCCGCGAGGATGACCACCAGGTGGTCGCGGTTGTCCTCGGCACGTTTCAGGAGCACCTGGAGCGCCTCGTCGCCGTACGCGTCGCCCTTGCTGTAGCCGGAGTTGGAGAGGCTGTACGCCTCGTCCACGAACAGCACCCCGCCCAGCGCCGAGTCGATCAGCTCGTTCGCCTTGACCGCCGTCTGGCCGAGGAACTCGCCCACCAGGTCGGCCCGTTGAGCTTCCACGAGGTGGTCGCCGCCCAGCAGGCCGAGCGCGTAGAAGACCCGGCCCAGGATCCGCGCGACCGTGGTCTTGCCGGTGCCGCTGGGGCCGGAGAAGACAAAGTGACGTTTCGGCGGTTGGACGGGGAGGCCCTGGCCGACTCGTAAGCGGGCCATGTTGAGTTGCGCCGACAACGCCTTGACCTGGCGTTTCACCGGCTCCAGGCCCACCATCCGCTCCAGCTCCGCCAGCGCCTGGGCGAGCAGCGCCGCGTCCGTCGGGCCGGTCGGCACGGGTGGCGGGGCGGGCTGGGCCGGGATGCCCGCCTTCTCCCGTACGCCGTCGGGCGGCGGCGGCACCACCACCGCCGGGCCGGCGACCGGCACCCGCACCTCGCGCCCCTCCGGCGGTTCGAGGGGCGCCGCCTCGGGCTCGGCGCCGTCCACCGTGCCGTCCTGGCCGAACCCGGACAGCGAGACGGCCGCCAGATCGGACGGGTCGTCGGAGCCGTACGACCCGTCCAGGCCGTCCGACTCGGTGATCGCGGCCAGCCGCGCCGAGGTGTCCATGAACGCCGGGTCGACCCGGTGCACCGCCCGGTACAGGGGCAGCGCGGCGGCGGAGCGGCCGGTGCCCTCGTGGGCGCGGGCCAGCCAGTAGCGCAGCTCCTTGCGCTGCGGCTGTTCGCTGCGACAGCGCATCAGGGCCGCCGAGAGGAGCGGCTCGGCCTGCCCGAACATCTCCAGGCGCACCCGCGCCATCCCGCCGAACAGCCCGGCCTCGATCCCGAGGAGCGGATCGCCCAGCAACGGCTCGGTGTGCCGCACCAGTTGGTCCCAGTCCTTGACCAGATACGACCGGCAGGCGTGCAGGAAGCGGACCTGGGGGTCTGTGTCCACCGGTGGCAGACCGGCCAGCGCGCGGTCCAGCTCCGGCACATGGCGGCCGTCGAGCCAGTGCGAGGCGTGCGCGAGCAGCAGATCGCGCGGGCTCTCCAGGACCGGCTGGACCCACCAGCCCAGCCAGTACCAGGAGTTGAGGGTGCGCCGGTGCCGAGCGCGCTGTTCGCCGAAGCGCTCCCGGTGACGGTACATGCGCAGCAGCGCGGTGGTGGTGTCCACCCGCAGCGCGTGCAGTCCCAGCCAGCCGTCCACCATGCCCGGATCCATCCGTACCGCGGCCCGGAACTCCTCCTCGGCCTGCGGATACGCGCCCATGGTGTACGCGTCGATGCCCCGCAGCCAGGCGAGATCGGCCGGGGCGTGCGCGCCCTGCGTGCCGAAGTCCATCACGTCCCCCACCACCGTGCCCCCGTGCTGAATCGCCAATTCGCAGAGTGCAGAACGGAATTGACGGGAACTGACCGCACCAGCTGCATCGTACCTGCGAGGGGGCCCCGGATCGAAGGGGTGGCGCGAGGGCCGCGGAAGCACGTCTTGGCCGGTGACCGAGGGTGAGCGAAACCGCTGCGAAACCGCTGCTGAGGCGCGGTGAAAGGCCCGGAATGGGCAGAACGAAGCCCCCGATCACGGGGGAACAACCGGGGGCTTCGCGTCTGCGGCGGCTCCGGAAAGCCGCACATTCAGAACGTAAGACCTGTACGGCCCCCGGGTCAAGCGGAGTTGGGTGACTCCGAGGGGCGGTTTTCCGACGGTTCAGTGCGGCGGGGGGAGATCATCACTGTCCGTAACGGAATGGTGTGCGAGGGGTGCGGAATCGCGCCTCGGGAGCCACTCGTATCCCTCCTGACACTGCCGTACCAGCGCATCAGCATACGGACGGGACGGATCCGCGGCGAAATGGCGCATCTCCGCCGCCGTCCACTCGTCCCAGAAGCCGGAAAGCGCCGCTCCGTCCCGTCGGCGCCCGCGTGCCCAGGACCCCTCGGCGTCCATTTCCATCCACAGCAGCAACGCCAGCCACGGCCGCACCTCGCGCCGGCCCGCCCCGACGCCCTCGATCAGCACCACGGGCGCGGGCTCCAGGGCGCCGGCCGGACCGAACCGGCGCAGGTTCCAGTCGTACGGCGTGACGCGCCCGGCCTCCCCGCGCGCCAGAGGCTCGATCACCTGCGTACGCAGCCGGGGCGTCCAGGCGAAGAACTCCTCGTGGGTGGCCAGGTCGTCGAGGCGGACGACCGGGGCCCCGCCGAGCGCCGCGGCAAGGCGTCCCGCGAAGGTGGACTTGCCGGAGCCCGCGTGCCCGTCCACCGCGACCAGCCGGACCGGGCCGCACGAGGGCGGCAGTGCGCGCACGGCGGCCGCGATTCGGTCGATTTCTGCCATGCCCCCACCCTAGATCGACATCCCTCGGGCGACGGCCGCGCAGGTCATGCCAGTGGTCCAGACCCATATTGGTGGCGCGGCACCGCGCGCATCACTGGCAGAAGTCGCCCGGGACCCGGGATAGTTGGCCCATCGTCGTGCCCACCGCCCCATCCTCGTCCGACCGGGGGGTCCCGATCATGAGCAGCTCCACTCCGCGCAGAACCGTCCTGGCCGCCGCGCTCGCCGCCGCGGCGGGCACGGCCGTCCCGGCCTCCGCCTCGGCCGCCCCCGCCCCGTCGACCGCGCGGTCCGCCGTCGGCAGGCCCTCGAAAGGCATCCCCTCACTGGTGGACAACCGCGCCTGGACCACGCACGCCGACTGGCGCTCGGGCGACGCCGCCGGTGTGCGGGCCGTGCCGGGCCGCCGCCCCGGTCTGGTCATCGCCCGCCCGGAGGGCCGCACCGACTACACCGACCCGCACACCCGGAAGACGGCCACCTGGGAGTACGCCACCTGGACCTCGCCGGTGCACCGCTCGCCCGTCCCGGCCACCGAGGTCATCGCCCACTGGAACGCGCACGCCCCCGCCGGGACCTGGCTCCAGGTCGAGCTGCTCGGCACGTACTCCGACACCACGGCGACCCCGGCGTATGTGATGGGCCGCTGGACGGCGGGCGACGGCGACGCCGACATCCGGCGCACCTCGGTCGACGACCAGAGCGACGGCAAGAGCACCATCTACACCGACACCTTCTCGATCGACAACGCGGCGAGCGGGCTGCGCCTGACCTCCTACCGGCTGCGCCTGACCCTCTACCGCACCCCGGGCACCCGCCTCACCCCGACGGTCTGGCGGCTCGGCGCGATGGCCTCCGACATCCCGGACCGCTTCACGGTGCCCGCCTCGACCCCGGCGTACGCGGGCGAGCTCCTCGTACCGCGCTACTCGCAGGAGATCCACAAGGGGCAGTACCCGCAGTACGACAACGGCGGCGAGGCCTGGTGCAGCCCGACCTCCTCGCAGATGATCGTCGAGTACTGGGGCCGGGAGCCGAGCGCCGCCGACCTGGCCTGGGTGGACCCCTCCTTCGCCGACCCGCAGATCTGCCACGCAGCCCGGTACACCTTCGACTACCAGTACAACGGCTGCGGCAACTGGCCCTTCAACGCCGCGTACGCCAGCAGCTACCGGGACATGAGCGCGGCGGTGACCCGGCTGCGCTCGCTGAACGACCTGGAGACGCTGATCAGGGCGGGCATCCCGGCCATAACGTCCCAGTCGTTCCTCAAGACCGAGCTGACCGGCGCCGGGTACGGCACCTCGGGCCACCTCATGACGGTGATCGGCTTCACGGCCGACGGCGACGTGATCGCCAACGACCCCGCCTCGCCGAGCGACCCGGAGGTGCGCCGCGTCTATCTGCGGCGCGAGTGGGAGAACATCTGGCTGCGGACCAAGCGGTACAACGCCGGCGGCAAGGTCGTCTCGGGCACGGGCGGGGTCTGCTATCTGTACTGGCCCGCACACCCCGGCGAGCGTCAGCGCAGGGCCCTGGCCTCGGTGGGCGTACGGGTGTGACGGCCGGGCGGCCCCGGCCCCGGCGGCAGCGGCCGAGGCCGGAAGTGACCGACGTCGCCCGTGACCAACGTCTCTCCCTCCGGAGCCGCATCCACTGGCACTCTGAAAAGGCACCCGGGGGGACCGTCCACCGCCAGACGACCGAGTGAGTTCCCATGACGCTGCACGCCACCACCGCCGACGACCCGCGCGCCCTGGCCGAGCTGCGCGCCCGCACCGGCGGCCCCGACGACGGCCCCAAGATCCTGGAGCACTTCCTGGGGTGGACCCTCGTGGTGGTCCTGGCGATGCTGGTCACGCAGACCGGGCTGCTCTGACCTCCGGGCCGGCCTTCCAGCGCCGGCCCGGCACGCCCACCAGGCCGTGGAGCCACCGCACCGGCGAGCGCCGGGTGAGCAGCGTCACACCCGCCAGGACCGCGAAGGCGGTGAGCCCCAGCGGCCACCCCGCCAGGCGTGCGAGCGGGCTCGCGCCCGGCGCGCCGATGAACGGCAGCCCGTGGACCCCGGCCGCCGCGAGGGCTACCGCGACCGGCCGGGGTACCTTGCGCTCCTCGTCGGCGCCCGGCAGCCGCCACCCCTCCACCAGCCGGCCGATCTCGGTGGGGAACAGGGTGCCGAGCCGAGGACCAGCAGGGCGAGGAACGTGCCCGAGGTCAGGAAGTGCAGCACGTTGTTGACCATGCTGTCCCGCGGCCACTCCCGGTAGGCGCGGGCGCTGGTGGTCAGGGTTCTGCGGTAGCCGTTGCCGTCCCAGCCGTGGATGAGCTGAGGCCGGTCGGGACCAGCAGCGCCGCCGCGTAGAGCAGGGTGAGCGCCAGACAGGGGTTGGCGGCGCCGCTGCGGGTGCGGACCCCCTCCTCGTACACCGAGCGCTCCCACCACTGCAGCTGGCGCCCCGCCGAGACGGCGAAGGTCGCGCCCGTCGCGTACGCCCAGAACGGCGCGGCCTGGATCCGGATCACGACGCCTCCAGCTTCAGTCCGCCCGCCACGATCGAGTCCGAGATGACCAGCGCCTGCTCGGCGCTCACGTCGGTCAT
Organism: Streptomyces sp. NPDC031265; assembly: GCF_055570295.1. Taxonomy (NCBI): domain Bacteria; kingdom Bacillati; phylum Actinomycetota; class Actinomycetes; order Kitasatosporales; family Streptomycetaceae; genus Streptomyces; species Streptomyces sp. NPDC031265. The sequence continues at coordinate 149,429 of NZ_JBVIHM010000013.1, forward strand.
GAAGACGAAGGGCGGTCGGCGGTGCGACGAGCACCGCCTTCTTCAGGCGGTTCCTCCCTCGGCCAACGGCCGCCTGTCCGCGCTCACTTGTGCCTCCCGTACGTCCGTGTCCAAGCGGTGCCGGGAGTGCGTGTGCAGGTCTGCCATACTGCGGAGATCCTGTGGCAGTTGGAGACTAGGGCTGAATTTGAATAATAGTCAACAGCGAGGCGCGACCGAGAAATCCCAGGTACGCCGCTCCGAACTCATCGCGACGGGGCGGAAGTTGTTCGCCGACACGTCGTACGACGCCTTGTCGATGGACGACATCGCCCAGCACGCCGGGGTCGCCAAAGGCCTCATCTACTACTACTTCAAGAGCAAGCGCGGCTACTACCTGGCCATCGTCGAGGACTCGGTGGCGGATCTGGTCGCCCGGGCCGCGAGCGACACCGAGCTGCCGCGCGCCGACCGCGTCCACCGCACGATGGAGGGGTACCTGGTGTACGCGCAGCACCACCAGGCGGCCTACCGCACGATCGTGACCGGCGGCGTCGGCTTCGACACCCAGGTCCAGGCGATACGCGACGCCGTCCGCGAGGAGCTGATCGCCACCATCGCGGAGGGTGCCTACGGCAGACGGGACATTCCGGTGCTCGCCCGGCTCGCGCTGCTCGGCTGGATGGGCTGTGTGGAGAGCGTGACCCTGGAGTGGCTGGGGACGCTGGAGCCGGACCGCGCGACCGTACGCGATCTGCTGGTGCGGATGCTGCGGCAGGCCATGGACACCATCGGCGAGTTCGAGCCGGCCTGTCCCTCGCCCGAACCCGGGCGGTGACGACGGAGGGGGGGGCGGGGGGCGCGAGCGGGGCCCCCCCCCCCCCCCCCTCCCTCGTCCCCTTGTCTGCGCTTCTTGCCCCCCCCCCTAGAGTCTCTCCTTCTACCGCCCTAAA
>NZ_JBVIHM010000013.1:150370-160423 GCF_055570295.1 Streptomyces sp. NPDC031265
ATTATGGAGGACAAGAAACACAAGGAGCGATCGCGCGCTGCCCTTCCCCTCACCAAACGCGGGGGGGGGGGGGGGGGGGGGCGCCCGCCCCCCCCCCCCCCCCCCCCCCCCTCGCCCCGCTCCCGGGCTACTTGATGGACTTGATCAGCTCACCGCCGGAGGTGTCGCCGCTGAGCTCCCAGAAGAAGGTGCCCCCGAGACCCTGGTTGTTCTTGTAGGCCATCTTTCCGGCGATGGTGGACGGGGTGTCGTAGCTCCACCAGTTGTTCCCGCAGTACGCGTACGCCGTGCCCGCGACCGTGCCGTTCGCCGGGCACTTGGTCTTGAGCACCTTGTAGTCGTCGATGCCCTGCTCATAGGTGCCGGACGCCGGGCCGGTGGCCGTGCCGCCCGGAGCCTTCTGGGTCACGCCGGTCCAGCCGCGCCCGTAGAAGCCGATGCCGAGCAGCAGCTTGCCCGCCGGGACGCCGAGGCTCTTCAGCTTCTGGATGGCCGCGTCGGTGTGGAAGCCCTGGGTGGGGATGCCGCTGTAGGAGGTGAGCGGGGAGTGCGGGGCCGTGGGGCCCTGCGCCGCCCAGGCGCCGAAGAAGTCGTACGTCATCGGGTTGTACCAGTCGACGTACTGGGCCGCGCCCGCGTAGTTGGCCTTCTCGATCTTGCCGCCCGCCGAGGCGTCGGCGGTGATCGCGGCGGTGACCAGGTTCGAGGAGCCGAACTTGGCCCGCAGCGCGGCCATCACGTTCTTGAAGGCCGCCCGCCCGCTGGTGTCGCAGGAGAGACCGCAGGCGTTGGGGTACTCCCAGTCGATGTCGATGCCGTCGAAGACGTCGGCCCAGCGCGGGTCCTCGACCAGGCTGTAGCAGGAGCCGGCGAAGGCGGCGGGGTTCTTGGCGGCCTCAGCGAACCCGCCCGACCAGGTCCAGCCGCCGAACGACCACAGCACCTTGAGCCCGGGGTGCTTCTTCTTGAGCTCGCGCAGCTGGTTGATGCTGCCCGCGACCGGCTGGTCCCACTTGTCGGCGGTTCCGTCGACGCTGGAGGAGGCGTCATAGGTCTTCTGGTAGTCGGCGTAGGCGTCCCCGATGGCGCACTTGCCGCCGGTGACGTTGCCGAACGCGTAGTTGATGTGGGTCAGTCTGGCCGCCGAGCCCGACGTCTCGACGTTCTTGACGTGGTAGTTGCGCTGGTAGACGCCCCAGTCGGTGAAGTACCCGACGACCTTGGAGCCGGCCGCCAACGGGGCCCGGGCGGCGGCGGGTTCGGGCGATGCGGTGGCGCTGCCGGTCCCGGCGAGCAGGGTGACGCCGAGCGCGGCGGTACACGCGGCGGCTGTAAGCGCCCGGAAACGGGCGCGCGGACGGGCTGGTCTGAGCATCGTGATCTCCTCGTGGGGGAGGGGAGCCGTTCACAGGTGCTTGACATGAACGCGGTGAATCGTTCAACGGAACGGTAGGAGGACTAGACCAGTTCCGTCAATGGTTCGGACCAACTTCGGAGCAGCTCATTCCGTAACTGCCGTAGGGGGCAATCCGTGATCTTGGAACCAGTGACGGGAGGCGTCCGATCGGGCATACTCACAGCGCCACAGCCACCAGTCTGCAGCTTCCGTGATCCGGGAGGGTAGACATCGGCTGTCCGGCAGAGTCACCGGCGGCGCCGCCACACCCTGCGCGCGCGTCCGCCGAAGCGCCCGACAGGGAGGAGAGCGCCGCCATGCCCGACCGCGCCCCGCAGCCGGTGGACCGACAGCTGCCCACCGAGGAGGCCCGGGACCTCGTTGCGCTGGTACGCGACATCGTCCAGCGGGAGATCGTTCCTCATGCCGCCGAGCAGGAGGACGCCGGACGCTTTCCGCGCGAGGTCTTCTCGCTGCTGTCCGAATCCGGGCTGCTCGGTCTTCCGTACGACTCCGAGTTCGGCGGCGGTGACCAGCCGTACGAGGTGTACCTCCAGGTCCTCGAAGAGCTCGCCGCCGCCCGCCTCACGGTCGGCCTCGGCGTCAGCGTCCACTCGCTGGCCTGCCACGCACTGGCGGGCTACGGCACCAAGCAGCAGCAGGCCGACCACCTGCCCGCCATGCTCGGCGGCGGTCTGCTCGGCGCGTACTGCCTCTCCGAGCCCGCATCCGGTTCCGACGCGGCCTCCCTGCGCACCAAGGCGGTACGGGACGGTGATGGCTGGGTGATCACCGGGACCAAGGCCTGGATCACCCACGGCGGGATCGCCGACTTCTACACGGTCCTCGCCCGCACCGGCGGCGAGGGTGCCCGGGGCATCACGGCCTTCCTGGTCCCCGGCGACGCCGAGGGGCTGAGCGCGGCCGCGCCCGAGAAGAAGATGGGTATGAAGGGCTCGCCCACCGCCCAGCTGCACTTCGACGGGGTCCGGGTGTCCGACGGCCGTCGCCTCGGCGAGGAGGGCCAGGGCTTCGCCATCGCGCTCTCCGCCCTGGACTCCGGCCGGCTCGGGATCGCCGCCTGCGCCATCGGCGTCGCCCAGGCCGCCCTGGACGAGGCGGTGGCGTACGCGACCGGGCGCCAGCAGTTCGGCCGGCCCATCGCGGACTTCCAGGGTCTGCGCTTCATGCTGGCGGACATGGCCACCCAGATCGAGGCGGGCCGGGCGCTGTACCTGTCGGCCGCGCGGCTGCGGGACGCCGGACGGCCCTTCTCCAAGGAGGCCGCGATGGCGAAGCTGTTCTGCACGGACGCGGCGATGAAGGTCACCACCGATGCGGTCCAGGTGCTCGGCGGCTACGGCTACACCGCCGACTTCCCGGTCGAGCGCCTGATGCGCGAGGCCAAGGTCCTCCAGATCGTCGAGGGCACCAACCAGATCCAGCGGATGGTCGTCGCCCGCCACCTGGCGGGTCCGGAGACCCGCTGACCTCTCGTACGGGCCGGGGCGCGCGAGCCACATCCGCGCGCCCCGGCTCATGGGGGCTTGTTTTTCACGGCTTCTGACGTACCGTCAACTTCCCTGTCGTCCAGGAGGTTAGCCGTGTCCCAGGACCGTCCGATCGCACTCGACGAATACCCGATCCACCAGGTCCCGCTCTCCCTGAAACACGTCGCCACCGGCGACCGCAACGCCTATGACCGCTGCATCTTCCACGTCTTCGACCACCACGGCCGCGCGCTGCTGATCGCCGGACTCGGCGTCTATCCCAACACCGGGGTCATCGACGCCTACGCCACCCTGCGCCTCGGCGACCGGCTGCACGCCGTCCGCGCCAGCGACGCGCTCACCGACGACCGGATGGACCTCTCCGTCGGCCCGCTGCGCATCACCGTCGACGAGCCGCTGCGCCGCCTCACCCTGCACTGCGCCCCCGACCCCGCCGACCCCGTCTCGCTCTCGTACGAGATCACCTGGCAGGCCGATTTCCCGGCGGTCTGGGAGCCGCACCACGTCCAGCGCCGGGGCGACCGCCTCACCCTCGAAGGCCGCCGCTTCGTCCAGGCGGGCCGCTGCACCGGCGCGATCCGGGTCGCGGACGAGGAGATACCGGTCACGGCGGGGGAGTGGACCGGCACCCGCGACCGCAGCTGGGGGGTGCGCCCGATCCCCGGCGAGAGCGACGGGCGCGCCGAGGAACACCGGCCCGAGGGGTTCCACTGGCTCTGGGCGCCGGTCCGCTTCGACGACCGCTTCCTGATGGTGATCGCCCAGGAGGACGCAGACGGCTACCGCACGCTCAACGAGGCCGTGCTCGTCCGCGAGGGCCGCCCCGACGCCCAACTGGGCTGGCCCCAGGCCGACATCACCTACCGGTCCGGCACCCGCCACCCCGAACGCGCGGTCGTCCACCTCACCGACGCCGCCCGCAAGCCCCTGGAACTCGGCGTCGAGGTGCTCACCTCCTCGCCGCTTGCCGTCGGCGCCGGGTATCCGCCCGCCGACGACTGGCAGCACGGCACCTGGCAGGGGCGGAGCTGGACCGACCGCCGCCTCTACGACCTCTCCGACCCGGCCGCCCACCCGATGGCCGCCTACGGCGTCACCGACCATGCCGCCCGCTTCACGCTCGACGGGCGCACCGGATACGGGATCTTCGAGCACGGCAGCTTCGGCCGCCACGACCCCAGCGGCTTCGCCACGTACACCTCCGTCGCGCCCTGACCCCCCCGTGCCCCGAGAAGGGATACGCCCATGGCCACGGCACCACGCCCCCGCACCACCACGCGCGACCCCCAGGAGCTCGTCCGCAGGCTCACCGGCTGGCTCGACGCACGGCTGCCCGGCGCCCGCGTCACCGGCGTCGAGGTGCCGTCCTCCAACGGCATGTCGAGCGAGACCCTGCTCTTCGGCCTCGACCACCCGGCCGCGCCGTCCCCCAAGCTCTCGACTTCGCTCCAGCAGGGGGGACCCCCATTCGCCTGCGCCCTGCGGCTCGCCGCCGACCCGGCCGCGTACACCGTCTTCCCGGTGTACGACATGGCCCGCCAGCACCGGGTGATGCGCCTGGTCGCCGAGCACACCGACGTCCCGGTGCCACGGGTGCTGTGGCTGGAAGAGGACCCCACCGCGCTCGGCGCCCCGTTCTTCGTGATGGAGCGCGCCGAGGGGCGCGTACCGCCCGACGTCATGCCCTATACGTACGAGGGCAACTGGCTGCACTCCGCGAGCGACGCCGAGCGGGCACGCCTTGAGGACGCCACGGTCGCGGTGCTCGCCCGGCTGCACGACCGGTTCCCGGCCGGGGAGGCCGCCTTCCTGCTCCCGGAGGGCGAGGGCTCACCCCTGCGGCGCCATGTGGCGGCCCAACGGGCCTACTACGACTGGGTGGTGGACGGCCTGGCCCGCTCCCCGCTCATCGAGTCCGCGTTCGACTGGCTCGACGCGCACTGGCCCGCCGACGAAGGTCCGGCGGTGCTCTGCTGGGGCGACGCGCGGATCGGCAACATCGTCTACGACGGCTTCGAGCCCGCCGCCGTCCTCGACTGGGAGATGGCGGCCCTCGGCCCGCGCGAACTCGACCTCGGTTGGACCGTCTATCTGCACCGCTTCTTCCAGGACCTGACGGTGAGTTCCGGCCAGCCCGGCCTGCCCGACTTCCTGAGACGGGACCACATCGAGGCGCGCTACGCCGAGTTGACCGGGCACACCCCGCGCGCCATGGAGTTCCACACGCTCTACGCCGCCCTGCGGCACGCCGTGGTGATGCTCAGGATCGCCTACCGGCAACTGCACTTCGGCGAGGTCCGGGTCCCCGACGACCCGGACGCGCTGATCCTGCACCGGGGCAGCCTGGAGGCGATGGTGCGGGGAACGTACTGGAACTGACCCGGGCCTAGGCGGCACGCCGCATGCGCGGCACCCGCATCGGACGCGAGCCCGGACCGTGGACGTGCGAGAAGGGCTGCGTCCGCCAGTCGAGGCCCTGGGGGAGCGTCAGGAGCAGCGCGGTGTCCTGCTCCTGGACCTCCTTGGAGGTGTCCGCGGGCCTGCTCTGCGAGGCCGCGCGGCCGGTCCCGGCGCACACCGTGAGGACGAACGGGTTCCAGGGGCTCGGGCACAGCGCGTGCTCCGGCAGCACCGTCTCGTCCGCGAGGAGCGCGATCGGCTGGGCGCAGTCCGGGCAGATCACCCGGTACATCTCGAAGGTGTCGTAGGCGTCCGCGGCCTCGTCGTCGGCGAGCTCGTCCTCGACGGTGCGATCAACGGGCTCCGGATCGGTGCGTTCATCGGTGCGTTCATTCGACACACGTCCGCCACGCTTCATGTTCTGCATTGGGTTCTCCCCCTCGGGTGGGCCGGCAAGGCGCCGTCGCCGCGACCACAGCAAGCAATTCCCGCCAGGCCCCGGCCGTAACCGCGGCGCCCCGCGGCAGCACGTCACAAGCCTGTGGCATTCGTCACATGCCCGCCGCAGGTGCCCCTTCCGGTTGCCGCCGACTGTGCCGGAGGGGACCTGTGGGAATAGGTTGATCCGCATGGAGGAGCTGGACCGTCAGATCGTGGATCTGCTCGTCAAGGACGGGCGGATGAGCTACACCGACCTGGGCAAGGCCACAGGCCTGTCCACCTCGGCCGTGCACCAGCGGGTACGCCGTCTGGAGCAGCGCGGAGTCATCCGCGGCTACGTCGCCGTCGTGGACCCCGAGGCGGTGGGGCTGCCGCTGACCGCGTTCATCTCGGTCAAGCCGTTCGACCCGAGCGCCCCCGACGACATCGCCGAACGGCTGGCCGACGTGCCGGAGATAGAGGCGTGCCACAGCGTCGCGGGCGACGAGAACTACATCCTCAAGGTGCGGGTGGCCACCCCGCTGGAGCTGGAGCACCTGCTGACCCGCATCCGCTCGCTGGCCGGCGTCTCCACCCGGACGACCGTCGTTCTCTCGACCCCGTACGAGGCACGGCCGCCGCGTATCTAGGCTGTTCCCATGAGTTCCGAGAGCGCCGCCGCCCTTCCGGCCCGAACCGTCGCCCCGCTGTCCACCGGCGAGCCCGACCACCGCACCGTGCTGCTGCGCGGCGGGGAGGTCCACAGCCCCGCCGACCCGTTCGCCACGGCGATGGTCGTCGAACGCGGGCACGTCGCCTGGGTCGGCTCCGAAGGTGCGGCCGACGCCTTCGCGGCCGGCGTCGACGAGGTGATCGACCTCGAAGGGGCCCTTGTCACCCCGGCGTTCACCGATGCGCATGTGCACACCACGGCCACCGGCCTGGCACTCACCGGCCTCGACCTGTCGTCTGCCCGCACCCGCGCCGAGGCCCTGGCGGCGGTACGGGCCTACGCCGCCGGCCGCCCCGACGACGACGTGCTGCTCGGCCACGGCTGGGACTCCGCGCGCTGGCCCGAGCGGACCCCGCCCACCCGCGCCGAGCTCGACGGGGCCACCGGCGGCCGCCCGCTCTACCTGCCGCGCATCGACGTCCACTCGGCCGTCGCGACCACCGCGCTCCTCGACCGGATCCCGGGCGTCACCGGGCTCGACGGCTACCACCCGGACGCCCCGCTGACCGCCGCCGCCCACCACGCGGTACGGGCCGCCGCACACGCGGCGATCACCCCGCGCCAGCGCGAGGAGGCCCAGCGGGCCGCGCTGCACCAGGCGGCCTCGCTCGGCATCGGCACCCTCCACGAGTGCGGCGGCCCCGAGATCTCCGACGAGGACGACTTCACCTCGCTCCTGAAGCTGGCCCGTGACGAGGCGGGCCCGCGCGTCTTCGGCTACTGGGCCGAGCGGGTCACCGGCCCCAAGGACGCCGATCGCATCCGCGAACTCGGCGCGCTCGGCGCGGCCGGGGACCTCTTCGTCGACGGCGCGCTCGGCTCGCACACCGCCTGTCTGCACGAGCCGTACGCCGACGCCCCGCACACCGGCACCGGCCACCTGGACGCGGCCGACGTCGCCGCCCATGTGGCCGCCTGCACCGAGGCCGGGCTCCAGGCCGGGTTCCACGCCATCGGGGACGCCGCCGTCACCGCGGTCGTCGAGGGGGTGCGGGCCGCCGCCGCCAAGGTGGGCCTGGCCCGCGTCCGCGCCGCCCGGCACCGCGTAGAGCACGCCGAGATGCTCACCCCCGAGACCATCGCCGCCTTCGCCGAGCTCGGCCTCACCGCCTCCGTGCAGCCCGCGTTCGACGCGCTGTGGGGCGGCGAGGAGGGCATGTACGCCGAGAGGCTCGGCGCCGAGCGGGCGCGCACCCTCAACCCGTACGCGGCCCTGCTGCGCGCCGGAGTGCCGCTCGCCTTCGGCTCGGACTCGCCGGTCACCCCGCTCGACCCGTGGGGCACCGTCCGCGCGGCCGCCTTCCACCGGACCGCCGAGCACCGGGTCTCGGCCCGCGCCGCCTTCACCGCCCACACCCGGGGCGGCTGGCGCGCCATCGGCCGGGACGATGCGGGCACCCTGGTGCCGGGCGCGCCCGCCGACTACGCGGTGTGGCGCACCGGCGAGCTCGTGGTGCAGGCGCCGGACGACCGGGTGGCCCGCTGGTCGACCGACCCGCGCTCGGGCACGCCCGGACTGCCGGACCTCAGCCCCGGGGCGGCGCTGCCGGTCTGCCTGCGCACGGTGGTGTTCGGACAAACGGTCTTCGTCCGGCCGAACGAGTGACGTAGGGACATTTCGTACGCCCGTCAGGCTGCCCTCCGGGCGCCGCCATCACCTGCGGATCCTCCTGGCTGACCTGCTGGTTTCCCTCGACGTCGCAGGTCGAACGGCTGTTGACAGCGAGCGGCGGGGGGCGGGTAGGTTCGGCCGGGTCCACCACAGGACGTCCGGCCGACAGAAGGTTTCTGCCGTCCGGGGGGTCCCCCCTGCTCCGCGGGAGCTCGGGGGAGGGTGCGACCCGGATGGGGTCCGGACGTTCAGTAGACAACGGCTCCAGGCAGCCCGCAGCCAGCGGGTCCGAGGCCGGCCCGAAGGGCGCCGGGCCCCCATTCCGACACCCGGGGACCTCGCCGTGCGGGAGTGCCCGGACCGCTCGCTATGGTGGTGCCCTGCGTACGGACAATAAGGGGCAGCAGTGAACGACGGCGGTCAGAGGCGGTACGGCCCGCTCGGCAGAGCCTTGGTGATCATCCCGACCTACAACGAGGCGGAGAACATCAAGCCGATCGTCTCCCGCGTCAGGGAGTCGGTCCCCGAGGCCCACGTCCTGATCGCCGACGACAACAGCCCCGACGGCACCGGCAAGATCGCCGACGAGCTGGCCGCCGAGGACGACCACGTCCACGTCCTGCACCGCAAGGGCAAGGAGGGCCTGGGCGCCGCCTACCTCGCGGGTTTCCGCTGGGGCGCCGACGAGGGCTACGGCGTCCTGGTGGAGATGGACGCCGACGGCTCCCACCAGCCCGAGGAGCTGCCCCGGCTGCTCACCGCGCTCAAGGGGGCCGACCTGGTCCTCGGCTCGCGCTGGGTGCCGGGCGGCCGGGTGGTGAACTGGCCCAAGAGCCGCGAGTTCATCTCCCGCGGCGGCTCCACCTACTCCCGGCTGCTGCTCGGTGTGGACATCCGCGACGTCACCGGCGGGTTCCGGGCCTTCCGCCGCGAGACCCTCGAAGGCCTCGGCCTGGACGAGGTGGCCTCGCAGGGCTACTGCTTCCAGGTCGACCTGGCGCGCCGTGCCGTCGCCGCCGGCTACCACGTGGTCGAGGTGCCGATCACCTTCGTCGAGCGTGAGCGCGGCGACTCCAAGATGAGCAACGACATCATCGTCGAGGCGCTGTGGCGGGTCACCGCCTGGGGCGTCGGCTCGCGCGCCAACAAGCTCCTGGGCCGCAAGCCGTCCTGAGCGGGCGGTCCGGCTCCGGTTCGCCGTCCGCCGGCGGATCCTTTACGCCGTCCCGTCATGCTCCCAGGCACACTGGGAGCATGACGACCGGCACCGTGCCCCCGACCCTGCCCAAGCGCTCCCGTGCGCGCACCCTCGTCCCGCTGGGGATCGCGGCCTGGCTCCTCGTGGAGATCTGGCTGCTGATCACCGTGGCGGACGCGGCCGGCGGACTGACCGTGTTCGCCCTGCTGGTCGGCGGTGTCGTGCTCGGCTCGTTCGTCATCAAGCGGGCCGGGCGCCGGGCCTTTCGCAACCTCACCGAGACCATCCAGCAGCAGCAGTCCGGGACGGCTCCCGGCGCGGGCCCCCAGCCCGGCAGCGAGGGCAATACCCTGACCATGCTGGCCGGCCTGCTGCTGATCGTCCCGGGCTTGCTCTCGGACGCGCTCGGGCTGCTCTGCCTGGTGCCGCCGGTGCGCAAAGCGGTCTCCCGGTACGTGGAGCGCTCGCTGGAGAAGCGGATGCGCACAGCGGCGCCCGGCAGCCTGGGCGACGCCTTCCAGCAGGCCCGTATGCAGCACCCGGACGGCAAGGTGGTGCAGGGCGAGGTCATCCGGGACGACCAGCGCCCGCAGCGGGACGACCAGGGGCCCCGTCCGCCGCTGACCCACTGAGGTTCATACGTACGGCGACTTGACGCAAAGAAGAGGGCCGGTCACACCGTTACGGTGTGACCTGTCCCCCCCTCTTCCGTTTCCTCCCCGAGCGCCTGCGCGCCTCCCCTGCACTGCGACCGTCGCGCGGGGGTACGGCAATGTTTCTGGA
>NZ_JBVIHM010000013.1:160433-218784 GCF_055570295.1 Streptomyces sp. NPDC031265
GGGGGGAAAAACAGGTCCCCCCTCCCCCCGCGACCCCCTGAGGTTCACGCCGGGCGATGCCTAAAAAAAAAAAAAGGGCCGCCCCACCCCCCCCGCCCCCCCCCCCCCCTCGACTCTTCGGTTTCCGCCAAGAGCGCTTGCGCGCCTACGCGGACTTGCGACTGTCGCGCGGATGCACGGCAATGTTCATGGCGCCGGAACGCAGAACCTCCAGCCTTTCGGCCAGAACCTCCTCCAGCTCTTCGCGGGTGCGCCGCTCCATGAGCATGTCCCAGTGCGTACGCGCGGGCTTGCCCTTCTTCTCTTCAGGACCTTCGCCGTCCACGAGGAGTGCCATGGCGCCACACGCCTTGCACTCCCACTCCGGCGGGATGTCTGCCTCCACCGAGAACGGCATCTCAAATCGATGTCCGTTCTCGCATGCGTACTCCACCGCCTGGCGCGGGGCCAGATCGATGCCGCGGTCGGTCTCGTAGCTGGTCACCACGAGGCGCGTGCCGCGAAGAGCTCGCTCACTCATGAATCGTGCCTCCCGGGCTTGTCGCCCACAGGACAGGTGTCGCTGTCGTCGTCATCCGGTCAACGTCCGGTCGGCGGTAAAGATTCCCGTTGTGGGTCATGTGTCGCCGTCGTGCCGCCCCTTGTTGTACCCACCAGTGCCCGGTTTGTCACATCTGGCAGCAGATGTCACCCAGCGTCTTCACTACTTGAGCACGCAGTAACGGTCCGCCTGGCAGGCCAAAGGCGTACACTACCGGCCTTTCACTTCAACGTCTAAATCCGCGCCGGAACCGGGTTCCCCGCGGCCGCCACGGCGGCCCTCACCGGCACCCGGGCGAGCAGCGCGAAGCCGGCCACGAAGAAGATCACGAGGGAGATGATCGCATCCCGGTAGCTCCCGGTCAGCTGATACGCGAGCCCGAACACCAGTGGCCCCAGCCAGCTCAGCCCGCGGTCGCTCATCTCGTAGGCCGAGAAGTACTCGGCCTCCTTGCCGCTCGGCACCATGTGTGAGAAAAGCGACCTCGACAGCGCCTGGCTGCCGCCCAGGACCGTGCCGATCGCCGCCGCCAGGACGAAGAAGAGCGCGGGCGAGCGGGCGGGCAGGAAGTACCCGGTGCCCAGGATCAGCGCCCACACCGCCAGCGAGGCGAGGATCGTGCGCTTGGCGCCGTACGTCTGCGCGAGCCGCCCCATCCCGAGCGCCCCGGCCACCGCGAGCACCTGCACGAGCAGCACGGCGACGATCAGCGTGTTCTGGTCGAGCCCGAGCTCCTCGGAGCCGTACAGCGACGCCTGCGAGATCACCGTCTGCACGCCGTCGTTGTAGATCAGATAGGCGAGCAGGAAGGCGAGCGTGAGCGGACGCGCGCGCATGTCGCGCAGCGTCGCGACGAGCTGGCGCCAGCCCGCACCCACCTTGCCCTCGGCCGGGGCGTGCCCGGCGGGCGCGCCCCGGTCCCGCAGCCGCCGCAGCGGTACGAGCGTGAAGGCGCCCCACCAGACCCCCGCCGAGGCCAGACAGATCCGTACGGCCGTGCCTTCGGAGAGCCCGAAGCTGTCGTGGCCCGAGTAGAGGATCAGGTTGAGGATCAGGACGAACGCGCCCGCGGTGTAGCCGAAGGCCCAGCCGCGCGAGGAGACGCGGTCGCGCTCCTCGGGGCCGGCGATCTGCGGCAGATAGGCGTTGTAGAGCACCATCGAGACCGACAGCGCGGCATTGGCGACGATCAGCAGCGCCGCGCCGAGCAGATAGCGGTGCCCGTCCAGGAAGAACATGCCCGCGGTCGCCGCGGCTCCGGTGTACGCGGCCGCCGCGAGCAGCGGCTTCTTGCGGCCGCTGCGGTCCGCGGCGGCGCCCACCATCGGCATCAGGACCACCGCGAGCACCACCGAGGCGGACACCGCGTACGCGAAGAGGGACCCGGCCCGCACCGGAACGCCCAGCGGGTGCACAAAGCCGTCCGCGTCGGCGGCGTCCTTCGCGATCGTCGTCAGATAGGGCCCGAGGAACACCGTCAGGACGGTCGTCGAGTAGACCGAACACGCGAAGTCGTAGAAGTACCAGCCGCGTTGTTCGCGGCGGCGGTCAGGGTCCGGCGCCGCCTCTGCGGCGGCCCGGCCCATGGTCTCGGCGGTCAAACCCCGCGCCCTCTCGTTCGTTCTTCGGGCGCGCGCCGGGTGTCAGAACCCGGTTCCCCGGTCGGTCAGTACCTTGCGCAGCGTCTCCAGATGATCGGTCATGATGCCATCCACGCCGAGGTCCAGGAGTTTCGTCATCCGATCGGGATCATTGATTGTCCATACGTGTACCTGCAGGCCCAGGGCGTGCGCGGTCTCCACGAAGCGCCGGTCCACCACCCGGACCCCGCTCTGGGCCTCGGGCACCTGCGCGCACACCGCGCCCCGGCGCAGCGGCACCGGGACGCCGAGCGAGCGCAGCCTCAGGGCGGCGACGCCGCGCACCCCGTACGAGGTGGCCAGGCGCGGGCCCGCCAGCTCGGCGGCCCGGGCCACCCGGGCCTCCGAGAACGAGCCCACGCACACCCGGTCCCACGCACCGGTCCGGCGGATCAGCTCCACGAGCGGGCCGAGCGCGGACTCGGCCTTGAGGTCGACGTTCCAGCGGGCCTCGGGGAACGCCTCCAGGAGCTCCTCGAAGAGCGGCAGCGGCTCGCGGCCCGCTACCCGGGCCTGGCGCACCTCGGTCCACGGCAGATCGGCGATCCGCCCCACGGCGTCGGTGACCCGGTCCAGGGTGGAGTCGTGGAAGGCGACGAGGCGGCCGTCCACGGTGGTGTGCACATCGGTCTCGAAGTACCGGAAACCGGCCGCCGCGGCCCGGCCGAAGGCGGCCGCGGTGTTCTCGATGCCGTCGGCCGCCCCGCCGCGGTGGGCGAAGGCGATCGGCGTCGGGTGGTCCAGATAGGGATGGCGTACGCGAGTCACCCGCGCAGTATCGCCTGTGCCGGTGCCGCCCCGGTGACGGGCTCGGCGGCGACGGCGGGCGCGGGCTCCGGGGCCGCTGTCCGCTCCGGCCCGGGGGCGGCGAAGACGCGCAGGAAGAACTGGGCGAGCGGGCCGATGGCGAGGGCGTAGGCGACCGTGCCGACGCCCAGCGAGCCGCCGAGCAGGAATCCGGTCGCCACCACCGCCACCTCGATCGAGGTGCGCACCAGCCGGATGGAGCGGCCGGTGAGCCGGTGCAGCCCGGTCATCAGACCGTCGCGCGGGCCGGGGCCGAACCGCGCCGAGATGTACAGGCCGGTCGCGACACCGTTGAGCAGGATCCCGCCGGCCAGCAGGGGGATCTGCGCGGCGAACCCGTGCACGTCCGGCACCAGGGCGAGCGTGGAGTCCATGGCGATGCCGATGGCGAAGACGTTGGAGACCGTACCCAGGCCCGGGCGCTGCCGGATCGGGATCCACAGCAGCAGCACGAGCGCGCCCACGATGATCGAGACGACGCCGATGGTCAGCCCGGTGCGCTCGGCGATCCCCTGGTGCAGCACCCCCCACGGTTCGAGCCCGAGCCCGCTGCGCACGAGCAGCGCGGAGCTCACGCCGTACAGCGTCAGGCCGACGTAGAGCTGGAGCAGCCTGCGGGTGAGGTGCGTGGACACGTGAGTGCCCCCCTGTCTGGTGGTAGTGGACCGGCGCATGACACTCTGTGGCTGGGAAACCCCTCCCAACCATGGCCAATTCGGGGAAGGTGGACTGACTTTCATGGCGCAGTGGACCTCGGCGGTCGGGCCGGCACAGCTCGCCCGTCAGCTCAACGCACAGCAGCAGCCCCGCCCGGCGGGCACCCGCAAGCCGCCCGCCTACCGGGCGCTCGCCGACGGGATCCGCCTCCTCGTCCTCGAAGGACGGGTGCCGGTGGCGGCCCGCCTCCCCGCCGAGCGGGAGCTGGCCCTGGCGCTCTCGGTCAGCCGCACCACGGTCGCCGCCGCCTACGAGGCGCTGCGCGGCGAGGGCTTCCTGGAGTCCCGCCGGGGCGCGGGCAGCTGGACGGCCGTCCCGGCGGGCAACCCGCTGCCCTCGCGCGGCCTGGAGCCGCTGCCGCCGGAGTCGCTGGGCTCCATGATCGACCTGGGGTGCGCGGCGCTGCCCGCGCCCGAGCCGTGGCTGACCCGTTCGGTCCAGGGCGCCCTGGAGGAGCTGCCGCCGTACGCGCACACCCACGGCGACTATCCGGCCGGGCTGCCCGCGCTGCGCCAGATGCTCGCCGAGCGGTACACGGCGCGCGGTATCCCGACCATGCCCGAGCAGATCATGGTCACCACCGGCGCGATGGGCGCCATCGACGCCATCTGCCACCTCTTCGCCGGGCGCGGTGAGCGGATCGCGGTCGAGTCGCCCTCGTACGCCAACATCCTCCAGCTGATGCGCGAGGCCGGGGCCCGGCTGGTGCCGGTCGCCATGGCCGAAGGGCTGACCGGCTGGGACCTGCCCCTGTGGCGGCAGGTGCTGCGCGACTCCGCGCCCCGGCTCGCCTATGTCGTCGCCGACTTCCACAATCCGACCGGCGCGCTGGCCGACGAGGACCAGCGCCGCGCCCTGGTGGACGCGGCCCGCTCGGCCGGGACCGTGCTCGTCGTCGACGAGACGATGTCCGAGCTCTGGCTGGACGAGGGCATCGACATGCCGCGCCCCGTCTGCGCCTTCGACCCGGCGGGCGCGACCGTGCTCACGGTGGGCTCGGCCAGCAAGGCGTTCTGGGCGGGCATGCGCATCGGCTGGGTGCGCGCCGCCCCCGACGTCATCCGCTCCCTCGTCGCCGCCCGCGCCTATGCCGACCTCGGCACCCCGGTCCTGGAGCAGCTCGCCGTCAACTGGCTGATGGCCACGGGCGGTTGGGAGCAGGCGGTCGACCTGCGCCGCGCCCAGGCGCGCGAGAACCGTGACGCGCTGGTGGCGGCGGTCCGCCGGGAGCTGCCGGAGTGGGAGTTCGACGTGCCGGTGGGCGGGCTGACGCTCTGGGTGCGCACCGGGGGACTCTCCGGCTCGCGGCTGGCGGAAGTGGGCGAACGGGTCGGTGTACGGGTGCCCTCCGGCCCCCGGTTCGGCGTGGACGGCGCCTTCGAGGGGTACGTACGGCTGCCGTTCACGGTGAGCGGCCCGGTCGCGGACGAGGCGGCGGCGCGGCTCGCCGCGGCGGCCCGCCTGGTGGAGAAGGGCGCGAGCAACGGGGGCGAGTCGCCGCGTACGTTCGTGGCGTGACGGGCGCCTGTCAGCCCTCCGCCGGCACCGCCTGCTGGCGGGGCGCCGCCTCCACCGGGAGGTCGCGCTCCGGGAGCAGGTCCAGGACCGCCTGGCGGTGCTGCTCGCTGGTCGCGTCGTCGTACGGGTCCGGCGTCGCCGGGACCTGGAGGCGCAGGACGGGCCCGGTGCCCAGGCGGGCGTAGCCGCGGCCTGGCGGGACCGCCGTGGTCGGGGTGGTGTGCGGCGGGACGCCGAGGACCCACTCGGCCAGCGCCGGGGTGGAGGGGCCGAGCACCACGCGCGCGCGGGTGTGCGTGCGTACCGGCTCGGTCAGCGCCTCCAGGCTGTCGAACTGCTCGGCGACCACCACGGTCACCCCGGCCGCCCGCCCGTGCCGCAGCGGGGTCTGGAGCAGCTGCTGCGGGTCGGCCCGCCCGTCGGCGGCGGCCAGGTGCCCGAAGACGCTCGGCCGGTCGAGCAGGATCCACAGCGGCCGTTTGATGTCGTCCGGGGCCGGGTGGCCCCCCTGGCGGGCGCGGTTGGCGGCGATGAGCCGGCGCTCGGTCTCGTGCGCTGCCCACTCCAGCGTGGCCAGCGCCCCGGCGAGGCCGCACTCGACGGCGAGCACGCCCCGGCGCCCGGTCAGACACGCGTACTCACCGGTGCCGCTGCCCTCCACCACGAGCACGTCGCCGTGCTGGAGCACCTGCAGGGCGATGGAGCGCAGCAGGGTCGTGGTGCCGCTGCCGGGCTCGCCCACCACCAGCAGGTGCGGCTCGGTGGAGCGCGGGCCGGTGCGCCAGACGACCGGCGGCGCGTCGCGGACGTCGTCGCCCTCGGTGACCGGCACGGTCCGCTGCACCGCGTCGGCGTCGGTGAACCCGAGCACGGTCTCGCCGGGGCCGACGACGAAGCGCTGGACGGCGATCGAGGTGGAGAGCGCGTCGAGGACGCGCATGACGAGCTGGTTGCCCTCCTCGTCCCACTCGAAGCGGTACTCCCGGCCGCGCCCGGACTTGGTGTGCAGCAGCTGTTCGATACGGGCGCGCGCCTCGGGCTCGCCGTCCGTGAAGTACGCGGGGTAGTGGATGAGGAGCCGGGTGACGCGGCCCGCGTCGTCGAACTCGTACTCACTGAAGGTGTTGGCCCACTCCCCGCCGTGGGCGAAGAGCGGACTGGGGTCCTCCGCCACCGAGAAGTAGGGCACAAGCGCCTCGTAGAGCGCCTGGAGGCGGCCGGTCTCGGCCTCGTCGGGCCCGGTCTTGACGGGGGTGCGCTCGCGGCCCTTCCAGGCGGCCGCGGCCATCACCGTGATCAGGGCGAGCAGTGGCCCGTACGGGATGAGCGCGACCACCAGGACGACGGCCGCCACCAGGAACAGCGCGGGACCACGTCGTTCCCTGGGCGTGGCGGTCCACTTGCCGCGCAGGGCGGCGGCGATCAGCCGCAGGCCGCGGCTGATCGTGATGAGCGGATGGAGGACGTCGGTGGCGCTGTCGGCGGCCGTGCGCGCGATCTCGCGGCTGCGGGCGATCGGCACGCTCGTGCTGCTCAGAATGCGGGGGAGTGGTCGCCGGGCCACGTCGGTCTCCTGAGGGGGTGGTCGGGACTGGCGGGAGGTCAGAACTTGATCCCGCCCAGCAGGCTGGCCAGGCTCTGGCCGCCGGCCTTGATGCTCGGGGCGATCGCGGTGCCCGCGAGGTAGAAGCCGAAGAGGGCGCAGACCATGGCGTGCGACGCTTTCAGGCCGTCCTTCCGGAAGAAGAGGAAGACGATGATTCCGAGCAGGACGACGCCTGAGATGGACAGGATCATGAGAAGTTCTCCTGGTTGATGGGGACAGTCACCATGAGTTCTTCCAGGATCACAGGAAGTATCTATGTGATAAAAGATGCAATCGGGTGAAATTCTCTGATTTTCACTGGAGTGGCGGACATGGAACCGGGTCGCGGGCGGGACACTGTGCGGCTGCGGCGCCGGATGCCGTCACTCGCGGTGAGATGTGCCCCGGGCGGGCCGAACCATGTCGCCCGACGGGCAGTACCCTGTCGATTCACTCGTACGGCCCCGGTGCCGTGCGGGCCCAGGTCACAGGCGTTCCGAGGAGCGCCGTACGCAGCGAAGGGCGGTCCGTGCGATGAGCGATGACCTCGATCCCGAGGTGGTCGAGCTGGCGACCAGGATCTTCGATCTGGCGCGCCGGGGAGACGCGGAGGCGCTCGCCGCGTACGTCGACGCCGGGGTCTCGCCGGACCTCACCAATGACAAGGGCCACACGCTCGTCATGCTCGCCGCCTACCACGGGCACGCGGAGGCGGTCTCCGTGCTCCTCGCGCGCGGCGCCGACGCCGACCGCGCCAACGACCGCGGCCAGACCCCGCTCGCGGGTGCGGTCTTCAAGGGCGAGGACGCGGTCGTCAAGGCGCTGCTCGCAGGCGGAGCCGATCCTTCCGCCGGAACGCCGTCCGCGCTCGACACCGCACGGATGTTCGGCAAGACGGAACTGCTCGCACTCTTCGGCGACCGCTGAGGTTTGCACCGGGTGCCCCTGCGTACCTGGTGAGAGGGGCTCGTAAATGTGGTCGCGGTGGCGAAATGCCTGGGTCATCATGACGACGAGCCCCTTCATCAGGGGCAGGGTCCTTACATCGGGGGCCACACGACGAGAGGCAGGAAGATGACTCACAGCAAGAAGACGGCGGACGGCCGAACATGTTGGCGCGCGGCCTACTAGGGCACGGCACGAATCCCGGTTGCGTCAACAGCTTGATGTGAGGCTACTTCCATGTTTGATCCGGTCATAGCGCCGAGCGGTACGCTGCTCGGCCTGCTGCAGCGGGGCCGCGGCGACGGCACCCTGCACGCGCTCGCCGCCCCGCGCCCAGAAGCCCTGGCGGCCCTGAACCACTGTGTACTGGGCGACCCCCGCCACGACTGGCAGGTGGAGAACCGCTCCCTGTACTACGCGCGCCTCTACCTGGATCTCGACGGCGGACTCGACGAGATCGAGGCCCATCTCTTCAGCACCGAGGACGTCCTCGACACCGACGAGCACCGCACCGGTCTCGCGCTCGCGGTCCTCGGCCACCTCGCCTCCTACGGCAGGGACGACGCGCTGCTGCTGCTGCGGCGGTACGCCGTGCGTGGAGCCAACTGGGGCTGGGCCCTGGACGAGCTCGCTCTGCGTGACGACGACGCGGGCCTGCGCGGCCTCGCCGACTCTGTCCTCGCCCGGTTCCCCGGCACCCCCGAGGGCGACGCCGAACTGGCCGCCACCGTCCGGGACGCCTTCGAGCCCCGGCCCTGGCGGCTGTGGGCCGAGGACACCCGGGACGTGGTCGGCGCACGGGTGCGCGCCGCCCAGGAAGCCGGGTCCTTCGACCGCTGGCAGCGCCAGATGCGACCGTCCGGGCCCCGCCCGGGCTGGAGCGTCCAGGCCGTCTTCGACTGGGCCCAGGAGGGTCTGGAGCGCGGCGCCGACCTCACCCTGCCCGCCGCCCGCTGCCTGGGCGCGGTGGCCGGGCCCGACGACCGCGACCTCATCATCGAGGCCGCGCGCGCCGGCTCGGACGGCGCCCGCTGCGCCGCCCTGCACTACCTCACCGAGTCACGCGACCCCCGCGTGCTCGACCTCATCGAGGCCGCCGTCGGCGGCGGCTCCCACACGGTGGCCGAGGCCGCCGTCCACGCCTTCGAGCGGATGTGTGGGCCCGAGGCCGTCGACCGGGCGCGCGGCTGGGTGCACCGGCCCGACGCGCTCGGCGCCGCCGCCGCGGGCGTCCTCGCCTGCCGGGGCGAGGCCGACGACGCCCAGCTGGTCCTCGGTGCACTGCGCGAGTGCGTGCGCTCCGAAGGGCCCGACGCGCCCCTGCTGCGTCCCCTCGTCGACGGGGCCGGACGGCTCGGCATCGGCTGCGCCGCCCCCGTACTGAGGCACCTCTACCGGGAGACCGCCTCCTCCGAGCTGCGCGGCCGCACCGCCCGCGCGCTCGCCGCCACCGACCCCTCCTTCCCCACCGGCTTCGCCGTCGAGTGCCTGTGGGACTGCGAGGAGACCACCCGCGAAGTGGCCGCCCAGTACGCCGAGCTCGTCGACGCGCGCGTGGCGGAGCGGCTGCGGCGCCTGGCCGACGACCCGGCCGAGGAGGCCGAGGTACAGAGCGCCATCCACAACCGGATGGGCCCGGACGCCTCCGCGATATGAGCCGATAGGGCCCTATGGGCGCTGTCCGACTGGACAGCGGCCCGCTGCCGCACCCTGCTCGCCGAGCGCGGCCTCGCGCCGGGCCCACCGCCCTCGTGCGAGCCGGACCGGCCGCCGCGCTCCTGAGGCCGGCGACGGCCGGGGCCGCCCGGGTGGCGCGGCGCTCCACGGGCCTGCTGCCCCAGTTGCTCGGCCTCGCCGGGGCCGAGCAGCGCCACGCCGCGCGCGGCACCGCCACCCACCTCGATCCGCGCGCCGCGGAGGCGCTCTCCGCGGCGCGCGCGGCCATCGGCGCGCCCCCTGGCGCGGGCCGCCTTGCCAGAATGGAGGGATGACAGGGCGCTGGGAGTTCTGGATCGACCGTGGCGGCACCTTCACCGACGTGGTGGGCAGACGGCCCGACGGGCGCCTGGTCAGCCGCAAGCTCCTCTCCCACGACCCGGAGCGCGACCGCGACGCCGCGGTGGCCGGGATCCGGCTGCTGCTCGGCCTCGGGCCCGACGAGCCGGTCCCGGCCGACCGGATCTCCGTCGTCAAGATGGGCACCACCGTCGCCACCAACGCCCTGCTGGAACGGCGGGGTGAGCCGACCGTCCTGGTCGTCACCGAGGGCTTCCGGGACGCCCTGCGGATCGCGTACCAGAACCGGCCGCGGCTGTTCGACCGGCACATCGTGCTGCCGGAGGCGGTGTACGCGCGGGTCGTCGAGGTCGCCGAGCGGGTCGACGCGCACGGCGCCACCGTCCGCCCGCTCGACCTCGCGGGTGTCACCGAGGGGCTGCGGGCCGCCCGGGCGGAGGGACTGCGCAGCGCCGCCGTCGTCCTGATGCACGGCTACCGCTACCCGGACCACGAGCTGGCCGTCGCCGAGGCCGCCCGCGCGCTCGGCTTCACCCAGGTCAGCTGCTCGCACGAGGTGAGCCCGCTCATCAAGCTGGTGCCGCGCGGCGACACCACCGTGGTGGACGCCTACCTCTCGCCGATCCTGCGCCGTTACGTCGACGAGGTCGCCAAGGAACTCGACGGCGTACGGCTGATGTTCATGCAGTCCAACGGCGGCCTGCGGGAGGCGGCGCACTTCCGGGGCAAGGACGCGGTGCTCTCCGGACCCGCCGGCGGCGTGGTCGGCATGGCCCGCACCTCCGGACGGGCCGGCTACGCGCGCGTGATCGGCTTCGACATGGGCGGCACCTCGACCGACGTCTCGCACTACGCGGGCGCCTTCGAGCGGGACTTCGCCACCCAGGTCGCCGGGGTGCGGATGCGCGCCCCGATGATGAACATCCACACCGTGGCGGCGGGCGGCGGCTCGGTGCTCCACTTCGACGGACAGCGCTACCGGGTCGGCCCCGACTCGGCGGGCGCGGTCCCGGGCCCGGCCTGCTACCGGCGCGGCGGCCCGCTCACCGTCACCGACGCCAATGTGATGCTCGGCAGGATCCAGCCCGCCCACTTCCCGGCGGTGTTCGGCCCCAGTGGCGAACTGCCGCTGGACGCCGGGGTGGTACGGGAGGGGTTCGCCGCGCTGGCCGCCCGCACCGGCGGCCGCACCCCCGAGGAGGTCGCCGCCGGATTCCTGGAGATCGCCGTGCTCAACATGGCGAACGCGGTCAAGAAGATCTCCGTGCAGCGCGGCCACGACGTCACCCGCTACGCCCTGACCAGTTTCGGCGGCGCGGGCGGCCAGCACGCCTGCGCGGTCGCGGACGCGCTCGGCATCGACACGGTGGTCGTACCGCCGCTGGCCGGAGTCCTCTCCGCCTACGGCATCGGCCTCGCCGACGCGACCGCGATGCGCGAGCGGTCCGTCGAGGCGGAGCTCGACGAGGACTCCGTCGGGCGGGTGCGCGAGCTGTGCGACGCACTCGCGGCACGCACGCGTGGCGAACTGCACGCCGACAGCGTCGCGGACGAGGCGATCACCACCCACGCGCGCGTGCTGCTCCGCTACGCCGGTACGGACGCGAGCCTGCCGGTGGCCCTGGACACGGCGGACGCCATGAAGGAGGCGTTCGAGGGCGAACACCGCGCGCGGTACGCCTTCACCATGGACAAGCCTCT
This sequence comes from Streptomyces sp. NPDC031265, assembly GCF_055570295.1. Classification (NCBI taxonomy): domain Bacteria; kingdom Bacillati; phylum Actinomycetota; class Actinomycetes; order Kitasatosporales; family Streptomycetaceae; genus Streptomyces; species Streptomyces sp. NPDC031265. The sequence goes on from NZ_JBVIHM010000013.1 coordinate 171,904, forward strand.
GGTCGTGGAGGCGGTGTCGGTGGAGGCCGTCGGCGCCGCCGGACCGCACGCCACCCCCGAGGTCGAGGAGTACGCGCGCGAGGGCGCGAGCGGCCCCTCCGCCACCGTGGGCATGTTCGTGGCGGGCGAGCGCCGGGACGTCCCGCTGCACCGGCGCGCCACCCTGCGCCCGGGGGACACGGTGGCCGGGCCCGCGATCGTCGCCGAGGCCGACGCCACCACCGTGGTGGACGAGGGCTGGCAGGCCGCCGCCGGTGCCCTGGGGCATCTGCTGCTCACCCGGGTGCGCCCCCGCCCCGGCCGCTCCGCCGTCGGCACGGACGTCGACCCGGTGATGCTGGAGGTCTTCAACAACCTCTTCATGGCGATCGCCGAGCAGATGGGCGTACGCCTGGAGAACACCGCCCACTCCGTCAACATCAAGGAACGCCTCGACTTCTCCTGCGCGCTCTTCGACGCCGAGGGCAACCTGATCGCCAACGCCCCGCACATCCCCGTGCACTTGGGCTCGATGGGCGAGTCCATCAAGGAGGTGCTGCACCGCAACGCGGGCGCCATGCGGCCCGGCGACGTCTACGCCATCAACGACCCGTACCACGGCGGCACCCATCTGCCCGACATCACCGTGGTGACCCCGGTGTTCGACGGCGAGGAGCTGCGGTTCCTGGTCGCCTCGCGCGGCCATCACGCCGAGATCGGCGGCATCACCCCGGGCTCCATGCCCGCTTTCAGCCGCACCATCGAGGAGGAGGGCGTGCTCTTCGACAACTGGCTCCTTGTCCGGGACGGACGGCTGCGCGAGACGGAGACGCGGGGGCTGCTGACCGGCGCCGTCCACCCCTCGCGCGACCCCGACACGAACCTCGCGGATCTGCGCGCCCAGATCGCCGCCAACGAGAAGGGCATCGCCGAACTGCGGCGCATGACCGACGAGTTCGGGCTCGACGTCGTCCAGGCGTACATGGGTCATGTGCAGGCCAACGCCGAGGAGTCCGTGCGGCGGATCGTGGCGGGGCTGAGCGACGGCTCGTACACGTACGAGACCGACGGCGGCGCCGTCATCCGGGTCGCGGTCACCGTGGACCGCGAGAGCCGCAGCGCCGTACTGGACTTCGCCGGCACCTCGCCGCAGCAGCCGGGCAACTTCAACGCGCCGAGGTCGGTGGTGATGGCGGCCGTCCTCTACGTCTTCCGGACGCTGGTGGACGACGACATCCCGCTCAACAGCGGCTGTCTCAAGCCGCTGGAGGTACGGGTGCCGCCGGGCTCGATGCTGGCGCCGGAGCACCCGGCCGCGACCGTCGCCGGAAACGTCGAGACCTCGCAGGCCGTCACCGGCGCGCTCTACGCGGCCCTCGGGATCCAGGCCGAGGGCTCGGGCACGATGAACAACGTGACCTTCGGCAACGACCGGGTGCAGTACTACGAGACGGTGGCCAGCGGATCGGGCGCGGGAGACGGATTCGACGGCGCGGACGCCGTGCAGACCCACATGACCAACTCGCGCCTCACCGACCCCGAGGTGCTGGAGTGGCGCTATCCGGTGCGCGTGGACGCCTTCGCCGTACGCGAGGGCAGCGGCGGGCGGGGCCGGTGGACGGGCGGATGCGGGGTCGAGCGCCGGATCCGCTTCCTGGAGCCGATGACGGTCGCCCTGCTGACCGGCCACCGGCGCGTCCCGCCGTACGGCATGGCGGGCGGCGCGCCCGGCGGGCTCGGCGCGAACCTGGTGGAGCGCGCGGACGGCCGCAGCGAGCCGCTGGGCGGTGTGGACACGGTCGAGGTGGGCCCTGGGGACGTCCTGGTCGTCCGCACGCCCGGAGGCGGCGGCTACGGCTCCTGACGCCCCCGCTCCTGACGCCTCCGTACGGAAGCGGGGCCCCGTCGTACGGGCACGAACCGCAGCGGTGTGCCGGGCGCGGCCTGTGCGGCGGCGGCCAGATCCGCCCCGGCGACCACGCCCACCACCGGATACCCGCCGGTGGTCGGATGGTCGGCCAGGAACACCACCGGGCGCCCGTCAGGCGGCACTTGGACCGCGCCCCACACCATGCCCTCGCTGGGCAGCTCGCCGTGAACGGCCCGTTCGAGCGCCGGGCCCTCGGTGCGCAGGCCGATGCGGTTGCTCGCGGCGGAGACCCGGTAGCGGCCGGTGGCGAGGGCGGCGAAAGCATTCTCCGTGAACCAGTCGGAGCGCGGCCCCGGCAGCATCCGCAGCACCAACTCCCGCGGCGGCCCCGGCGCGGGGGCAGCGTCCACGCGCGCGTAGTGCTCGGCCGGATGCCCCAGGGGCAGTACGGCGCCGTCCGCGAGCGGCGCCGGGCCGAGCCCCGAGAGCAGATCGGTGGAGCGGCTGCCGAGGACCGGCTCGACGGCGATCCCCCCGGCGAACGCCGTATAGGAGCGCACTCCGCGTACGGCGGCGCCGACCTCCAGGACGGTCCCCGCGGGCACCCGCACCGGCACGCCCCACGCCGCCGGGCGCCCGTCGACGGCCACCGGGCAGGGCGCCCCCGTCACCGCGACGGTGACGGCCCGGCGCGGGCGCACCGCGCACCCGTTCAGCGTCGTCTCCAGGACGGCGGCGCACGGCGGATTCCCCACCAGCCGGTTGGCGAGGCGGCTCGCGGGCAGGTCGAGCGCCCCCGAGCGCGGCACGCCGAGGTGGGCGTGGCCGGGGCGCCCCTCGTCCTGGACGGTGGTGAGCGCGCCGGCCCGCACCACGCAGAAGGCCCGGTCCGTCATGCCCCGCCCCGGGGGACGAAGCGCACCCGGGTGCCCGGTGCGAGGAGTGCGGCGGGTTCCCGGTCCGCGTCCCACAGCACGGCGTCCGTGGTGCCGACGAGCTGCCAGCCGCCCGGCGACGAGCGCGGATAGACGCCGGTGTACGGGCCCGCCAGGGCGACCGACCCGGCGGGGACCGAGGTCCTCGGGGTGGTCCGGCGGGGCACCCCGTACCGCTCGGGCAGCCCGGTCAGATAGCCGAAGCCGGGTGCGAACCCGCAGAAGGCCACCCGGAATTCGGCCGCGCAGTGGATCCGCGCCGCCGCCTCGGGCGAGACGTCCCACACCGCCGCGACCTCGGCCAGGTCGGGGCCGTCGTAGCGGACCGGGATCTCCACCGCCGTGCCCACGTCCGTGCGCGGCGGCGCGACCTCCCAGCCGGGCAGCAGCGTCGCGAGGCGCGCCGGATCGTCCAGACCGTCGAGCAGGACCGTACGGGCCGCCGGGACGATCTCCCGTACGGGCGGCAGGCTTCCGGCGGCGCGGCGGCGCAGCAGCTCGGCGTGGAGGGCCTCGGCGTCCTCGCCGCTGTCCAGCTCGACGAGGAGCGCGCGGTCGCCGACCGCCAGCGTCCGCATCGGCAGGGCACGTCTCACGCGAACGCCTCCACCCGCACGCCCGCACCCTCCAGGGCCTGCCGCACCCGGTGGGCGAGGGCGGCGGCGCCGGGGGTGTCGCCGTGCAGACAGAGCGAACGCGCGCGTACGTCGACGCTCTCGCCGGTAGCGGCGACCACGGCCCCGGTCCTGGCCAGGGCGAGCGACCGCTCGACGACCGCGTCCGGATCGGCCACGACCGCGCCGCTCTCGCCGCGCGGGACGAGCGTGCCGCGCGCGGTGTAGGCGCGGTCCGCGAACGCCTCGGTGACGACGGGCAGTCCGGCCTTCTCGGCCCGCGCCAGCAGCCGGGAGCCGGGCAGCCCGAGCACCGGCAGCGCGCCGCCCGCCAGGCACACCCCTTCGACGACGGCCGCCGCCTGCTCCTCGTCGTGGACGACCCGGTTGTAGAGCGCGCCGTGCGGCTTGACGTAGGCGACCCGGCTGCCCGCGGCCCGGGCGAAGACCTCCAACGCGCCTATCTGGTAGGCGACCTCGGCCGCGAGCTCGTTCGGCGGGACGTCCATGGCCCGCCGTCCGAACCCGGCCAGATCGCGGTAGGAGACCTGGGCGCCGATCCGCACCCCGCGCTCGGCCGCCGTCGCGCACACGCGCCGCATGGTGGCCGCGTCGCCCGCGTGGAAGCCGCAGGCCACATTGGCGCTGGTGACGACGGACAGCAGCTGCTCGTCGTCGGTCAGCCGCCAGCGGCCGAAGCCCTCGCCCAGGTCGGCGTTGAGGTCGATGACCGGGGTCACGTCAGTTCCCGTCCACGTGTCTCGGGCAGTCCGAACAGGGCCACGAAGGCCAGCGCGTAGCCGATCGCGCCGAGGGCCAGCGCGCCGCCCACGCCCCAGCTGTCGGAGAGGTAGCCCACGAAAGTGGGCAGGAAGGCACCGACGGCCCGGCCGCTGTTGTACGTGAAGCCCTGGCCCGTCCCGCGTACCGCCGTCGGATAGAGCTCGCTCAGGAACGAGCCGAACCCGCTGAAGATCGCGGACATGCAGAAGCCCAGCGGGAAGCCGAGGACGAGCAGCAGGGTGTTCGCGCCGGACGGGATGTGCGTGTACACCAGGATGCAGAGCGCGGACAGGACGGCGAAGAGCTGGATGTTCCGCTTGCGGCCGAGCCGGTCGCTGAGCACTCCGCCGGTGAGATAGCCGAGGAAGGCGCCGGAGATCAGGAACGTCAGATAGCCGCCGGTGCCGACGACGGTGAGCCCGCGGTCGGTCTTGAGGTAGGTCGGCACCCAGGTGGCGAGCGTGTAGTAGCCGCCCTGGACACCGGTGGAGAGCAGCGTCGCGAAGAACGTGGAGCGCAGCAGGTCCTTCTTGAAGATCGCGGCGAAGGAGCCGCGCCCCGAGCTGGCCGCGCGCCGCTCGGCTGCCTCCGGGGCGTCGCTGACGTTGCGCCGGATGTAGATCACCAGGAGGGCGGGCAGCGCGCCCGTCCAGAACATCACGCGCCAGGCGGTGTCCGCGTCCACATAGTGGAAGACCAGCGTGTAGACGACGACGGCCAGCGCCCAGCCCGCCGCCCAGGCGCTCTGCACGGCGCCGAGGGTCCGGCCGCGCTCCTTGGCCGAGGCGTACTCGGCGACCAGGATCGCGCCGACCGCCCACTCGCCGCCGAAGCCGAAGCCCTGAAGGGCGCGGCAGACCATCAGCGTCTCGTACGTGGGCGCGAAGCCGCAGGCCACGGTGAACACCGCGTAGGTGATCACCGTGATCATCAGCGCCTTCACCCGGCCGATGCGGTCGGCCAGGATCCCGGCGAGCGCGCCGCCGACCGCCGAGACCACCAGGGTCACCGTGGTGAGCAGGCCGGTCTGGCCGTGGTCGAGGCCGAAGTACGCGCCGATCGCGACCATGCTCAGCGGCAGCGTGAAGTAGTCGTAGGAGTCGAGGGCGTAGCCGCCGAACGCGCCGCCGAAGGCGCGGCGGCCGCGCGGACCGAGGGCCCGCAGCCACCCGAACGGGCCGCCGCTGCCGGGGAGTTCGCCCTCTTTCTGCTGTGCCTTGGTCGTGCTCATCTGCACCTCGCAGGGGGAGCGTGCGCGTGGGGTGGGGGTGTGGCTGTGCGATGACGCCCAAGTTAGAGGATCGTTGAACAATCCGACAAGAGTCGTGTCGGAACGTTCTTCCGTCCCCCGCTCCCTTTCCGTCCTTCTACGATGGAAGCCGTGCGTCGCCGGGAGCCCGGCGGGGGAGTGAGGAAGCCGTGGGAACGACGGAGTCCGAGGTCGGCGGGCTGGCGGACGACCGCCCGCTGCTCGGCCGCACCAGTACGGCCGAGCGGGTCGCGGACATCCTGCGCGGCCGCATCGCCGAGGGCTACTTCCCGCCGGGCGAACGCCTCGCGGAGGACGGCATCGGCAAGGCGCTCGGGGTCTCGCGCAACACGCTGCGCGAGGCGTTCCGGCTGCTGAGCCACGAGCGGCTGCTGGTCCACGAGCTCAACCGCGGGGTGTTCGTGCGGATCCTGGCGGTCGAGGACGTCGAGGACATCTACCGGACCAGACGCCTGGTCGAGTGCGCCGTCGTCCAGGGCCTCGGCAGGCCCCCGTACGCGCTGGAGACGCTGGACGCGGCGGTGGCGGGCGGGGAGCGGGCGGCCCGTCGGCACGACTGGAAGGGCGTCTCCACCGCCAACATCCACTTCCACCGGGAGCTCGTCGGCCTCGCGGGCAGCGCGCGCACGGACGAGCTGATGCGCGGTGTCCTGGCCGAACTGCGGCTCGCCTTCCATGTGGTGGACGACCCGAAACGGCTCCATCAGCCCTATCTCATACGGAACCGGGAGATTCTGGAAGCGCTGCGGTCGGGCGAGCGGAGCGGGGCGGTCCGGCTGCTCGCCGACTATCTCGACGACTCCCGGAGGCAGTTGGTGGAGGCGTACGCCGGGCTGGTGGCGGCCGGCGATTAGCCGGCGGGGGCGGCGGCCGGGCGGTCGTATCTGCGCCGTTTCGACCGTTGTCAGTGCGAGGACCTAATCTGTGCAGCGTGACTTCGCCTGCCTCGACGGAACCCGTTCCGCCCCAGCTCAGCGCGGCGCCGCGCCCGGCACCGGGCCCGGCCGCCGACGAGGGGCTGGCGCGCAGGCTGCGCGCGCTCGCCTGCACCGCCCCGCTGCACGACCTGGACGTGCGCAAGGCGAACCTCGCGGGCGAGTACTCGGTCTACGCGATGGCGGAGGTCGCCCTCGCCTCGATCGACCTCGTCACGCTGAACATGGACTTCGACACGGGCGCCGACCACGAGCAGATAGTGGCCAGGCTGATCCCGCGGGTCGCCGCGCAGGCGCCGGGCCGCCCCGCCACCGAGCACGAGCGGGTGGCCCGCTGGGTCCTGGAGAACCTGATCAACGTCGGCAGCGTGGACCGCGGCTTCCGCGCGGTGTACGGGACGTTCAGCCCGGACGGCGTCTATGTGCGCCGGGACTACGACTTCAAGCTGATCGAAGAGGTCCCGGGGTACGGGGGCAGCGTCTACCTCCGTACGACGGACGAGGCCGTGAACGTGCTGGTGGGCGCGCTCGACACGGATGTCACCAGCGCCCAGATCGCCGCCGAGGTGAAGCTGGAGGTGCTGATCAGCCGGGGCAGGCTGGCCGACGCCCAGCTCGCCGCCGAGCAGGCGCGCTACCGGACCGTGCAGTACGCGGAGACCCTGCGCCGCACCCTGGAGGCGACCCGGCGCAACGTACGCGCGGTCGACTGGCTGAACGCGGTCCCGGACATGATCGCGGAGGCGCTCGACCACGTGGCGGACCGCTACCGGCACGAGAACGCGATCCTGACCAACATCCGCAAGGCCCGGGACGAGGCGGAGGAGCCCGAGCACAAGCGGCGGGCCGCCGAGCTCGTCGACATCGTCAAGGACTGCATCCGGCGCCACACCCAGCTGCAGTCGCGCCTCCTGGAGGCCGGGCCGCTGTTCCGCGCCGAGCAGGACCGCCAGGCGTTCGCGCGCCCGGCCGCCCGGACCGGCCTCGACCTGTACGGGCAGCTGGTCGCGCCACTGCTGCCGCTGCCGGTCGAGGACGCGACACGGGTGACGGACGCGTTCTTCGCGCGCGGGACGGGGCTGCGGACGCCGGTGTCGGTGCGGGTGGCCGACCTCGTCGACATACTGCTCACGCCCCCGATAGAGCGGGAGCACCTCGGCGCGGAGATGCCCGAGCCCGATCTGATCGCCACGCCCGACGACAGCCGCTTCAGCGAGGAGCAGCTGGCGGCGGCGATGGAGCTGCTCGACCTGGAGTACGACGCGCCGCGCCGGCTGTCCGGTCTGCTCGCCGAGGCGCGCGGGCTGGACCCGGAGCTGCCGTACCTGGTCGCACTGCTCGCGGTGCACGCGGCGAGCCCGCCGGTCGGTACGGCGTACCGGCAGGGCGAGGAGCGGCTGCTGTTCGCCGTCGACGACGGGACGCGGCTGGAGGACCCGGAGTTCGGCGGGGCGGACCTGATCGTGGGGACGGCCCGGCTGGACGCGGCGGGGATGGCGGCGGCCCGGGAGGCGGCGTGATGGCCCCGCCCCGCTTCGGGGCTGCGCCCCGGCCTCCGTTCGCCTGCGGGCCATCTGTGGCTGGTCGCGCAGTTCCCCGCGCCCCTTAGGGGCGGGAGCTTCGCTCACCGCCCCGGCTCCTCAAACGCCGGAGGGGCTGAAAACGTGGCCCGGCCCCTTTCTGCCTGCCTTCAGGGGCGAGAGGAACGGCGCGACCAGCCCCCACCGGGCCCGCAGAAAAACAGGGCGGCGAAGCCCCGGGCAGCGAGCCTCACCCCCACCCGGCCCGCCCGCCCAGGGCTCAAGGGAACGGGCGGGGCGGGGGACAGGCCCGCCGCAGGCGCCGACCACCCGCACCGCAGAACACCGCACCGCACACCACCCCCCAAGGAGCCCCCGTGACCGACCACCACCCCGAGCGTGAGCCCGAGGCCGGCGACGGTGTCGGCGACGTGCCCCGCGAGGGGGGCGAGCAGCGGATCACCCCCGGTGACGCCGCCGACGCCGCCCGCCTCGTCGCCTTCGGGCTCCAGCCCAAACTGCTCCCCGCCCGTGACGCGGAGTACGCGGAACTGCTCCGCCGCCACCGCGAGGACCCCGCGTTCGCCAGACTCGCGGACGCCGTCGCCGCGGGCCTCGGGCTCGTCGTCCTGGAGGTCTCGCCCCGCGCCGGCATGGCCGTGACGGCCGCCGAGGACTCCGTCTTCGCCGTCCGCATGGGCGACTACGCCCGCCGCGCCGCCACCGACGCCGCGGACCGCTTCCTGCACGGCCTCGCGCACCTCGCCGTCGCCGCGATGGCCTTCCCCCGCCCCGAGGACCTCGCCGACGACGGCTACATCGGGCGGATCACGGTCAACGGCGTCGACGCGTTCGTACGCCAGGCCTGCCGCCGCCTGGAGGAGCGCGCCGCCGAGCAGGGCGAGAACACCGACCCCGAGACCGGCGCCCCCGGCCTGGAGGCCGCCTGGCGCATCTACGCCCGGCGCAGCTCGACCGGCGCCACCAAGGACGCCCGCCGTCTCGCCGGATCCACCACAGGCATCGTGGCCAAGGCCGTCGCGTTCCTCACCGAGTCCGGCTTCCTCCAGCGGACCGGCGACGACGCGGGCGGCGCGTACCGCACCACCGCCCGCTACCAGCTCCAGGTCCGCGACATGGCCGGCACGGCCGCGCTCACCGAGCTCCTGGAGCTCGGGGTCGTCGCGGTGAGCGACGGCAGCGCGACCCTGCTGCCGCCCCCCGACGGCGACGACCTCGACCTCGCCGCCGACGCCGGGCTCCCGTTCCACGCCTGACCCCTGCAAGAGAACACCCCGCACCAGAACACCCTCACCCCCGCCACATCTACGAGAGTCCGCCATGTACGAGCTGTCCCGGGTCCGCCTCTACTCCATCGGTCCCGCCGGTGCGCGTTACGCCGACACCGTGCTGGACCTGCGCGGCGTGGGCGCGCCCGTGCCCCACCCGGCGCCCACCCAGGCGGAGTTCTTCGAGGACGAGCCGGTCGGCCCGCCGCGCCGCCCCGCCCCCGCCGGCGTGCTCTTCCTGGAGAACGGCGGCGGCAAGTCCGTCCTGCTCAAGCTGATCTTCTCGGTGATGCTGCCCGGCCACCGCAACACCCTCGGCGGCGCCAGCTCCGGCGTGCTGCGCAAGTTCCTGCTCGCCGACGACTGCGGCCACGTCGCCCTGGAGTGGCAGCACACCCTCACCGGCGAGCTGGTCGTGGTCGGCAAGGTGAGCGAGTGGCGCGGGCGGCAGGTCTCCAACGACCCGAGGAAGTTCGCCGAGGCCTGGTACTCGTTCCGGCCCGGCCCCGGCCTCAGCCTCGACTCGCTGCCGGTCGCCGAGTCCAGCGCGGTCCGCCCGGCCGCCGAGGGCGCCTCCGGCGCCCAGGGCAGGCGCCGCACCATGAAGGGCTTCCGCGACGCGGTCACCGAGGCTGGGAAGGCGTATCCGCACCTCGACGTGGTCTGGGAGGAGATCCACGACCGCTGGAACGAGCACCTGGGCGACCTCGGCCTGGACCCCGAACTCTTCCGCTACCAGCGCGAGATGAACGCCGACGAGGGCGAGGCGGCCGGTCTCTTCGCGGTCAAGAAGGACTCCGACTTCACCGACCTGCTGCTGCGCGCCGTCACCGACACCCGGGACACCGACGGCCTCGCGGACCTGGTCGGCGGCTTCGGCAACAAGCTGGGCCGCCGCGCCGAACTGATCGCGGAGCGCGACTTCACCGCGGGTTCGGTGGACCTGCTCAACCGGATCGTCGAGGCCGCAGAGGCCCGCTCCCGTGCGCGCGACATCCACGCCGGGGCCGAGCGCCGTACGCGTACGCTCGCGCGCAGGCTCTCCGCGCGCGCGGGCCAGGAGCGCGGGCGCGCCACCGACCTGGCGGGCCGGGTCACCGCCGCCGCGCACACCGTCACCGAGGCCGAGCAGGCGCGCGGCCGCAGCGCCCTGATCACCTCCGAACTCGCCTACCGCCACGCCTCGCTGGCGCTCGCCGTCGCCGAGAAGGCCGCCGCCGCCCAGCGCCGCGAGCTGGCCGACGCCCGGACGCTGCACTCCGCGTGGCAGGCTGCCGAGGCGGTGCTGCGGCACAGGGCCGCGGCCGACCGCTCCGCGCGCGTGGCCGTCGCGATCCGCGAGGCCGAGCGGGACGCCGCGCCCGCGCTCGCCGCCCGCGCCACCGCCGCCGCCGATCTCGTACGGGCGCTGCACACCGCCGCCGAGGACGGCGAGCGGGTCGCGGCAGAGGAGGAGGAGCGGTCCGCCGCGCTCCAGGAGGCGAGCGAGGCGGCCCACCGCGACGCCACGGCCGCCGCCACCGAGGCGCAGCGCGCCCGCAGCGAGGCCGGGCATCTGCGCCAGCGTCTGGCCGAGGTCGAGCAGGAGACCGCCGAGGCGGTGCGGGCGGGCTGGCTGGACGACAGCGCCCCGGACGCCGACCCGGCCAGGGCCGCGCTCGCCGCGAGCGACGCCGAGAAGACGGCGGTCGCCGCCTGGGACACGGCCCGCGAGAGCGCCCGCGCCACCGCCGACCGCGCCCGCGAGGCCGCCGCCGAGCAGGCGCGCGCCGAACTGGCCGCGGCCCGCGCCCAGGACGCGGCCGAGGCGGCCGGGAACGCGTACGACGCGGAGCGCCGCGCCGCCGAGTCGATCGCCGCCGACGAGCGCCTCGCGGAGCTCCTCGGCCTCCCGTCCGCCCCGGCGGCCGGGGTCCCGCTGCCGCGCAGCGCGACGATGTACGCGGCGGAGGCCGTCCACGCGGCGGTGCGCGGCACCCCCGCCGCGTTCGGTACGGACGGCGCGGACACCCCGCTGACCGCCGAGGAGCTGGACCGCCAGGCCGACGAGCTGCGTCAGCTCCTCGACCAGGGCATCGCCTCCGCCGAGCGGCACCTCTTCGAGCTGCGGACCGGCGCCGCCGACGACGCCCGTATCCTCGGCGCGCTCGGCGACGGCGGACTGCTGCCGCCGGGCCCCGACGTCCTCGCCACCGTCGAGTACCTGGGCGAGCACGGCATCCCGGCCCTGCCCGGCTGGCGCTACCTGGCCCAGGCCGTGGACCCCGCCGACCACGCCTCGGTGCTCGCGGCCCGGCCCGAGCTGGTCGACGGCGTGGTGATCACCGACCCCGCCTCGCACGTCAGGGCCCGCGAGGTGCTGGCAGGCGCCGCGCTGCTGCCCCGGTCCGCGGTGGCCGTCGGCACCGCCGCCGCGCTGCTCGCGCCGGTGCCCCGGCAGGGCGCGGGCGAGAGCGATGTGTTCCTCGTCCCGCCGAACCCGGCCATGCACGACGAGCACGCCGCCGACGAGGAGCGGCAGGCGCTGCGCACCCGCGCCGCCGCCCGCGACGAGGAGATCCGCGCCCTGGCCGCGCGCCTCGCGGGCGACCGGGGACTCGCCGCGCGGCTGGGCTCCTGGCGCGCCGACTGCCCGCCCGGGATGCTCGACGAGCTCGCCACGGCCGCGCGGGACGCGCGCGAAGCCGCCCGCGCCGCCGTCGAGGAGCTGACCGAGGCCCGTACGGAACGGGCGGAGGCCGACGAGGCCGCCGCCGAGGCGTCCCGGGTCCGCGACGAGCGCCAGGAGTCCGCCCAGCGCGCCCGCCGCGCCGCCGACGCGCTGGCCGGGCTCGCGTTCCGGCTGCGCGAGCGCGCGGGCTGGCAGAGCACCCTGCGCGAACTCGTGGACGAGGCCGCGGAGTCCGAGGCCCGCGCCCAGTCCCTCCTGGAGCGCGCCCGGGCCGCGGACGAGGACCGGCGCGCCACCCAGCGCGCCGCCGACGACGCCCACCGAACCGCCCGCGCGCTGCGCGCCGAGCGCGCCGAGATCGCGGGCGCGCCGGAGAACCTGCCGGAGCCGGACGCCGCCGCCCCCAAGGCCGCGCTGCCCGCCCTGCGCGAGGCCTACCGGGCCGCCTCGCAGCTGTACGAGAAGGTCGGCGTCGGCGCCGATCTGCGCGCCGAGCAGGCGCGTGCGGAGAGCGACGAGAGCGCCGCGCTCACCGAGCTGAACCGGCTCACCAACAAGGTCCGCACCCGCGCCGCCCAGCTCCTGGAGGGCACCGACGGCGCCGACGGCCCGTCCCGGCAGGCCGCCGCGGCCCGCGCCGAATCCCTCGTACAGCTCCTGGAGACCAGGGCGTCGGCGGCGAGCGAGCAGCTCGGCCGGCTGCGCGGCGAGGCCGAGCGGCTGGCCCCCGAGGACGGCGAGGCGCACACCGAGCTGCCCGAGGAGCAGGTGCCCGGCGACGCCGAGCAGGCGCAGGCCCTGCTGCGCACCGCCACCGCCGAACTGGCCGCCCGCACCGCCGAGCTGGAGACCTCGCGCGCCGCGCACGCCGAGCTCCTGCAGGCCCACCGGGCCGCCGAGGACGGGGCCGGAGGCTTCGACGAGACGGCCGCGCTCCTGCGCGACCTGCTCCGCGACCACCAGCAGGAGGAGGACGAGCAGACGCCCGAGCCGTTCCCCGGCGATCTGGCCGAGGCCCGGCAGTCGGCCGCCGAGGCCCGGCGTTCGCTGCGCGGCTGCGCGGGCGACCTGTCGGCCGCCGAGGCCGCCGTCCGGGAGGCCTCGGACATCCTGGTCCGGCACGCCAACGCGACCCGGTACGAGCAGGTGCGCACCCCCGCCCGCCAGCAGATCCGGGAGCTGCCCGCCGCCGCGCTGCCCGAGCACGCGGCGTCGTGGGCGGTGGCGTTCGCGCCCCGGCTGCGGGTCCTCACCGACGAGCTGGAGCAGCTGGAGCGCAACCGGGACTCGATCGTGGACCGGCTGCGCGGGCTCGTCGAGTCGGCGCTGACCACGCTGCGCTCGGCCCAGCGGCTCTCGCAGCTGCCGGAGGGGCTCGGTGAGTGGTCGGGGCAGGAGTTCCTGCGGATCCGCTTCGAGGAGCCCGACCAGGCGACGCTCACCGAGCGGCTCGGCGAGGTCATCGACGAGGCGACGCGCGCGGCCGTGAAGAAGAACTCCGACATGCGCAGGGACGGAATGTCCTTGCTGCTGCGGGGAGTTCAGGCGGCCCTGGAGCCGCGCGGCATCGCCGTGGAGATCCTCAAGCCGGACGCGGTGCTGCGCGCCGAGCGCGTCCCGGTCGGACAGATGGGCGACGTGTTCTCCGGCGGGCAGCTGCTCACCGCCGCGATCGCGCTGTACTGCACTATGGCCGCGCTGCGGAGCAACGACCGGGGCCGCGACAAGCACCGCCACGCGGGCACGCTGTTCCTGGACAACCCGATCGGCCGGGCCAACGCCACGTATCTGCTTGAGCTCCAGAGGGCCGTCTCCGACGCGCTCGGCGTCCAGCTCCTGTACACGACGGGCCTGTTCGACACGACGGCGCTCGCGGAGTTCCCGCTGGTCATCCGGTTGCGCAATGACGCGGACCTGCGGGCGGGGCTGAAGTACATCAGCGTCGAGGAGCATCTGCGGCCGGGCCTGCCGGTCGACCCTGACGGGTCGGTGCACGGGGAGATCACGGCAACCAGGATGTTCAAGAAGCCGGCGTAGACGCTCCGGGGATGCGTTGGCGGTCGCCTGCGGGCCGCCGGTGGCTGGTCGCGCAGTTCCCCGCGCCCCTTTCGGGGCGCGGGGAACTCACCGGCACCCTGCTCAGACGCGCGCGTCCGCCTTCATCATGTCCGCGCACTTCTCGCCGATCATCATCGTCGTGATGCACGGGTTGACGGTGACCAGCTCAGGCATCACCGAGCCGTCGGCGACGCGCAGTCCGCGGATGCCCTTGACGCGCAGACGGGCGTCGAGCGGTGCCATCGCGTCGTCGTCGGCGCCCATCTTCACCGTGCACGCCGGGTGGTAGACGGTGTTGTGCGTGGTGCGGATGTACTCGAACAGCTCGTCGTCGGTGCGGACGTCGGGCCCGGGCGCCAGCTCCGCGCCCGTCCAGTCCGCCAGCGCGGGCTGCGCGGCGATCTCCCGGGCCAGCCTCAGCCCGTACGTCATCACCCGCACATCGTGCTCATGGGTGAAGTAGCGCGGGTCGACCATCGGCTTGTCCCGGTAGTCGCGGGTGCGCAGCCGCACCGTGCCGCGCGACTTGGCGTGCGTGACGTTGGGCGTCAGACAGAACGCGTTCTCGCTGCTCGGGTAGCCGTGCCGGGCGGTGTTCATGTCGAACGGCACCGAGCCGTAGTGGAACATCAGGTCCGGCCGGTCCAGGCCCGGCTCCGTGTCCGCGAAGATCCCGATCTCCCACCACTGGTTGGAGCGGGTCGGCATCGGCCGCTTGGCGTCCCACATGATGACGCCCTCGGGGTGGTCCTGGAGGTTCTCGCCGACGCCGGGGGAGTGCACCAGCGTCTCGACGCCCACCTCGCGCAGATGGTCGGCGGGGCCGATCCCGGAGAGCATCAGCAGCTTCGGTGTGTCGATGGAGCCGCAGCTGACGACGACCTCGCGCCGCGCGGAGACGGTACGGGTGTGCACCAGGTCCGGGTCCAGGTACTCGACCCCGGTGCAGCGCCGGTCCCCGCCGATCACCAGCCGCTTGGCCCGGATCCCCGTCCGTACGGTCAGATTGGGCCGCTTGCCGATGATCGGATGCAGATACGCGACCGAGGACGACTGGCGGATGTTGTTCTCGTCCGAGTTGATCTGGAACCAGTTGGCGCCTCTGACGACCGTACGGCCGGTGTTGAAGGGCGTGGTGGGGATGCCCGACTGGGCGCACGCGTCGAGCAGCGCGCTGCCGCACGGGTCCTCGCCCTTGATGGTGCGCAGCTTCACCGGGCCGCTGCGGCCGTGGTGCTCGCCGGGCGCGTCGTTGTTCTCCAGGCGCCGGTAGAGCGGGAAGACGTCCTCGGCGCCCCAGCCCGTACAGCCCTCGGCCGCCCAGCCGTCCAGGTCCTCGGCGGGCGCCCAGAAGGCTATGCAGGAGTTGTGCGAGGAGCAGCCGCCGAGCACCTTGGCGCGCGCGTGGCGCATCATGCTGTTGCCGCGCTCCTGCGGCTCGACCGGGTAGTCCCAGTCGTAGCCCGATTCGAGCAGCCCCATCCAGCGCTCCAGGCGCAGCACGTTGTCGTCGCCGACGTCCGAGGGGCCGGCCTCCAGGACGCACACGGTCACCGAGGGGTCCTCGCTGAGCCGGGCCGCGACAACGTTGCCCGCGGTGCCGCCGCCGACGACGACGTAGTCGAACTCGTCCGTGTGGCTACCGGTGTTGGCCTCGTTCATGATTCTCTCGCTCCTTGCTTCAGCCGGCGGCGGCGGCGGTGGTGGTACCGGTGGTGGTGGGGTCGGTGTCCTGCTTCTCGGCGGCGTGGTCCGCGAGGACGCCGGTGCGGTGGCGCTGGACGAACCAGTAGTAGGCGAAGCCGCCCACGGTGACGGCGCCGACGAACAGCACGCCGCCCCAGCGCAGGTACCAGTGGTACGGGGCCGCCGCGTTGTAGACGGCGGCGCGCGGCCACAGCAGGTTGACGGTCATGCCCAGGCCCCACAGCACCGCGACGATGTTCACGGGGAGGCCGAAGCGGCCGAGCGAGAAGCGCCCGGGCGCGGGCTGCCAGGTGCCGCGCAGCCTGCGGACCAGCATGGGCATCGTGACCAGCAGATACGCCAGGTAGATCATGATGATCGCGATGCTGGTGACGACCGAGAAGATCTGCGGCTGCTTGATGTTGACCAGCAGGATGCCGATGGCGACGATCCCGCAGACCACAGCGGGCGCGATCGGGGTCTGGAAGCGCGGGCTGATCTTGGCGAGCCGGCTGCCGCCCGGCAGGTTGTTGTCACGGGCCATCGCGAACATCAGCCGGATGCCCGCGGTGTGCACGGCGAGCTCGCACACCACGACCGCGATCACCACGCACCACAGCAGTGCCTGGCCCATGGTGTCGCCGAGGGTGCTCAGGACCACGTACTGGAGCCCGTCCACGGAGAGTTCGGGCGCGCTCAGGTCCGGCGTGGCGAGCAGCGCGCACAGCAGGATGAGGCCGCCGATGACGAACGAGGCGATCAGCGCCCGCAGGATCGCGCGCGGCGCGTTGCGGCTCGGGTCGACCGCCTCCTCGCCGAGCGAGGACGCGGTGTCGAAGCCGTACATGACGTACGCGGAGGCGAGCGACGCGGTGAGGAACGCGCCGAAGTAGCCGAGCGACTGGCCGCCGCCGATGCCGTGGGTCTCCACGATGGCGCTGGGCCCGCGGGTGATGTGCGCGGCCAGCAGGACGACCAGGATCACCGCGGCGACCAGCTCGATGAAGACGCCGGCGGTGTTGATGCGGGCCATCAGCTTGACGCCGAACGCGTTGATCACGGTGGTGAAGAGGATCAGCCCGCAGGCCAGGACGACCGCGTTGGCCGCGGCGTCGTACTTCCCGCTGCCGTCGCCCACGAACTGGAACCACGACGAGATCTGAGGGAGCGTCAGCTGGAGTGCCAGGGCGACGGCGGCCAGCGACACCATGCTCGCCAGTGTCATCATCCAGCCGGCCAGCCAGCCCACGTGCGGACCGCCCAGGTTCTTGGCCCAGTTGTAGACCGATCCGGCCACCGGGTAGCGGGCGGCCAGCTCGCAGAAGCAGAGCGCGACCATCAGCTGGCCGACGAAGACCAGGGGCCATGACCACCAGTAGGCCGGGCCGCCGAGGCTGACGCCGAAGTAGAACATCTGGAACGTGCCGGTCAGGATCGAGATGTAGCTGATCCCGGCGGCGAAGGTGTGGAAGTTGCCGAGGGTGCGCTTGAGCCCCGGCTTGTACCCGAGTTCGGCGAGCGCGGCGTCATCGGCGTCGGCGCTCGCCGGGGCTGGGGAGGGCGTGGGGGGCGGGGGAGTAGTGGCGGTCATCGGGGATCACTCCTCGTACAGGATCGCGCAGCGGGGAGGGCAGGGGCGGCGTGCGGTCGGACCGGTGGGTGCGGCGGTCGTTCAGTCGAACCATCGCTGCGGGCGCGGCTCGGTGTTGCGCCAGATGTGCTTGGTCTCCTGGTACTCGGCGAGCCCGGCGAGACCGAGTTCGCGGCCCGTTCCCGACTGCTTCATCCCGCCCCACTCGGCCTGCGGGACGTACGGGTGGAAGTCGTTGATCCACACCGTGCCCGCGCGCAGCCGGGCCGCGACGCGGCGCGCGCGGGCCTCGTCGCGGGTCCACACCGCTCCGGCCAGGCCGTAGATCGTGCCGTTGGCGAGCTCCAGGGCCTCGTCCTCGTCGCGGAACCGCTCGACGGTCAGCACCGGACCGAACGACTCGTCCCGGACCACCGACATCGCGGCCGTGCACTCGTCCAGGACGGTCGGCAGGTAGTAATTGCCGCCTCCGAGCGCCGGGTCGTCCGGGCGGGCGCCGCCGCAGCGCAGCACTGCGCCCTCGGCGAGCCCGGCCGCCACATACGCCTCGACCTTGGCGAGATGGCCCGCCGAGATCAGCGGGCCGGTGCGGGCCTGCTCGTCGAAGGGGCCGCCGAGCCTGATCAGCTGCGCCCGGCGCACCACTTCGTCGACGAAGCGGTCGTGCAGCGAGTCCTCGACCAGCAGGCGCGCGCCCGCCGAGCAGACCTGGCCGGAGTGCAGGAACACGGCGGTCAGGGCGTAGTCGACGGCCGTCTCGAAGTCGGCGTCGGCGAAGACGATGTTGGGGTTCTTGCCGCCGAGTTCCAGCGCGGTGCGCTTGACGGTGGCCGCAGCCGACGCCATCACGCGCCGCCCGGTGGTCAGTCCGCCGGTGAACGACACCAGGTCCACGCGCTCGTCCTCGACCAGCGGCGCCCCGGCGGCGGGGCCGGTGCCCAGGACGAGGTTGGCGACGCCGTCCGGCAGTCCGGCCTCGGTGAGCAGCCGCATCAGCATGATCGCGGTGTGCGGGGTCAGCTCGCTGGGCTTGAGGACGAAGGTGTTGCCCGCGCCGATGGCCGGCGCGACCTTCCACGCGGTCTGCAGCAGCGGGTAGTTCCACGGAGTGATCAGCGCGCAGACACCGACCGGCTCGGTGACGGTACGGCTGTCCGTCACCGGGTTCCCGGTGTCGATGACCCGGCCGGGCTCCTGGGCCGCGACGAGGTGCCCGAAGTGGCGGAAGCAGTTGGCGATGTCCGCCATGTCGTACTCGGACTCGACCAGCCGCTTGCCGGTGTCCAGGGACTCGGCGCGGGCCAGCGCGGCCGCGTCACGCTCGATGAGGTCGGCGACGCGCAGCAGCAGCGCGGCCCGCTGGGCGGCGGGGGTCCCGGGCCAGGGGCCCCGGTCGAAGGCCTCGCGGGCGGCGGCCACCGCGGCCGCCGCGTCCTTGGGACCAGCCTCGTCGACCACGGCGACCTGCGAGCCGTCCGCCGGGCAGCGGATCTCGCGGGTCTCCCCGTCGACGGCGGCGCTCCATCGGCCGCCGATGAACAGTTCAGGCATGACGCTCCTTGACTTCCTCAGTTCCCCCGGCCGCCCGGCCGACGGCCGTGCAGCAGAGTCGGGGGCGCCGTGATCACGAGGCGCCCCGGGTCGCCGCTACCCAGGAATTCACACTTCAGGCATGTGAGGATTCAGACAGGTCAGAACCCACTCGTGGAAGGCCCGGATGTGGTGTTCGCTGGGAACCAGCACCCCGCCGTGCCGGTACGCCCGTGAATCCATGGCGGGTTGGGTGCGTTCGCACGCCTCGAAGTCCTGCACGTTGACGCGGTGGAACAGCTCCACGGACCGGGAGACGTCGGCACCGGACGCCACGACCTGCGGCGCGTACAGCCAGTCGCACTCGACGACCGTGCGGTCCACGGCCAGCGGGAACATCCGGTGGACGATCACGTGGTCGGGCACCAGGTTCACGAACACCTGCGGTTTCACGGTGATCGCGTAGTAGCGGCGGTCCTGCGCGTCCGCCAGACCCGCGAGGCGGCCGAAGCCCGCGCTGCCGTCCACGGTGAACCCCTCCGCGCCCCGCGCGAACTCGGCGCCGTGCCCCACGTAGTACTGCGCGGCGAACCCCTTGGCGAACTCCGGCAGTACATGGGTGAGTTCGGGGTGGATCGTCGCGCAGTG
Source organism: Streptomyces sp. NPDC031265 (assembly GCF_055570295.1). Lineage (NCBI taxonomy): Bacteria > Bacillati > Actinomycetota > Actinomycetes > Kitasatosporales > Streptomycetaceae > Streptomyces > Streptomyces sp. NPDC031265. The sequence goes on from NZ_JBVIHM010000013.1 coordinate 191,283, forward strand.
GTAGCACTCCATGAAGTTCTCGACGATCAGCTTCCAGTTGGCGCGCACGTCGTACGAGGTCCGGCGGCCCAGGGCCAGTTCCGCGGCCCGGTAGCGCTCCACCGCCGCCGGGTCGCCCAGGCGCTCGGTGGCCGCGCCGACCACCGTGCCCTCGAACGACGGCGGCTCCTCGGCCAGGCACACCCACACGTAGCCGAGCCACTCGCGCAGCGCGACCCGCAGCAGCCCGCGCTCCTCGCGGTCCACGTCCGGCATCCGCGCCAGGTTGGGCGCGGCGACCAGCCGGCCGTCGAGGTCGTACGTCCAGGCGTGGTACGGGCACTGCAGGGTGCGCCGGACCGTGCCGCTCTCCTCGGCGCACACCCGGGCGCCCCGGTGCCGGCAGACGTTGAGGAACGCCCGCAGCGCGCCCTCGCGCGTCCGCACCACCAGCACGTTCTCGCGGCCCACCTGGACCGTGCGGAAGGCGCCGGGCCGGTCGAGGTCGGCGGCGCGGACCGCGCAGAACCACAGCGCTTCGAAGATCCGCTCCTGCTCGTGGGCGAAGACCGCCGGGTCGCAGTAGAAGCGGCCGGGCAGGGTCTCCAGCAGGCTCGGCGCGCGCTCGGCGGCCTCGGCGGTCATCGCGCGCCTCCACGGGCGCCCGCGGAGGCGCCCGTGCCCGTGCCCGTGTCCGCTTGTGCGCCGAACCTGTGCGGGTCGAAGAGCTCGATGGGGTGGGCCGTCGTGCCGTCGAGCGCCAGGTCGGCGAGGATCTCGCCGACCACCGGCACGAACTTGAAGCCGTGCCCCGAGAAGCCGCAGGCCACGGTGGTGGTCCCGGGGTGCGCCGGGTGCCGCGCGATCACGAAGTGCTCGTCCGGAGTGGTCGAGTACATGCAGGTCGCGGCCCGCAGGAACGTTCCGGGCAGGGTGGGGGTCACCCGGCGCATGGCCGTCGCCATCTCCTCGACCTCGGCCGGGGCCACCGTACGGTCGATGGTGCCGGGCGTGCAGGGGGCGCCGTTCTTGCGGAAGAACGCGACCTTGACGCCGCCTGCGGGCCCGTCGATGGCAGGGAACCCGTACACCTGGACCCCGTCCGCCTCCTCCCACACGAAGACCGGCTGGCGCTCCGGGAGAAACGGTTCGGTGCCGCCCTCGGGCGCGAACCAGTACATGACCTGCCGCTCGACGCGGACCGGCACACCGAGGTCCGCGAGCAGCCCGGGCGCCCAGGCACCCGGACAGATCACCAGATGGCCCGCCGTGTAGCAGTTCTCGGCCGTGTGGACGCGGACCCCGCGCCCGCCCGGCAGCTCCTCCCAGCGGGTCACCGGCTCCTCGAAGTGGAGCTCGGCGCCCGCCTTGGTGGCGAGCTGGAGGTGGGCCGCCACCGTGGTCTCCGGCCGCAGCAGCCCGGCCCGCGCCTCGTAGAGCGCCACCTCGTCGTCGAGCGGGTTCATGGCCGGGAAGCGGCGGCGGATCTCGCGGGCGTCCAGCATCTCGTGCGGCAGATCCCACTGCCGGGCCGAGCGCACCGCGCCCGCGACCGTACGGCAGTCGGGGCGCCCCACCATCATCCCGCCGCACAGCAGCGCTATCCCGCGCCCCGAATCCCGCTCGATCCGGTCGTACAGCTCGTACGCCCGCAGCAGCAGCGGCACGTACGCCGGGTCCTCGAAGTAGGACTGCCGGGTGATCCGCGAACCGCCGTGGCTGGAGCCGTGCGCGTGCACCGGGCCGAACCGCTCCAGGCCGAGGACGCGCACGCCGCGCGCGGCGAGATGCTGGGCGGCGGCCGAACCCATGCCGCCGAGGCCGAGAACGATCACGTCGTACGTCGGAGCCATGCTTCCTCCCGGAGGGGTCGGTGCCCGGCCGGGCCCGCCTCGTGACGCCGTTCACCGCAGGGCGCCGTTCAACGCACGAGGTGAGCCATCCGCGGGTCGAACAGCGGCTCTTCGGCGACGGTCGCGGGGACCTTCTCGCCGAAGTACTCGACATGGACCGCCGTGCCCGGCGCCAGGACGGGCAGCCAGGCGTACGCGACGCACCGGCCGATCGTGTAGCCGTACGCGGCACTGGTGACATATCCGGCGGGCACGCCGTCGACCAGCACCGGCTCACCGCCGAGGGCCACCGCCGAACGGGAGTCCAGGGTCAGACAGGTGAGCCGGCGCTTCACGGCCGAGGGGTCGCCGAGCGCGGCGCGGCCGATGAACTCGCCCTTGCCGGGCCGGACCGCGAAGCCGAGCCCCGTCTCGTACGGGGTGTGTTCGGCCGTCATGTCGCGGCCCCAGGCGCGGTAGCCCTTCTCCAGGCGCAGCGACTCGAAGGCGCTGCGGCCCGCCGCGACCACATCGAGCCGCCGCCCCGCGTCCCAGAGCGTGTCCCACAGGCGCAGCCCGAGATCGGCGCTGGTGTACAGCTCCCAGCCCAGCTCGCCGACGTAGCTCAGCCGCAGCGCGGTGACCGGGACGTTCCCGATGACCGTCTCCTTCGCCCGGAAGTAGCCGAACGCGGTGTGCGAGAAGTCGTCGCGGGTCAGGGGCTGCACCAGCTCACGGGCGAGCGGGCCCCAGACGCCGACGCAGCAGGTGCCGGAGGTGATGTCCTGGACGGTCACGGAGTCCGGCGCGTGCGCGAGCAGCCAGTCCAGGTCGGCGGGGGAGTTGGCGCCCACCTGGAAGCGGTCCGGGGCCAGGCGCGCCACGGTCAGATCGGACCGGATCCCGGCCGCCTCGTCGAGCAGCAGCGTGTACGTCACCGAACCCGGCTTCTTCTCCAGCTGGTTGGTCGTCATCCGCTGCAGGAACGCGAGGGCGCCGCGCCCGGTCACCTCCAGGCGCCGCAGCGGGGTCATGTCGTACAGCGCGACCCGCTCGCGCGTCGCCTTCGCCTCCGCCGCCGCGATCGGCGACCAGTACCGCGCCGACCAGGCGTCGCGCACGGGGATGTGCAGCCCGTCCACCAGGGGCGCGTTCGTCTCGTACCAGTGCGGCCGCTCCCAGCCGCCGCCCTCCAGGAAGTACGCCCCCAGTTCGCGCTGGCGTAGGTGGAAGGGGCTGGTCCGCAGCGGGCGCGGGCGCTCCATCGGCTGGAGCGGATGGACGACGTCGTACACCTCGACGAAGCTCTGCGCCGCCCGCTCCTCGATGTACTCCGGCGTGAGCTGGACGTCCTCGAAGCGCCGGATGTCGCAGGCATGCACGTCGAGTGAGGGCCGGCCGTCCGTCATCCACTCGGCGACCGCCCTGGCCGCCCCCGCCGAGTGCGTCACCCACACCGCCTCGGCCAGCCAGAACCCGCGCAGCTCCCGGGACTCGCCGAGCAGCGGCATACCGTCGGGCGTGAAGGAGAAGACGCCGTTCAAGCCGTGCGCGACCGCGCTGTGCGCGAGCTCGGGCAGCAGTTCCGCGGCGTCCGCCCAGCTCGGCGCGAAGTCCTCCGGGGTGAAGGCGAGCGAGGAGGGCATGACGGGTGCGTCGTCGTACGCCGGGACCGCGAACGGGTCCACCGGCAGCGGCCGATGGGCGTACGAGCCGATGCCGAGCCGCGCCCCGTCCCCGTCCGGGTGCGCACGGAAGTACAGGTCGCGGTCCTGGTGGCGCAGGATCGGCAGCGCGGCCGCCGCCCGCGCGGTGAGTCCGGCCAGCGGGGCGGTCGTCGCGTACTGGTGGGCGAGCGGCAGCAGCGGCACTGTCACCCCGGCCAGCCGTCCGATCACCGGGCCCCAGAACCCGGCAGCCGAGACCACAAGATCGGCCGGGAAGCGGCCCCGGTCGGTGACGACGGCGGTGACGCGGCCGTCCTCTTGCTCGATGGCCGTTACCCTGTGCCGCGCCAGGAACCGGGCGCCCCGGGCCTGGGCGCGTGCCTGGAGCGCCCGGGAGGCGAGCACCGCGTCGGCGAGCCCGTCGTCGGGGGTGTGGAAGCCGCCGAGGATCTTCTCCGCGTCGAGCGGCGGCCACAGCGCCCTGCACCGGTGCGCGGTGAGCAGCTCGCCCCGCACGCCCCAGGCGGCCGCGACGCCCGCCTTGCGGTGCAGATCGGCCCAGCGCTCCCGGGTGGTGGCGACCTCAAGCCCGCCGACCACCCGGAAACAGGGCTCGCCGTCCACGCTCAGCCCGCGGAAGGTGTCCACCGTGTACGCCGCGAAGGCCGACATCGTCCTGGAGGCATTGGTCTGGAAGACCAGACCGGGTGCGTGCGAACTGGATCCGCCCGGCGCGGGCAGCGGCCCCTGCTCCACGACGGTGACGTGCGACCAGCCCCGTTCGGTGAGCTCGTCGGCGAGCGAACAGCCCACGATCCCGGCGCCGATGACGACGACGCGCGCGTGGGCGGGGTCGGGTGCGGGGGCGGTGCGGATCTCGTGAGACACGGCCTCACCCTCCTGTTGCGCAGAGCACTACCGGTTGCGCGATGTGAGACATCCTGGGGACGGCCCAGGAGAGCGTCAAGAGGGTCCGACCGGTCGCCGAACGGGGGCTTCCCAGCCATGAATTCGCCTGACACGAACGGGATGTGACGCTCAGTCAGTCGACGTGTTACCCAGGACGCCCCATGCGACGCGAGAGGTCCCGAGCGGCCTCCATCACGCGCTCGGCGACCTCCGGGAGGGACTCCCGCGGCATCCGGTACGCCGGGCCGGAGACGCCGATCGCGCCGATGACCGAGCCGTCGTGGCCGCGCACCACCACCCCCAGGGCGTTGAGCCCGTCCTCCAGCTCCTCGGCCGTCTGTGCGTACCCCCGCTCGGCCACCCGCGCCAGCTCGGCGCGGAGCACGGCCGGATCCGTGACGGTGTGCGCGGTGAAGCGCGCCAGCCCTTGGCCGAGCAGTGCCTCGCGGCGCTCCTCGGGGAGGTGGGCGAGCAGTGCCTTGCCGCTCGCGGTCGCGTGCAGCGGGGTGCGCCGGCCCAGCCAGTTGAACGCCGTGACGGCCGCAGCCCCGCGCGCCTGCATGATGTTGACGGCCGCGTCGCCGTCGAGCACGGCGACGTTGGCGGTCTCGCCCGTGACGTCCGCGAGCGCGCGGCAGACCGGCACGCCCTCCTGCGAGATGTCGAGCCGCACGGCCGCGGCACCGGCCAGACGCAGCATCCCGGCGCCCAGGAAGTACTTCCCCCGCTCCTTCTCCTGGCCGACCAGACCCCGGTTCTCCAGCGCTCCGAGCAGCCGGAACGCGGTCGACTTGTGCACCTCCAGCTCATCGGCGATCTCGGTGACTCCGGCCTCGCCGAGCCGGGCCAGCGCCTCAAGGACGCTGACCGCGCGGTCGACCGACCGCAGTGCCCCGGCGCCGCCCCGTCGTCTGCCCGTGGCCGCGTCCGGCTCCTGCACCTCACCCACCGGCACTCCTTCGGGCCGCTATGCCCGGGAGAGGCTGCCCGGCTCGCTCTGGCCTATTCGGCCGGTCCCCGACCGGTCGGCCGCCCGGGCCGCACCACGCCGCACCCGGCGCCGCTCCCGGCGCAGTTGGCGCGCGGTGCTGCTCGGCACCGACACCACGCCGTTGCGCTGGTTCCACACCTGGCGGGTGATCCACACGTCCAGGACCGCCCAGGTCGCCACCACCGTGCTCGCCACGCTGCTGAGGACCATCGGGAAGGCCAGCCAGGAGCCCGCCACCGTGCACAGGAACGCGATCACCGCCTGGATCAGCGTGAACGCGACGATCAGCACCGAGCGCACCGCCGCGTTCCTGATCGGATCCGGCAGCCGCGGCCGGATCGCGGGCTCCTCCACCCACAGCGGCGGCAGTTCACCCGCGCCGCGGCCGCCGCTCTGCCCTCTGTCGTCATGCCTGCCGTCCGCGCGCGAGCCCTCCGATGCCACACGGTTCGCACTCATGCCTTCAGTGCCCATGGATACTCAACTCCCCACCACCGGCGCATCGATGCCTCCCGATGCGCACGGGTCCGTACATCCCCGTCACAACCCCCGTACAGAAGGACGAACGGAACTCCCGGAAGATTCCCGGGATTTGCGTGGAAGGCAGAATTCCAGCCAACCGGGCCGGTACGGGAACCACTGGCCCTACGGGTGTCCTCGGCCACACTCGGGAGGTGATCTCCCGTAATACCAGGACAACCCATGATCAACCCCGGTGAGGGCGGCCGAAAATCGTCCGGACGTGCCTTCGAGTTGTCTGTGTGGCAGTAGTAGGCTCGCGCCGTTTGTTGACGGTTGATCTGGGGGAGGCCATGCGCTTTCGCGGGAAGTCCATCCGCAGGAAGATCGTGGCGTTGCTGCTGGTGCCGCTCGTCTCCCTCACCGCTCTCTGGGGATTCACGACCTACATCACCGGCCGCGAGGCCAACGAGCTCCTGAACGTCACGTACATCGTGGACAACGTCGGCTCGCCGATGGAGGACACGGTTCAGGTCATCCAGGAGGAGCGCCGGCAGACGCTCGTCTACCTGGCCGACCAGCGGGCCTCCGACGCGCTCGCCGCGCTGCAGAGCCGCCGCCAGGACACCGACCGCGCGGTGGCGAAGATTCGTTCCGCCGCCAATGACTCCCAGGTGCGCGACGATCTGCGCCCGGCGGCCAGGGCGCGGCTGAAGACCGTCCTCCAGGAGTTCGACGGCATCGGCGATCTGCGCCGGCAGGTCGACCGGCGCAGCGTCAACCGCACCCAGGCGCTGGAGGCGTACAACGGGGTCATCGAGCCCTGCTACACGTTCCTGACCAATCTCCACGCGCTGGAGAACGTCGACATGGACAAGCAGGGCCGCGCGGTCGTGGGCCTCGCCCGGGCGCGCGAGATGCTGGCGCGCGAGGACGCCCTGGTCGCCTCCTCGCTGGTCGCGCCGCAGTTCACCTGGAACGAACTGCGCGAGGTGGTCAACCTGGTGGCCAACCGCACGCTCCTGTACGAGATAAGCCTGGAGAACCTGCCCGCCGGCGAGCGCGAGATCTTCGAGAGGTTCTGGGCCGCCGCCGGCTCCGAGTCGCTCCGCGCCGCCGAGCAGAACATCATCACCGCGGGCCCCACCAAGAAGCCGCACGTCGACCTGGCCCGCTGGCAGCAGACCGCGACCCCGCTGCTCTCGCGTCTCTCGCAGTCCGTCTCCGACGCCGACGACCGCTACCGCGACCGCGTCCACCCGGTCGCCTTCAACGTCCTCATCAAGGCCGGTGTCGCGGGCGTCCTCGGCTTCCTCGCCCTGGTCTTCTCGCTCTTCCTCTCCGTCCGCATCGGCCGCGAGCTGATCCGCGACCTCACCCGGCTCCGCAAGGAGGCGCACGAGGTGTCCGGCGTGCGCCTGCCCAGCGTGATGCGCCGCCTCGCCGCCGGCGAACACGTCGACGTCGAGACCGAGGCGCCGCGCCTGGACTACGAGAAGGACGAGGTCGGCCAGGTCGGCCAGGCCCTCAACACCCTTCAGCGCGCCGCCGTCGAGGCCGCCGTCAAACAGGCCGACGTGCGGCGCGGGGTGGCCGAGGTCTTCGTCAACCTGGCCCGCCGCAACCAGGTCCTCCTCCACCGCCAGCTCACGCTCCTCGACACCATGGAGCGCCGCACCGAGGACACCGACGAGCTCGCCGACCTCTTCCGGCTCGACCACCTCACCACCCGTATGCGCCGTCACGCCGAGGGCCTGGTGATCCTCTCCGGCGCCGCCCCGTCCCGCCAGTGGCGCAAGCCCGTCCAGCTGATGGACGTCGTCCGGGCGGCCGTGGCCGAGGTCGAGGACTACGAGCGCATCGAGGTCCGCAGGCTGCCCCGGCTCGGCGTGGGCGGCCCGGCCGTCGCGGACCTCACCCACCTGGTGGCCGAACTCCTGGAGAACGCCACGGTGTTCTCGCCCCCGCACACCGCCGTCCAGGTGCACGGCGAGCGGGTGGCCAACGGCTTCACCCTGGAGATCCACGACCGGGGCCTGGGCATGACGCCCGAAGCGCTCCTCGACGCCAACCTGCGCCTCGCCGAGACCCCCGAGTTCGAGCTCTCCGACACCGACCGGCTCGGCCTGTTCGTGGTCAGCCGGCTCGCCCAGCGGCAGAACGTCCGCGTCTCGCTCCAGCCCTCCCCGTACGGCGGCACCACGGCCGTCGTGTTCATCCCGGCGGCCCTGCTCACCGACGCGCCGGAAACCAACGGCACCGGCTTCCGCCTCGACCGCAAGGCGGCCCACGGCGACGCGGCCGGGCGCCGCGAGCGCGACGGCGGACCCCGCACGCTCTCCCCGCTCCCGGTGGGCATCCCCGACCGCGCCGTGCTCGACGGGCCGGTCGAACTGGAGGCACCCGTGGACCCGTTGGAGCTGGACGCCCCGCACGTCCTGGGCGCCGGTGAGCGGGACGACGCCCGCGCCGGCTTCCCCGGCGCGCCCCGCGGGGTCCCGGCCGAGCACCGGCAGCACGAGCAGGCGGCCGACGAAGGCGCCGGAGCCCCGGCCCAGCCGTTCGGCCCCGTACCGCTGCCGCGCCGCCGCCCGCCCGCGCCGACGCTGGTCAGTGACCACGGGCGCCGGGTCGACGACCAGCCGGGCCGCGACCACCCGTCGCCCGCGGCGGAGCCGGTCCGTCCGGCCGGGCCGACCCCGGAGCGGCGGCGGGCCGACGCGCTGCGCGCCAGCGGGCTCGTCCCGGCCCCGGCCCCGGCCCCGGCGCCCGAGCCGCTGCGGCGGCCCGCGCCCGGTCGCGAGAGCGCCGACGGAACCGGTCTGCAGGGCGCCCTGCCCCGCCGGGTCCGCCAGGCCAGCCTCGCCCCCCAGCTGAAACAGACCTCCGCCGAGCCCGCGGACCGCACCGGGCCGGGCGGCCCGGGCGCTCAGCCGCAGCCCGAGCGCGACGCAGAGGAAGTGCGCAACCGTATGGCGTCGATGCAGCGTGGGTGGCAGCGCGGGCGTCGGCACAACGCGATCACCAGCGCAGAGACCACAGTCGACCGGCCCGACCAGGCCCTGGGCGACGTACGACGTAATACATCTGAGGGGGACGGTCGATGACCGCACCGAAGTCCGCAGCACACGATGTCATCGGGAAGGGCGCCGGGGAACTCAGCTGGTTGCTGGACGAGTTGGTCGACCGGGTAGGTTCCATCCGCAAGGCGCTCGTCCTGTCCAGCGACGGCCTGCCCACCGGCACGTCGAGGGACCTGACGCGGGAGGACGGCGAGCACTTGGCCGCCGTGGCCTCCGGCTTCCACAGCCTCGCCAAGGGGGTCGGCCGCCACTTCGACGTGGGCGGGGTCCGCCAGACGGTCGTGGAGCTCGACGACGCCTTCCTGTTCGTGACCGCCGCCGGGGACGGCAGCTGTCTGGCCGTCCTGTCCGACGCCGAGTCGGACGTCGGCCAGGTGGCGTACGAGATGACCCTGATGGTCAAGCGGGTCGGGGCCCACCTCACCACGGCACCACGGACCGGCCTGCCCACCGCAGGGTGAGCGCGACGGTATGAGTGACGCAGACCAGCGGGCGCCGGCGAACGGCCCGCAGCAGCCGGACCGGGTGCCGCAGCAGTCGCCGCCCCGGCAGCACCACTGGTTCGACGACGACGCGGGACCGGTGGTGCGGCCGTACGCGATGACCCGCGGCCGCACCAGCAGCGTCGGCCAGCACCGCCTCGACCTGATCGCGGTGGTGGTGCCCGAACCCGCCGCCGACGACCCGGTGCGGGACCACTCACTCTCGCCCGAACACGTCGAGATCGTCGAGCGCTGCGTCGGCACCCCGCAGTCCATCGCCGAGCTGGCCGCCGGACTCGACCTGCCCGTCGGGGTGGTCCGCGTCCTGGTGGGCGACCTCGTTCAGGACCAGCTGGTGCACGTATCCCGACCCGTTCCGCCGGCCGAGCTGCCGGACGAGTCCCTTCTCCGCGAGGTGATCAATGGCCTTCGGGCGCTCTAGCCGCAGGAAGCGGCCCGTCGAACCGGTGACACTCAAGATCCTGGTGGCGGGCGGCTTCGGAGTCGGCAAGACCACTCTGGTGGGCGCGGTCAGCGAGATCCGGCCGCTGCGCACCGAGGAGCGGCTCAGCGAGGCCGGGCGGCCGGTCGACGACGTAGCGGGCGTGGAGGCGAAGAACACCACCACCGTCGCGATGGACTTCGGGCGGATCACCCTCCGCGAGGACCTGGTGCTGTACCTCTTCGGCACGCCCGGACAGGACCGCTTCTGGTTCCTCTGGGACGAGCTGGCGCAGGGGGCGCTGGGCGCGGTGGTCCTCGCGGACACCCGCCGCCTGGAGGACTCCTTCGCGGCGATCGACTACTTCGAACGCCGGGGGCTGCCCTTCACGGTGGCCGTCAACTGCTTCGACGACGCGGCCCGTTACCCTGCCGACGCCGTGCGCTCCGCGCTCGACCTCGACCCGGACGTGCCGCTGATCACGACGGACGCGCGCGACCGCGAGGCCGTCAAGGACGTCCTTGTCGCCGTCGTGGAGCACGCGATGGTCCTCTCCGAGCGCAGACGCCGGACGGTCTCGATCTGAGGCTCCCGCGCAGGGACACGGCCCGTACCCCCACCGACTGGGGTACGGGCCGTGCGTCTTGGGGGGCGCTCCCGTGCCCTCGCGGCCGAGAAGGGCTACTTCCCGTCCTCCTCGTGCCAGCCAAGGCTGCGCTCCACCGCCTTGCGCCAGTTGCCGTACTCGCGCTCGCGCAGCCGCGCCTCCATGGCGGGCACCCACTCCACGTCCTTCTGCCAGTGCGCCTTGAGCTCGTCCAGGCCCGCCCACACCCCGGTGGCGAGCCCGGCCGCGTAGGCGGCGCCCAGGCAGGTCGTCTCGGAGACCTTCGGCCGGATCACCGGCACACCGAGCACATCCGCCTGATGCTGCATCAGGAGCCGGTTGACCGTCATCCCGCCGTCGACCTTGAGCGTGGTGATCCGTACCCCGGAGTCCTGGTACATCGCGTCGACCACCTCGCGGGTCTGCCAGCTGGTGGCCTCCAGGACCGCGCGGGCCAGGTGCGCCTTGGTGACGTACCGGGTCAGGCCGGTGATGACACCGCGCGCGTCCGAGCGCCAGTAGGGCGCGAACAGGCCGGAGAAGGCGGGCACGATGTAGGCGCCGCCGTTGTCCTGGACGCTCGCGGCGAGCGTCTCGATCTCGCCGGCGCTGCGGATCAGGCCCAGCTGGTCCCGGAACCACTGGACCAGGGCTCCGGTGATCGCGATCGAGCCCTCCAGGCAGTACACCGGCGCCTGGTCACCGATCTTGTAGCCGACGGTGGTGATCAGGCCGCTCTTGGAGGGCACGGGCCGGCCGCCGGTGTTGAGCAGCAGGAAACTCCCGGTCCCGTACGTGTTCTTGGCCGTCCCGGTGTCGTAGCAGGCCTGCCCGAAGATCGCGGCCTGCTGGTCGCCGAGCGCGGACGCCACCGGCACGCCCGCCAGCTGGCCCACCGCCGTCCCGTACACCTCCGCCGAGGACCGGATCTCCGGAAGGATCGCCTCCGGTACGTTCATCGCGGCCAGGATCGAGGAGTCCCACTCCAGGGTCTCCAGGTTCATCAGCATGGTCCGCGAGGCGTTGGTGACGTCGGTGACGTGCACCCCGCCGGCCGTGCCCCCGGTCAGGTTCCAGATCAGCCAGGAGTCGACGGTGCCGAACGCGATCTCGCCGCGCTCGGCACGGGTCCGCAGCCCGGGGACGTTGTCGAGCAGCCAGGCCGCCTTGGGCCCGGAGAAGTAGCTGGCCAGCGGCAGCCCGGTGGCGTCCCGGAAGCGGTCCTGGCCGTCCTCGGCGCCGAGTCGGGCACAGAGCGCGGAGGTCCTGGTGTCCTGCCAGACGATCGCGTTGTGCACGGGCTTGCCGGTCGCCCGGTCCCACAGGACCGTCGTCTCGCGCTGGTTGGTGATGCCGAGCGCGCTGAGCTGTTCCGCGCGCATCCCGGCCTTGGCCAGCGCGCCCGCGACCACGGCCTGCACCTTCGACCAGATCTCGGTGGCGTCGTGCTCGACCCAGCCGGGCTTCGGGAAGATCTGGCGGTGCTCGCGCTGGTCCACGGCGACGATGGCGCCGCTCTGGTCGAAGATGATGCAGCGGCTGGACGTGGTGCCCTGGTCGATGGCTGCGACGAACTTCTCCGTCATGGCTACCCCTAGGTCTGAAGGCTGCGGTGGCGCGGCGCGTGCTCAGAAGGCCGCGTGGTGGATGAGGCCGCCGAGGGCCCCGCCGGCCAGCGGCCCCGCCACCGGTATCCAGGCGTAACCCCAGTCCGACGTCCCCTTGTGGGGGATCGGAAGCACGCTGTGCACCAGGCGCGGGCCGAGGTCGCGGGCCGGGTTGATGGCGTACCCGGTGGGCCCGCCGAGCGAGAGGCCGATGCCGACGACGAGCAGCGACACGATCAGCACCGTGGTGCCGGATTCACCCAGGCCCTCGGTGTCGCCGAAGGCGAGCACGGGCAGCACCAGACCGACCGTGGCGATGATCTCGGTGACCAGATTGGCGGCCGGATTCCTGATCTCGGGGATCGTCGAGAAGACGCCGAGCGTCGGAACGGAGCCGTCCCGCTCGGAGTTGGCCCGGAACTGGGCGAAGTACACGAGGTAGGCGAGTACCGCGCCGAGGATCGCACCGGTCAGCTGCCCCAGGACGTAGAGCCAGACCTTGTCCCACTCGCCGGTGTCGACGGCGATGCCGACCGTCACCGCCGGATTGAGATGGCCGCCCGACAGGGGAGCCGCGGTGTACGCCCCGGCCAGCACGCCGAAGCCCCAGCCGAAGGCGATGACCACCCAGCCGGCGCCTCTCGCCTTGGAGTGGTTGAGCGTGACCGCCGCGCACACCCCGGCGCCGAAGAGGATCAGGATCGACGTGCCGATGACCTCACCGAGAAAGATGTCTCCGTTGCTCATGGCTGCTCCTATGCCCTCGCCCGGGGCGTGGCCCCGGTCCTCCGTGCAGGGTGCGCGCTTTCCCATGGCTGCGGAGCCGGTGGTGAGGGTCCGCCGGACCCCTCCCGGCATCCGTGACGAGCGTGCTGGTCCGGCGGAATCGCCCTGTGGGGGAGCAGCCCGGCGACCGCGTGCGACGGCACGCGGCCCGGAGCCGAGGAACGGCGACGCCGAGAGACAACCGGAAGTGTTCACCGGCCGTGATGGAGCGTCAAGGTCGCCGACAGCAACGGCTGCCGGGGTACGGACGGAACGGCGGGCGGGAGCTCAGCGCACCGCGATCACCGACGAGCCGTGTCCGAACAGGCCCTGATTGGCGGTGATCCCGGCCCGTGCCCCGTCGATCTGCCGCTCGCCCGCCGTACCACGCAGCTGCCGGGTGAGCTCGCAGACCTGCGCGATGGCCTGGGCGGGCACCGCCTCACCGAACGATGCGAGCCCCCCGCTCACGTTGACCGGAACGCGACCGCCGAGCGCTGTCGCGCCCTCCCGTACGAGCTTCGCGCCCTCCCCGGCGCCGCACAGCCCCAGATCCTCGTACCACTCCAGCTCCAGGGCGGTCGACAGGTCGTACACCTCGGCCAGCGACAGGTCCTCGGGCCCGATCCCGGCCTCCTCGTAGGCGGCCCGTGCGATGGAGGCGCGGAAGGAGTACGGCGAGGGCTCCGCCGCGACCGCCGAGTCGGTGGCGATGTCCGGCAGGTCCAGGACCGTGTTCGGGTAGGTGGGCGTGACCGTGGACACGGCCCGTATCCGCACCGGGTCCGCCGCCCCGTGCCGACGCGCGTAGTCCATGCCGCACAGCACCAGGGCGGCCGCCCCGTCGGAGGTCGCGCAGATGTCGAGCAGCCGCAGCGGATCGGCGACCACGGCCGAGGCGGCGACCTCCTCGGCGGTCACCGCCTTGCGGTAGCGGGCGTACGGGTTGAGCGCGCCCGCCGCCGCGTTCTTCACCTTGACCAGCGCGAAATCATCGACGGTGTCCCCGTGCAGGGCCATGCGGCGGCGGGCGTACAGACCGAAGTAGGCCGGGTTGGTGGCGCCCAGGACCCGGAAGCGCAGCCAGTCGGGATCGTCCGGCCGATCGCCGCCCGCCGGGGCGAAGAACCCCTTGGGCGCCGCGTCGGCGCCCACCACGAGCACCACCTCGGCCATCCCCGAGAGGATCTGCGCCCGCGCGGTGTTGATCGCCTGCGCGCCGGACGCGCAGGCCGCGTACACGCTCGTCACGCGCGCGCCCTGCCAGCCGAGGGCCCGCCCGAAGGTCGCCCCGGCCACATACCCGGGGTAGCCGCCGCGCACGGTCGCCGCGCCGACCACGGACCGCACGTCCGGCCAGTCGAGCCCGGCGTCGGCGAGCGCGGCGCGGGCCGCTACCGTCCCGTACTCGATGAAACTCCTGCCCCATTTGCCCCAGGGGTGCATGCCGGCGCCGAGGACCGCGATGTCGTCCGTGCCGCTCATGCGCTCGCCCCCACGGGCCGCCAGTGCCAGGTCGTCCAGACGGTCCCGGCGTCCTCATTGAGCACGCCGGGCACCACCTCGACCTCCATTCCGATGGCGAGGTCGGCGGTGGTCACACCCGGCGCGGCCTGGCCCAGGACGACCATCCGCTCGGCCTCCAGCTCCACGGCGACCAGCGTGTACGGCTGCCAGACGGCCTCGGGGTCGGAGACGTAGGGCGCGGGCGGCCGGTAGCGCCCGTCGGTGTACGACCAGACGCGCCCGCGCCCGGAGAGCGGCACCTCGGTCAACTTCCGCCCGGAGCAGGCGGGGTTGCGGCAGAAGGAGTCCTCGCGTGGGAAGAACACGGAGGCGCAGGCGGTGCACCGGGTGCCGAGCAGCCGGAACTCCTGATCCTCCGCCTCTGTGAACCAGCCCGCCACCACGGGCGTGCGCGTGCGCGTCAAAACCCCTCCCGGCCTCATATCTGACGGAACGTCAGAAGTGTGCCACGAGTGGCCGCGCTCCGGCAGGGGGCGTCACTCAGCGGTGACCGGCCACCGAGCGCCACGCCACTGGGAAGTCGAAGTAGGTGTCCGGGAACGGCTCCGGCTGGAAGGTGTAGTGCCACCACTCCTGGGGTATCCCGACGAACCCGGCGGCCTGGAGCGTGCCCTTCAGGAACTGGCGGTTGGCGCGCTGGACGCCCTGGATGCGGGGGTCGTCGGTGTGCGACAGGGTGTCGAAGCAGTCGAAGCCGGTGCCCATGTCGACGGAGTTGTCGGGGAAGCGCTGGTCCTTCGGCGCGAAGCACGGCACGAGCGGCTGGCCGGGACGGTACGGCGGCGTCGGCCACGCGGGCAGCCGGACGATGGTGAGGTCCACCGAACTGCCCCGGCTGTGCCCCGACTTGGCCGCGATGTACACATCCTCGAACAGCCTCGACTTGTCGACAAGCGGATAGAACTCGGTCTTCATCCGCTGGTCGTCGAGGTCCTTCGCCCACTCCACGAAGGTGTCGACGGCCCGCTGCGGCCGGTAGCAGTCGTACACCTTCAGCGAGTAGCCCTCTCGGAGCAGCTTCAGCTGTGCCTGGTGCAGCGCCTGGGCCGCCTGGCGGGTCAGGATGCACACCGGCTGCCGGTAGCCGTCGATCGGACGGCCCACGAAGTTGTGCGGCGTGATGTAGCGCATCTCCTGGATGATCGTCGGGTCCACGGTGGCCAGCGCGACGAACTCGGCGGGTGCCTTGGGTTCGGGCGTGGCCCGGGCGGCGGGCGAGGTGGCGGTCACGGCGAGCAGGGCGGCGGCAGCGGCGACCAGGCCGCGCACGGTCGATCTGAGTGTCATGTGCACACCCTTCATTGCTCAACGGGTCGTAGAAAAGGGGGAGTTGGGGCAATGTGATCCGATGGCCGAATGTATTCGGTTAAAGTCCGCGCGTGACCGGGACCTCGAAGACCTCGAAGCAGCCTGTGAAGGACTCGCACTGCACCGCGTGCGGATCGCCCTACCCCTCGGCCTCGGCCGGCTGGCCCCGCCCCTGCGCGGCGTGCGGGACCGTCACCTATCGCAATCCGCTGCCGGTCGCCGTCGCCCTCCTTCCCGTGACGGACGCGCGCGGTACGGGACTCGTCGTCATCACCCGCGCCGTCGAGCCCCACATCGGCCGCTCCGCCCTGCCCGGCGGCTTCGTCGACGACGGCGAGCTGTGGCAGGAGGCGGTCGTCCGCGAGCTGTACGAGGAGACCGGAATAGAAGCCTCCGCCGCCGATGTGCGCCTCGCGGACGCGCTCAGCTCCCCGCACCACGTCCTCCTCTTCGGCCTGCTCCCCGCCCGCGCCGCGGCCGAACTCCCGCCGCCCGCCCCGACGGACGAGACGGCCGGCTGGCGGGTGCTCCGCCGCCCCGAGGAACTGGCGTTTCCGCTGCATACGCAGGTGGTACGGGGGTGGTTCGCCGGGGGTGAAGGGGGGTGAGGGGGCCGGGACTGCCGGGCGTTGAGGGGGGCGAGAGTCGGCGGCTCTCGCTGAGGGGTGGCGGCACTCGGCTGGGGGCGAGCCGTATGGGTACAGGGTTGGCGGCATTCGCTGAGGGCCGGCCGCATCGGCACAGGGCCAGCCGCACTCGCCTGGCGGCGCCGAGCGCAAGTCACCCCACCCCACGGCCCTCACCCCGCACCCGCACCACGTACCCCAGCTCCCGCGTCGCCCCCTCGTCCGTTATCCGCTCCACCACCACCCGGCCGCCCGCCGTCCGGGTGGTGAAACGCTCCACCACCGCCGGCCCCCACCCGTCGCCCTCGTCCCGTACGACGAGGCCGCCGCCGGTGCGTCCGGCCGCCGGGGCCCACACCTCCAGTTCCACTTCGCCGTCTGCGCCGCGCACCGGGATGACGGAACCGGCCCTGGCCAGTACCGGGATACGGGCCAGGGGCGCGTCCACGAGGACCCGGCAGGGGCCCTCGTGGGGCTCCTCGGTCGCCGTGTCGTACCAGCGGCCGCGCGGCAGCCGCACCGCCCGCCGGTCCGTGCCCCGCTCGAAGACGGGCGCCACCAGCAGCGCGTCGCCGAGCAGGAACGCGTCCTCGCAGTCCCGCAGCGTCTTGTCGCCCGGCGTGCCCCACCACACGGGCCGCACGTAGGGCGCCCCGGTCAGCCGGGCCAGCTGCGCCAGCGTCATGAAATACGGATGCAGCCGCTCCCGCTCGGCCAGCGCCACGCGCGCGTGGCCGAGCACCTCGGGACCGAACTCCCACGGCTCCCGGCGCCCGGCCCAGATCGCCGAGTGCGTACGGAAGAACGGCAGCCGGGCTGCCAGCTGCAACCAGCGCAGATACAGCTCCGGCGACGGGGTGCCGCTGAACCCGCCCACGTCCGGACCCGAGTACGGCACCCCGCACAGCCCGAGTCCGAGCACCAGGGCGAGCGAGGCCCGCAACCCCGGCCAGCCGGTGCTCACATCACCCGACCAGGTGCCTCCGTAGCGCTGCATTCCGGCCCAGCCGGAGCGGCTGAACAGGAAGGGCCGGCCGTCGGGGCGCAGCCTGCGCAGACCCTCGTAGCCCGCCCGTGCCATGGTCAGGCCGTACACGTTGTGGGCCTCGCGGTGGTCGCCGCCCCGGCCATCCAGCACGTGCCGCGCCGAGCGGGGCAGGGTCGGATCGCCGAAGGGCGCGAACGACGTCGGTTCGTTCATGTCGTGCCACACCCCGGCGAAGCCCTGGTCGAGCCGCTCCTGGTAGAGCCCGCCCCACCACTCACGCGCGCGTGGATCGGTGAAGTCGGGATACACGCACTCGCCCGGCCAGACCACGCCCCGCACCTCGTCGCCGCGCGCGTCCCGCACGAACGCGTCCGCCGCAAGCCCGCTCTCGTACACGGCGTTGCCACGCTGCGCCTTCACCGCCGGATCGACGATCGACACCAGCCGCACACCCTCCTCGGCCAGGTCCTTGGCGAGGCGGGGCAGATCCGGGAAGTGCTCGCGGTCGACCGTGAACACCTGGTGGGCGTCGTAGTGGTCGATGTCCAGATGGAGCGCGGACAGCGGCAGCCCGTGCTCCCGGTACCCGGCGACGACCCGCCGCACCTCGGCCTCGCTTCCGAAGCCCCAGCGGGCGTGCTGCGGGCCCAGCGCCCAGGACGGCGGCAGCGCGGGCGCGCCGGTCAGCGCCGTCCACCCCTGCAGCACGCGCGCGGGGGTGCCCACCACCACCCAGCAGCGCAGCGGCCCGCCCTCCATCCGCAGCTCGCTGCTCCCGGCCCGGTCATGGCCCGAGCCGGCCCCCTCCTCGCCCTCGCGCAGCAGGACCCGGCCGTCCCAGGTGTTGTCGTAGAACGCCAGATGGGTCCCGGCGTCCGCCACCACCAGCTGCACCGGCATCGTGATGTACAGCGGGTCGTCGCCGGGGGCGAAGCCGCCGCGCGGGTCCGTGTTCCACAGCCGGTACGCCCCGTCGCGCAGCCGGGGTCCGTCCGCGCGCCCGCCGAGCCCGAACACGCGTGCGTCGGCGGCCACTTCGGAGCGCTGCACCCAGCGCGCGGGACCGCCGCCGACCGGCTCCCACCAGCGCGGCGGCAGCTCGCGGCGGAGCACCACCCCGCCGGGGGTGCGCACCTCCACGGCCCCGTGCCGGGACACCGCCACCATCACCCGTTCGGAGACCACCCGCCAGCCGCCGTCCGTGTCGGGCTCCAGGGCGGCGCGCGCGTCGGGCTCGGGCGCGGGCCCAGCCAGCGCGTACGACGGCTCGGGGCCGGCCCCGTCCCAGCCCCAGAACACGGCGCCGCCCGCCGCCACCCGCACCTCCAGCTCGGAGCGCGCGAACCGCACCACGCCGCCGCCCGGCCGGGGCTCCGCGTCCCGCACCTGTCCGGGTGCCCGGGCGCGCTCGGGCCCGCGCGCGGGCAGCCCCCACGCGTCCGCACGGCGCCGCCGCAGGGCCGAGCGGACCGCCCGCAGCCCCTGCACCGAGCCGACCGCCTTCACCGAGCGCACCAGGTCATTGCCGTCCATGCGGCTCACCCTGCCATCCGGATCATGAGCTGTGTGCTCCGTTCAACTTCCGTTCATCCGTGGTGGCGCCACATCCTCAGGTGCCGGACTATGGGCGGCACACCCTGGTGCGGAAGACGATCACATGGCATCGTCCCTGTGAGCCGCCGCATGCGCACACCCCTACGCGTGTGCGGGCGGCACACGCACACCACGCGTACCAGCCCGGGAGCCCACCCATGACCTCACCAGCGAACGCCGCGCCGCAGCCCGCGCCCCTGTGGCAGCCGGGCCCCGACCGCATCGCCGGGGCGCGGATCACCGCGTTCCAGACCTGGGCCGCCGAGCGGTACGGCGCACCTGCCGAGGGCGGCTACGAGGCGCTGCACCGCTGGTCCGTCACCGAACTCGACACGTTCTGGAAGGCCGTCGCCGACTGGTTCGAGGTGCGCTTCTCCACCCCGTACGAGACGGTGCTCGCCGACCGGTCGATGCCGGGCGCCCAGTGGTTCCCCGGCGCCACCCTCAATTACGCCGAGCACGCGCTGCGCACCGCCGAGGACCCGGCCCGCGCCGACGACGCCGCGCTCCTGCACGTCGACGAGATGCACGAGCCCGTCGCCACCAGCTGGGCGGAGCTGCGCCGCCAGGTCGGCTCGCTCGCCGCCGAGCTGCGCGCCCTCGGCGTACGGCCCGGGGACCGCGTCAGCGGCTATCTGCCGAACGTCCCGCAGGCCGTCACCGCGCTCCTGGCCACCGCGGCCGTCGGCGCCGTGTGGACGTCCTGCGCCCCCGACTTCGGCGCACGCAGCGTCCTCGACCGGTTCCAGCAGGTCGAACCCGTCGTCCTGTTCACCGTCGACGGCTACCGCTACGGCGGCAAGGAGCACGACCGCACCGACGTCGTCGCGGAGCTCCGCCGCGAACTGCCCACCCTGCGCGCTGTCGTCCACATCCCCTTGCTCGGCACCGCTGCCCCCCAGGGAACTCTCGAATGGTCTTCGCTCACTGAGAGTGACAACGAGCCGGTCTTCGAGCAAGTTCCCTTCGACCACCCGCTCTGGGTTCTCTACTCCTCCGGCACGACCGGCCTGCCCAAGGCCATCGTCCAGTCCCAGGGCGGCATCCTCCTCGAACACTTCAAACAGCTCGGCCTCCACTGCGACCTGGGCCCCGAGGACCGTTTCTTCTGGTACACCTCCACCGGCTGGATGATGTGGAACTTCCTCGTCTCCGGCCTGCTGACCGGCACCACGGTCGTCCTGTACGACGGCAGCCCGGGCTTCCCGGAGACCGGCGCCCAGTGGGGCGTCGCCGAGCGGACCGGCGCCACCCTCTTCGGCACCTCCGCCGCGTATGTGATGGCCTGCCGCAAGGCCGGTGTGCACCCGTCCCGCGACCACGACCTCTCGCGCGTGAAGTGCGTCGCCACCACCGGTTCGCCGCTCCCGCCGGACGGCTTCCGCTGGCTCCACGACGAGGTCCGCGAGGACCTGTGGATCGCCTCGGTCAGCGGCGGCACCGACGTGTGCTCCTGCTTCGCGGGAGCCGTCCCGACGCTGCCCGTGCACATCGGCGAGCTCCAGGCCGCCTGTCTGGGCACGGACCTGCAGGCCTGGGACCCGCATGGCAAGCCGGTCGTGGGTGAGGTGGGCGAGCTGGTCGTGGTCAACCCGATGCCCTCCATGCCGATCCGCTTCTGGAACGACCCGGACGGCAGCCGCTACCGCGACAGCTACTTCGAGATGTTCCCCGGCGCGTGGCGCCACGGCGACTGGATCACCATCACCGACCACGGCTCGGTGGTCATCCACGGCCGCTCCGACTCCACCCTCAACCGCCAGGGCGTCCGCATGGGTTCGGCCGACATCTACGAAGTCGTCGAACGCCTCCCGGAGATCCGTGAATCCCTGGTCATCGGGCTCGAAGAGCCGGACGGCGGCTACTGGATGCCGCTCTTCGTCCACCTCGCCGAGGGCGCGGTCCTGGACGACGCCCTCCGTACGAAGGTCAAGCAGGCGATCCGGGAGCAGCTCTCCCCGCGCCACGTCCCGGACGAGATCATCGAAGTCCCGGGCGTTCCGCACACGTTGACGGGCAAGCGCATCGAGGTGCCGGTCAAGCGCCTGCTCCAGGGCACACCACTGGAGAAGGCGGTCAACCCGGGCTCGGTCGACAACCTCGGCCTCCTCCGCTTCTACGAAGCGGTGGCCCGCAAGCACGGCTGACAAAGGCGCGCCCCGCCCGCAGGGCGGGGGCGCCGCCCCTCACCCTCCGTACGTGGCCTCGGACTCGCCCAGCACCTCACCGAAGTCCGAGGCCAGCCGAGCCGCCTCGGCCGGTTCGAGCCCCGCCGCGGTGATCCGTACACCGGCCCCCGTAGCGATCCGGAACCGCGCGCCGGCGGCGACCCACCACCCGCGCGAGCGCAGCCCGTTCACCACCGCGGACTCGTCCCGCACCGGCACCCACAGGTTCATCCCGCTCGCCCCGTGCGAGGCGATCCCGCGCCGCTCCAGCTCGCCCGCCAGAGCGCGGCGCCGCTCCCCGTAGGCGTCACGCGCGCGGTGCACGAGCTCCCGCGCCATCCGGTCGGTGAGCAGCCCGAGCACCGTGCCCTGGAGCAGATGGCTCACCCAGCCGGAGGTCAGCAGCAGTCGGCCGTCGTGCCGCGCCAGCGTCGCCGGGTCACAGGCGGCGGCCGCCCACCGCAGGTCCGTGCCCAGGTACTTCGTCACCGTCCGCACATGCGCCCAGCGTGCCAGCTGCCCGCCCGCCGTCAGGGTGTACAGCGGCGCCCCCGCGATCTCCGCGGCGTGGTCGTTCTCGATTACCAGCACCTCGGGCGCCGCTCGCAGCACCTCCACGAGGTCGTCGCGGCGCCGCTCCGAGAAGCAGCCGCCGTACGGGTTCTGCGCCCGCGGGCTGCATACGACGGCCCGCGCCCCGGCCCGCAGCGCCTCGCGAAGGGCTCCCGGCCGCATCCCCTGGTCGTCGACGGCGACCGGGACCGTACGCAGCCCCATCACCTGCACCAGGTCGAGCAGATGGTGGTAGCCGGGGTCCTCCATGGCCACCGCGTCGCCGGGCCGCAGCTCGGTGGTGAGCAGCCGGGCGACGCAGTCGAGCGCGCCGTGGGCGAAGGTCACCGACCCGGTCGGCACGCCGTCGGCGCCCAGCCATTCCTGGACGCGCTCCTCCAGCAAGGGCAGCCGGGGCGTCGAGCGGTGGGACCGCGCACCGGCCGTCATCCGTACCGGCGCGGGCAGTTCGGGCAGGAAGGCCGGGTCGGGGTGGCCGCCCGCGAGGTCCCGCAGCCCCTCCGGCACCTTCGGCGGGCGCCGTGACGCGACCGAGGGCGCGGCCGCGACCACGGTCCCGCCCCGCCCGTGCGTGACCACGACGCCGCGCCCGCGCAGCTCCTTGTACGCCGTCGCCACCGTGCCGGGACTCACGCCGAGGTCGTCCGCGAGCCGGCGGACCGGAGGAAGCGTGTCCCCCGGCGCCAACCCGCCGTCGGCGACGGCCCGTTCGACGGAAGCGGCAATTCCCTTGGCCGAGGTGCCGGTGATCGCATATTGTTCTGCCACGTACTGAACTATGTATCAATACATAATGCCAGTCAAGGGGGAGCAGTGACTTTGCGCAGCCGACGTGCCGCACTGTGGGAACGAGTCCCGGGAGGCCGCGACGGCCGACTGATGCTCTGGGTCGCCTTCGTCGACCGGACCGGAAGCGGCCTGTGGGCCGCCGTCTCGGTCCTGTACTTCACCTACGTGGCCGGGCTCTCGGTCACCCAGGTCGGCACGCTGGTCGCCCTCGCCGGCGCGGTCGGCATCGCGGGCGCCCCCATAGGGGGCCGCATCGCGGACCGGCTGCCCCTCACGCGCGTGCTCATCGTCTTCCAGGTCCTGCGCGCGCTCGCCGCCGCCGCACTGCTCACCACCGACAACTACGCGCTCCTGCTGGTGTACTCGGCCGTCGGCAGCTTCGGCGACCGCTCCGCCAACGTACTCACCAAGTTGTACGCGGCCCGCGTCGCCGGACCCGGCCGCATCCGCTACCAGGCCGTCAGCCGTACCCTGGCCAACGCGGGCTGGGCCGTCGGAGGCCTCGCAGCGGCGGCTGCCCTCGCGCTCGCCACCACGGCCGCCTACCAGTGGCTGCTCGCCGGAGACGCCCTCTCCTTCGTCGGCGCCGCCCTGCTCACCGCCCGCTGCGCCGAACCGCCCTCGCCCATGCGCACGGTCGCCACCTCCAAGGACCCCGCCCCCGCCGCGCGACCGGGCAGCCCCTGGAAGGACCGCACGTACCTGACCTATGTGGCCACCGAGTCGGTGCTCTTCATGGACGACGCCGTCTTCAAGGTCGGCATCCCCCTCTGGGCGGTCTCCGCCACAGACGCGCCCCAGGGCCTGGTACCGCTCCTGATGGTGCTCAACAACGTGATGGTGGTGGGCCTCCAGGTCCCCCTGGCCCGATTCGGCGCGACCACCAAGGCGGCACACCGCCTACTCCTCCCGCTCGCCGCCGTCTTCGCCGCCGCCGGCGTCGCCATGGCCGCCTCAGCGGTCCACGGCGCGGTACCGGCGAGCATCTGTCTGACCGTCTCGACCGCCGCCTTCACCCTGGCCGAGATGATCCACGCCACCGTCTCGTGGGAACTCTCGATCGCGCTGGCCCCGGAGCAGGCCCAGGGCAGCTACCTCGGCGTGCACGGCCTGGCACAGTCCGCACAGCGCAGCGCGGGACCGCTCGCCGTCACCGCGGCCATCGCGACCGGCCCCATTGGCTGGACGGCCTTCGGCGCCGCCATCGCTCTGACCTGCTGTGTTCAGCACCGGCTCGTACGGGACCGGCTGCCGCGACCGGCGTTGTCAGTGCCCCCGATTACGGTGAGTGAGCATTGATCGACAGCACGCAGGGGGAACCATGGCGCACATCCGCAACTCCAGGAAATCCACCAGCCCGACGGCTTCCACCCGGTCCCGAACACCCCGGGGCCCCCGACCCGTCCACGCCGCCAGAGCCACGCGGCGGACCCTGCGCCGGGAGACGCCCGGCACGGTGGGGCTGCTGGCGGACGCGTACGACTTCGAGGCGATGACGCGGTACCGGTCCTTCGCCTTCGACGACCACACCGCCTATCTCCGCCAGGTCGACGGCCTGCTCAGATCCCTCGCCGCCCAGGGACTGCACACAACGGTCGCCCTCTTCGACCCGGAGGAGTTCACCGAGTTCTGCACCGCGACAGGCCTCGACCCCGACACCGCCGACAGCCGCACCCGCTACACCGCCGAGATCGCGGCGGGCGGCGCCCGCGTCGCCTACGCGGGCCAGCCCATCGACAGCCTGGTGCCCGAGCTCATCAACAAGGCGGTCCGCCAGGCGACCTGGGACTACGCGACCCTGCTCCTGGCCGACCTGGGGGAGTGCGCCGAATGCGGCCAGGACATCGGCCGCTCCGCCTTCGAACGCGCCTCGACGATCCTCACGCGCCTGATCGAGGCGGCGGGCCCGGGCCTGCACCACATGGTGTGCAGCGTCCAGGCACAGCAGGAGCAGCTCATCGCCGTGCTCCACGCCGAGGGCCGCGGCGGCGACCCGGCCCTGCTCGACGAGACGGACGTCGCCGAGTTCGTCACCGTCCTCGCCGCGGGCATCGCCCAGCACAGCCCGGGCGGTCTGGTGCTGCGGACGACGGCGCCGGACGCGCCCGACCGCGTCCACGGCTGGCGGCTTCACGGAGGCAGCCTGCTCCCGCTCACCGCCGGAGAAGTCTTCAGCGCGTACTGCACCGATGCCGACACCGGAGACCCGGTGGCACCCGAACCAGGAGTGGACTACCGGGCGGGCTTCCCGTTCGACCAGCCCGCCACCGACCACTGACGGACAAGCGAGAGGGGCTTCCCGCCGCACCCGCGCCGGGAAGCCCCTCTCACTCAGACACTGCGCAGAGGCAGCGGACAGCGGCCCGGGTCACTCCCCGGACAGCACCGCCTGCGCGGCCACGCGGGCCTCCTCGGCCGAGTCCGCGGCACGGGCCGCGGCGGCCGCGCGCTCGCACTGGGCGAGCGTGTACTTCGCCAGCGTCGCGCGCACGTAAGGAATGGACGCGGCACCCATCGACAGGCTGGTCACACCCAGACCGGTGAGCACACACGCGAGCAGCGGATCGGAGGCAGCCTCACCACAGACACCACAGCTCTTGCCCTCGGCCCTGGCCGCCTCGGCGGACAGCGCGACCAGGTCGAGCAGCGCGGGCTGCCACGGGTCCTGCAGCCGCGACACCGCACCGACCTGCCGGTCGGCCGCGAACGTGTACTGCGCCAGGTCGTTGGTGCCCAGCGACAGGAACTCGACCTCCTGGAGGATCGAGCGCGCGCGGAGCGCGGCGGAGGGGATCTCCACCATCGCGCCGAACTTCGCCTGCAGCCCGGCCGCCCGGCACGCGTCCGCGAACGCCTTGGCGTCCGCACGGTCCGCGACCATCGGCGCCATGACCTCCAGATAGACCGGAAGCCCCTCGACGGCCTTGGCCAGCGCCGTCAGCTGAGTCCGGAGCACCTCGGGGTGGTCCAGGAGCGACCGCAGACCGCGCACGCCGAGCGCCGGGTTCGGCTCGTCGGCGGGCGTCAGGAAGTCCAGCGGCTTGTCGGCGCCCGCGTCCAGCACACGCACGACCACACGGCCCTCGGGGAACGCCTCAAGCACCTTGCGGTACGCCTCGACCTGCTTCTCCTCCGACGGCGCCTTCGCGGAGTCGTCGAGGAAGAGGAACTCGGTACGGAACAGACCGACGCCCTCGGCGCCCGCCTCCACCGCTGCCGGCACATCGGCGGGACCGCCGACGTTGGCGAGCAGCGGCACCTTGTGCCCGTCCGAGGTCGCACCCGGACCGGAGGACGCGGCCAGCGCGGCCTTGCGCTCGGCTGCGGCACGCTCCAGCTCGGCGCGCTTCTCGTCGGTCGGGTCGACGAAGAGCTCGCCGGTGCTGCCGTCGACGGCGATCAGCGTGCCCTCGGCCAGCTCACCGGCGCCTGGCAGCGCCACGATCGCGGGGACGCCCAGCGCCCGCGCCAGAATCGCGCTGTGGCTGGTCGGCCCGCCCTCCTCGGTCACAAAGCCGAGCACGAGCGCCGGGTCGAGCAGCGCGGTGTCGGCGGGAGCGAGGTCGCGCGCGATCAGTACGTACGGCTCGTCGCTGTCCGGAACGCCCGGCATCGGGACGCCCAGCAGACGCGCCACGATGCGGTTGCGCACGTCGTCGAGGTCCGCAACGCGCCCGGCCATGTACTCACCGGCGCCCGCGAGCAGCTCGCGGTAGTGCGAGAACGCGTCGTACACGGCACGCTCGGCCGTGCTGCCGACGGCGATGCGCCGGTCGACGTCGGCGATCAGCTCGGGGTCCTGGGCGATCAGGGCCTGAGCCTCAAGAACGGCCTGCGCCTCACCCCCAGCCAGGTTGCCGCGCGCGTTCAGGTCGGCCGCCACGGCCTCGACGGCCTTGCGAGCACGCCCCTGTTCGCGCTCCGCCTCCTCCGCCGGAATCTGCTTGGCCGGCGGCTCCAGGACCGCAGTACCCATGTGCCGGACCTGGCCGATCGCCACACCGTGGCTCACGCCGACGCCTCGCAGCGTTGTCTCCATTTCACCCGTCTCCGATTGGTGCGGCGGTCTGAGCCGCCGCGGTGGATGTCCGACTCACCGTCTCGACGACGGCGGCGTCACGACTTCTGGCTGAACTACTTCCAGGTGAAGAGGACGTCGCCGGCCTTCACATCGCCGTCCTCACGGAGGTCGCCGAGGGAGTCAGCAGTGGCTTCCAGGGCCACGATCGGGCACACGGGGGACTTCCCGGCCTCTTCTACGGCGGCCGGGTTCCAGCGCACGACGGCCTGGCCCCGCGTGACGGTGTCGCCCTTGTTGACGAGCAGCTCGAAGCCCTCGCCGTTGAGCTGCACGGTGTCGATACCTAGGTGCGTCAGCACGCCGTGGCCCTCGTCGTCGACGACGACGAAAGCGTGCGGGTGCAGGGAGACGATGACGCCATCGACGGGGGAAACCGCCTCCGAGGGCTCTCGTACGGGGTCGATGGCGGTACCGGGGCCCACCATTGCGCCGGAGAACACCGGATCGGGCACTGCCGCGAGTCCGATGGCACGCCCGGCGAGCGGGGACGTCACGGTGGTCATGGATGGCCTCCCAGGGGTGGGGCTTTTTCGTGTCACCGTCACTACTTCCCGTGTGACGGCGTACTGTTCAGCAGGGTAAGTCATAAGAAGTCCGGGTTCGCCTGGTATGACTCCGGGCCGGGCTTCCCCGACGGAGACTACTGGACTAGACCGGTGCGTTAGTGGACTAGACCATAGACCCCCGAACGCCCCTGGGCCGATTTGCCCCGACCGCGCCGGGGCCTGTACTGTCCTAAGTCCCGCCTGACCGCAACGTGTGAACTTCACGTGAATGTGTCGGGACGGGCAGGCTCCTCCTCACTTGCTGATCTTGACCTGCGCCTCGCTTTGCTCTGCCGGTATTTCCGTGCGCCGCAAAACGAAGTGGTCAGGGAGACGGAAAAGCACTGATAGAGTCGGAGCCGCCGGAAAGGGAAACGCGAAAGCGGAAACCTGGAAAGCGAATCCCGCTGACTGGGAATCGGACGCGAAAGAGTCTGATAGAGTCGGAAACGAAGGAAGCGCCCGGAGGGCCCGGAAACGG
>NZ_JBVIHM010000014.1:0-23536 GCF_055570295.1 Streptomyces sp. NPDC031265
CCCCCCCCCCCCCCCCCCCCCCCCCCCCCCCCCCCCCCCCCCCCCCCCCCCCCCCCCCCCCCCCCCCCCCCCCCCCCCCCCCCCCCCCCCCGCCGCTCAGCCCGCCTCGACCTCCGTACGGTCCCCGCCCCACAGCGTGTGGAACGAGCCCTCGCGGTCCACCCGGCGATAGGTGTGCGCCCCGAAGAAGTCCCGCTGCCCCTGCGTGAGCGCCGCGGGCAGCCGCTCGGCCCGCAGCGCGTCGTAGTACGCGAGCGCCGCCGAGAAGCCCGGCACCGGCACGCCCTGGCGCGTCGCCGCCACGACCACCGCGCGCCAGTCCTCCTGCGCCGCCCCGATCTCCTCGCCGAACCGCTTGTCCGCGAGCAGGCTCACCAGCTCGGGCTCGGCGTCGTACGCGGCCCGGATCCGGTCCAGGAAGGCCGCCCGGATGATGCACCCGGCACGCCAGATCGCGGCCACCGAGCCGAGGTCCACACCCCACTCGTACTGCTCGCTGCCCGCCCGGATCTGGTGGAAGCCCTGGGTGTACGACACGATCTTCGAGGCGTACAGCGCCTGCTCCACCTGGGCGGCGAAGGCCTCGGCGGCCTTCTCGTCGAGCGGCTCGGGCGCGGGTCCGGCGAGCGCGCGGGACGCCTCGCGCAGGTCCGCGTGGCCGGAGAGGGAGCGCGCGAACACCGCCTCGGCGATGCCGGAGACCGGCACGCCGAGGTCGAGCGCGATCTGCACGGTCCACCGGCCCGTGCCCTTCTGCTCGGCCCGGTCCTGGAC
Organism: Streptomyces sp. NPDC031265; assembly: GCF_055570295.1. Taxonomy (NCBI): domain Bacteria; kingdom Bacillati; phylum Actinomycetota; class Actinomycetes; order Kitasatosporales; family Streptomycetaceae; genus Streptomyces; species Streptomyces sp. NPDC031265. The sequence goes on from NZ_JBVIHM010000014.1 coordinate 775, forward strand.
GACGTCGACGAACGGCTTCCCGCTCGCCGCGTCCTCATGGGCGAGCACCTCCGCCGTGATCTCGATCAGATACGAGTCGAGGCGGCCCGTGTTCCAGCCCCGGAAGGTCTCCGCGATCTTTGCGGGGGAGTACCCGGCGACCGTGCGCAGCAGGTGGTAGGCCTCGGCGATCAGCTGCATGTCGGCGTACTCGATGCCGTTGTGCACCATCTTCACGAAGTGACCGGCCCCGTCCGGGCCGACGTGTGTCACGCACGGGGTGCCGTCCGGCGCCTTCGCCGCGATCTTCTCCAGGAGCGGGCCGAGCGACTCGTACGACTCGGCCGAGCCGCCCGGCATGATGCTCGGGCCGTGCAGCGCGCCCTCCTCGCCACCCGAGACGCCCGCGCCCACGAAGTGGATGCCGCGCTCGCGCAGCTCGCGCTCGCGCCGCCGGGTGTCCTCGAAGTGCGCGTTGCCGCCGTCGATGATGACGTCGCCGGGTTCGAGCAGCGGCGCGAACTCCTCGATCACCGCGTCCGTGGGCTCACCCGCCTTCACCATGACGACCAGCCTGCGCGGCCGCTCCAGCGCGGCGACGAACTCCTCGGGCGTCTCGGCGGGCACGAACCGCCCCTCCTCGCCGAACTCCTCGACCAGCGCCCGGGTCTTGGCCGCCGTCCGGTTGTGCACCGCCACCGTGAGGCCGTTGCGAGCGAAGTTGCGGGCGAGGTTGCGCCCCATGACGGCGAGTCCGGTCACGCCGATCTGGGCTGTTCCACTCATGGCTGTGCTCCTGAATCATCGGGTGCGCTGCTCGGTCAACCCTACGGAAGACTCCAAGCACCGCGACTCGGCCGGCATTCCCTTCGAAGCGTGGGTACGCACTCTTGTCACGGTCCGTTCAGAGCCCCTACTTTGGCGACTCCCGATGCGTTCGAGGGGGACCCATGTCCGTACGCGGGCGGCACCGCCGGTACCAGCCGAGCCGTATCAACCGGGCCTCGCTGACGGTGACGGCGGGCGGGGCGGGCATGGCCCTGCCCCTGATCGGCGCGGGCGCCGCGCACGCCGCCTCGCTGGACGTCTGGGACAAGGTCGCGGCCTGCGAGTCCACCGGCAATTGGAAGATCAACACCGGCAACGGCTACTACGGCGGGCTCCAGTTCAGCCAGTCGACCTGGGTGGCCTACGGCGGACGGCAGTACGCCCCGCGCGCCGACCTGGCCTCCAGGAGCGAGCAGATGGCCGTCGCTGAGAAGGTGCTGGACGCCCAGGGCCCGGGCGCCTGGCCGGTCTGCTCGGGCGAGGCGGGGCTGACCCGGGGCGCCGCGCACGCCACCCCGGCGGCGCAGTCGCACCACGCGACCGCGCCCGCGCCGAAGAAGACGGCCAAGAAGGCCACGCCGCAGACCGACCCCACCAAGGCCCCGGGCAAGCGCGAGGGGTACACGGTCGTGCGCGGCGACTCGCTCTCCCGGATCGCCCACACCGAGCACGTCAGGGGCGGCTGGCACGAGCTGTACACCGTCAACCGTGAGGTCGTCGGCGCGAACCCGGACCTGATCCTGCCCGGCCAGCGCCTCGCGCTCCCGGACACCGCCGCCCCGCCGAAGGCGCGCCCCGCGCCGGCACACCGGCCCGCCAAGCCGCAGCCCGCCAAGCACCAGCCGGCCAAGCCGCAGCCCGTGAAGCCCGCCGCCCCGCACAAGGAGCATCCGAAGACGGCCCCGGTCAGCCACAAGACCGCCGGGTTCTCCGCGCCCGTCGACGCGGGCCCCAGCACCCCGTACCACAAGGCCGGTTCGTCCTGGGCGAGCGGCTACCACACGGGCGTCGACTTCCCCGTCTCCACCGGGACCTCGGTGAAGGCCGTGGCCACCGGCAAGGTCGTCGAGGCGGGCTGGGGCGGCTCGTACGGCTATCAGGTCGTGATCCGGCACGCCGACGGCAAGTACAGCCAGTACGGCCATCTCTCGGCGGTGAACGTGCGGGCCGGACAGCAGGTCAACAGCGGCCAGCGCATCGGCCGTTCCGGCTCCACCGGCAACGCCACCGGGCCGCATCTCCACTTCGAGATCCGCACCGGGCCCGCGTACGGGTCGGACATCGACCCGCTGGCCTACCTCAGGGCGGGCGGCGTCAGCCTCTGACCGGACTCGGTGCTCGTGGCGCTCTCGGCGCTCTGGCCGGGCGCCGGGATGCCCGGCAGCGTCTTGTGCTCGGTGCGTGAGCGGCGGGAGGCCGCGCCCAGCCGCTCGGTGGTGAGCAGGATCAGACCGCCCGCCGCCACGACGCCGCTGGCGAGGGCGAAGACCAGACCGGCCGTCCCGTAGCGGAACTCCTCGCCGAAGAGGGTGAGCCCGACGGTCGCGGCGACCACCGGGTTGACGACGGTGACGGTCGCCAGCGGCGCCGCGAGCCCGGCGCCCCGGTAGGAGGCCTGGGAGAGCAGCAGACCGGCGGCGGCGAGCACCGCTATGGCCAGCAGGCTGGGCACCTCGCTGAGCTGGAGGCCCGCGTCCCAGTCCTCGGCCACCAGCTTGGTGAAGACCGACGCCATGCCGAAGGAGACACCGGCCGCGGCGGCGAGCAGCACGCTGCGCAGCACCGGCCCGTGCACCGCGCGCGAGGCGAGGAAGAGCACCGCCATCCCGCCGAAGGTGGCCGCGGCGAGGAGCAGCCGCTGGCCGCCGCCGACCGAGTCGGCGTCCGCGTCGGTGGTGAGGGCGAGCAGCCCGGCGAGGCCGGCCGTCGCCATGACCGCGCCGCGCCAGGCCGCCGCGCCCGCCTTGCGGCGGACGAAGACGGCGGCCATCGGCAGCGCGAAGACTATGGTCAGCGCGCCCAGCGGCTGGACGAGGGTGAGTGGCCCGCACGCGAGTGCCACGACGTGCAGCAGGGCGCCGAGACCGTTGAGTGCCACGGAGACCCACCAGGCGCCTTGGCGGAGGTAGGTGCTGTCGGGGGTGGCCGCGGCCACGCGCTCCTGGACGATCGCCGCGGCCGCGTAGGCGACGGCGGAGACCAGGGAGAGCAGCACGGACAGGGCAAGGGCACTCATGCATCCACGATCTCTCGCGAATCGCCTTCCGTCGTCGTCCTTGAGACCGCATTGACACGTACTGCCATAGGAGTACGCGTCTACTCCAGAAGTCGTCCATACATCGGACATTCGGTACAACTGCTGGTGAGGATGGGTCTGTTTAGGTCATTTCGGTCAAGCGTGCGACATGGGATGTCCGGTAGTAGTCGTACGTAAGTTCGGTCGAAAATCTGTAAGAATCACGGCGATCCTGGCGCGGGCACGTCATGTCTTCCAGAGGTCCTCCAGGGGTCTTCCAGGCGGCTCCGCCCGCGGGCGGAAAGAAAGGGGACGAGTGGTGGATCTGGCGGCGGTGGCATCGGTGGGCGGGTTCTTCGCGCTGCGCACCGGACCGGCCGACGGCGCGCACCTGCCGCTGGCGCGGCTGTACGCGGGCGAGGGCGGCCCGCTGGCGGCCCGGATCGACACCGTCGCGGCCGCCCTGCGCGCGCCCGAGCGCCGGACCGCCGCCTCCATCGCCCACCTGGGACTCGTCGCCCGGCTCTGGTCGGTCTCCCTCGGATCCGCCGTGCTCCACGGCGAGCTGCCCGACCTCGATCCGCGGGCCCTGTCCTGGGACGGCGGCCGCGGCGCCCCCGACGACCTGGTGCTCGACGAGGCCCGGGCGCTGCCCGGCACCGCCGAGCGGATCCGCGAGAGCGTCCAGTACGGCCACCTCGTCCCGCTCGCCGAGGCCTTCCGCCGCGACACCCCCGTCTCCTCCGGTCTGCTGTGGGGGAACGCGGGCTCCGCGCTCGCCGGGGCCGTCCGTGAACTGCACCGCTGGGCGCGGCGCGAGGGCCGCCCCGACGCGGCCCGGCGGGCGCTGGAGCTCGGCGCAGAGCTCTTCGCCCACCCCGACCTGGCGGGCACCGGCACCCTGCTCCCCGGCCCGGCCTTCCGGCGCCGCAGCTGCTGTCTCTACTACCGCTGCCCGGGCGCGGGACTGTGCGGCGACTGCGTCTTCGACCGGCCGCCCGTACGCGGCTGAGCGGGGGCCGGGAAGCCCGCGGTTTGGTGTGCGGCGCCCTCGCTCCGTACGATTCCGCTTTTGGGAACTTCCACTCGCGGGCGAGACCGCACACATGACCGAGGAACGGCGACGGCGATGACGGTGACAGAGGACATCCAGGACCAGGGGTACGGTCCCGGCATCGGCCAGGAGCCCGGCGAACCCGACGTGGAGTACGGCCCCGGCATCGACCCGGAGCGCCTCGCCGTCTGCCTCGGCGTGCTGGACGAGCTCGACACCATCGAGGTCGACCACCCGGACGCGATCGCCGTGCGCCGCGCCACCGCCGCGATCTACCGGACCGTGAAGCAGCGCCGCCGCCAGGAGCGCCGGGCCGCCAAGACCGCCCACGACCGGGCCGTCACCGAGGCCACCGCCACCGGTTCCGCCGAGCGCATCGACGACGAGACCGAGGGCATCCTGCCGTCGTCCGCGACCCCCACCGGAGAGATCGCCGGGATACTCCAGCGCCCGCGCTCCTGCTACATCTGCAAGTCGCGGTACGTCGAGGTCGACTACTTCTACCACCAGCTCTGCCAGAAGTGCGCCGCCGAGAACCGGTTCCGCCGGGACGCCCGCACCGACCTCAGCGGCAAGCGCGCGCTGCTCACCGGCGGCCGGGCCAAGATCGGCATGTACATCGCCCTGCGGCTGCTGCGCGACGGCGCCCACACCACCATCACCACGCGCTTCCCCAAGGACGCCATCCGCCGCTTCAAGGCGATGGAGGACTCCGCGGAGTGGATGCACCGCCTCGAAGTCGTCGGCATCGACCTGCGCGACCCGGCGCAGGTGGTCGCCCTGGCCGAGCAGACCGCGGAGCAGGGCCCGCTGGACATCCTGATCAACAACGCCACCCAGACCGTTCGCCGGCTGCCCTCCGCCTACGCGGCCCTGGTCGACGGCGAGGGCGCCCCGCTGCCCGCCGGTGAGCTCCCCGCCCACCACGTCATCGGCGCCTTCAACTCCGGCGCGGTCGACGGCCTGGCCGCGCTGCCGCTCGGCACCTCGGGCCTCGACGCCCAGCGGGTCGCCGACCTCGCCCTGGTCGCGGGCAACGCCAGCATCGCCCGGCACCACGACGGCACCGCCATCGACGCGGGCGGCCTGCTCCCGGACGTCGTCGACACCAACACCTGGGTGCAGTCCATCGACCAGATCTCCCCGGTCGAGCTGCTTGAAACCCAGCTGTGCAACTACACCGCGCCGTTCATCCTGATCAGCATGCTCCGTCCGGTGATGGCCGAGGCCGCCCGCAAGGCGCCGAACGGCCGCGCCTACGTGGTGAACGTCTCCGCGATGGAGGGCGTCTTCAGCCGCGGCTACAAGGGCGCCGGGCACCCCAACACCAACGCCGCCAAGGCTGCCATGAACATGGTCACCCGGACCAGCGGCCAGGAGATGTTCGAGACCGACAGGATCCTGATGACCTCGGTCGACACCGGCTGGATCACCGACGAGCGCCCGCACCACGACAAGCTGCGGCTCGCCGAGGAGGGCTTCCACGCCCCGCTCGACCTGGTCGACGGCGCCGCGCGCGTGTACGACCCGATCGTGCGCGGCGAGGCGGGCGAGGACCTGCACAGCGTCTTCATGAAGGACTACGCGCCCGGAAACTGGTAGACCGCACCGGGCAAGCGAACAGTGGCCGGGCTCCCCGGGGGAATCCGGCCACCGGTGTGCCGGCCGTCAGGCTCCGTACGCGCCGCCGTGCCGCGCGGCCACCAGCTCCAGGACCGGCCGCCAGTCCTCCATCACGCCCACGTCCAGGCCGACGGCCTTTCCGGCGTCGTCGGCCTGGCGCAGGGTGAGCGCCGACCCGGCCTCCGGGTCGAGCGCGAAGGCGTCCGCCTCCTGGGGCGTCATCACCCCGCCCTGCGCCCGCAGGGTCAGTTCGCTCTGCGGTGACAGCGTCCGGTCGGGCTCGACCGCCGCGAGGTAGCGCTTGGCCGGAACGTGCAGCCGCACCAGCCGGGCCACCCGCGCCCCCAGCAGCGGGCGCACCGCGTCCGCCGCGTGGTCCGCGTGCCCGGCGTCGTCACCCGGACGGAGCAGATGCCCCAGATCGTGGACGAGACCCGCGATCTGGAGTTCCTTGTCACTCGGATGGGCGCGCCGCAGCAGATGGGCGGTCTGCAGCGCGTGGTCGTGCAGATCGACCGGATCGCCGCTGCGGTCCGGTGTGTCCCAGGTGTCCCGGCAGGCGTGCAGCAGGTCCATCAGTTCCGCGACGGACCGAGGCTGGCTCGGCAGGTCCACGTGAACTCCTCCCCGGGTGGCGGCCGACGCCGGTCAGCAGATCATGGCTGGATGAACTCCGTGCTGAACGCGCGGCGAAGGAAAGTTGACGCAAAGGAAATGACCCCATCGAGCGGGGCCCCGCTCATTTGGTTACTCTGACCCCGACGGAAGCCATCAAAGGATCCACCAGTCCTCGATGCCCGTTCCGGGACCGGCCTGCAACCTTGGCCGGACTCCCGACAGAGTGCCGGCGCCACCGCGTCAGAACTGCCCCTGCCCCCTGCCCCCCTGAGCGGCCGGCGACCGGGAAGACCGGAGCCGCCAGTACGCCCAGGGTTACGCGACACAGAGGAGTGCGCGGTGACACCAGAGATGACAGAACCCGAAGAGCGGACGACGCCGGAACGCGGCGACCGGCCGGCCCGGCCCGAAAAGCTCCGCAACCTAGAGGTCTGGGCCCGTTCGGCCCCGATCCGACTGGCCGGTTACGAGGACGACTTGGCCGAGCCGCACATCCTGCCTGGCATTGACTGAGTGAGTCCGTGCGACGTGTGCCCCCTGTTCCGGCAGGGGGCACACGTCGTTCCTGTGCGGCGCGCGTGATCCCTCCGGGCCACACGGATGCCGGTCGTCCGCTTGCGGGACCGGCGGGCATCCGGCAGACAATAAGGGATAACTCGGGGCGAAAGGTGGGAGATCCAAGTGCGCCCGATCCCGCGCCGGTTCACCCTGGCGGCAGTCGTGATGTCCATCGGAGTGTTCGTCGCGGCCTGCGGCGGCGACAGCAGCAGTGGCAACAGCGCCTCCGACCAGAAGGAGCTGTTCCTGCAGCCGGTCGCCGCGACGGGCCCCGACCCCTTCACGGAGTCGACGGCCAAGGCCGCCAAGCCGCCCACGCCCTCGCAGCCGCCGCCGAGCGCCCCCAGCAGCCCCACGTCGACCGTGCAGACCGTCCGTGCCGTGGCGGGCTCCACGCCCGGTCTCTACGGCGGCACCCAGTCGGTGGCCAGCTGCGACGTGGAACAGCAGATCCGGTTCCTCAACGCCGACCGGGTGAAGGCGCGTGCGTTCTCGGAGACCGTCGGGATCAACCAGGACGACCTCCCGTCGTTCCTGCGCGGGCTCACCCCCGTGGTGCTGCGGGCCGACACCCGGGTCACCAACCACGGCTTCAAGGACGGCCACGCCACGGCCTTCCAGTCCGTGCTCCAGGCCGGCACCGCGGTCATGGTCGACGACCACGGCACCCCGCGCGTGCGCTGCGCCTGCGGCAACCCGCTGAAGCCGCCCGTCGCCACCCAGGGCGCCGCCTCCCGCGGCCAGTCCTGGCCCGGCTACCAGCCGCAGCGGACCGTCGTCATCAACCGCACCACCACGGTCATCAACAGCCTGATCATCGTGAACGTCATCAACAACACCTGGATCGAGCGGCCGACCGGCGACAACGGCACGCGCGACCGCGAGCGGCCCGACATCCAGATCGACCCGACGGCGCCGGTGGTCACCGACTCGCCGAGCGAGTCCACGCCCTCCACGCCGTCCACGTCCAGCACCTCCCCGAGCATCAAGTGCCTGAGCCCGGCCCCGACCGTCACCGTGACGAAGTCGCCCCCGTCGGTGCCGCCCGGCGGCACCACGCCGAGCGCGCCCGCGTCCCCGGGCTGCCCGACGGCCACCGTCACCGTCAGCCCCAAGCTGACCACGAAGCCTCCGTCGACCCCGGCCACGCCGAGCGAGCCGCTCGTGCCGCCGCCGTCCACCGAGATGCCCACGCTGCCCTCCGAGCCGCCGCCGGTCTTCCCGCCGGAGTCGTCGGGTGGCAGCCAGATGCCGTCGGGCACCTCCGACTTCGACACCGAGCCGCCGCTGGACGCCGGACTCTTGGACGCCGGACTTTTGGACGCCGGACTTTTGGACGCCGGACCCTTGGGCGCCGGACCCTTGGGCGCCGGACTCTTGGACGCCGGACTCTCCTGACGGACGCCCCCCGATCGGACCGAGGATCGGAGTGACGATGGACGAGTGGCCCGCGGCCCCGGGTCTCAGCCTCGCCCTCAACCGCATGGGCACCTTCGACTGGGACCTCACCAGCGGGCAGCTCCACATGGACCGGTCGGCGCTCGACGTCTTCGACATGGAGCCCGAGGAGTACGACGGCCGGCCCGAGACGCTGGGCAGCCGGGTGACCCCGGCCGAGGCGACCCGGCTCGACGCCATGGTCTCGCAGGCGCTGAAGAACGGCAGCGTCCACTACGGCGCCTACTTCCGCGTCCGGCTGCGCGACGGCACCGCGCGCTGGACGCACACCCAGGGGTATGTGCGGCGGGCCGCCACCGGCCGCCCGCAGCGCATCATCGGCGTGGTCCGGGACGCCACCCAGGAGCTCACCGAGTACTCCGACCGCCCCGCCGCCGACGACGAGGACCACCGCCGCAGTACCAGCGTGGTGGACAGCACCACGGCGGCCCTGGCGCACGCCCGTACCGTGCAGGACGTCATCGACGTGCTCAAGGGCTCGCACGGCCTGGAACACCTGGGCGCCACCAGCCTGGTGATGGGGCTCCTGGAGGCGGGCCGGATCCATCTGGTGGCCGAGGGTCCCGAGGACAGCTTCGTGCCGGGCACCCGCTGGACCCGGGTCGACGAGCAGTACCCGATGAGCGAGGTCGTGCGCACCCTGGCCCCCCGGTTCATCCAGACCGCGGACGACTTCGCCACCTCCTACCCCCGCCTCTGGCCGCACATCAGCGGCCTCGGCATCACCGCCGCCGCCTATCTGCCGCTGATCGCCCAGGCCCGCCCGATCGGCGCCCTCGGCCTGCTCTACAGCGACAAGACCGGGTTCACCGCCGACGAGCGCAACCTCCTGGTGGCGCTGGGCAGTTCCATCGCGCAGAGCCTCCAGCGGGCGGTCCTGTACGAGCAGGAGCACGACCTCGCCGAGGGGCTCCAGCAGGCGATGCTGCCGCGCCGCATCCCCGAGGTGCCCGGCGCCCAGATCGCCGTGCGCTACCGCTCGGCCCGGCTCGGCCGGGACATCGGCGGCGACTGGTACGACGTCATCCCGCTGCCCGGTGGCCGTGTGGGCGCGGTCATCGGCGACGTCCAGGGCCACGACACGCACGCCGCCGCCGTGATGGGCCAGCTGCGGATCGTACTGCGCGCCTACGCCGCCGAGGGGCACACGCCGGCCACCGTGATGGCCCGCGCCTCGGTGTTCCTGCACGAGCTGGACACCGACCGCTTCGCGACCTGCACCTACGCCGAGGCCGACCTGTCGACCGGAGTCGTCCAGCTCGTACGGGCCGGACACGTCGACCCGCTGCTGCGGTACGGCGACGGCAGCTGCCGCAGACTGCCGGTCGAGGGCGGTCTCCCGCTGGGCCTGTCGGCCGAGTTCGGGCGGCTCGAATACCCGGTCTCCACGGTCGAGCTGGACCCCGGCCAGACCCTGCTGCTGTACACCGACGGCCTGGTCGAGCAGCCCGGCGCGGACCTCGACGACGGGATGCAGCTGCTGGCCGCGCTGGTGCGGTCGGGGCCCGGCGACCTCCAGGAGCTCGCCGACCGGCTGTGCGACGTGGTCGACGACCGGGCGGGCGACGACGACGTGGCGCTGCTGCTCCTGCGCCGGCGCGCCCTGGAGGCCCCGCAGAGCGGCGGCCGGCTCCAGCAGCACGTGGCGCAGAACGATCCGGAGGCGCTGAGCTCCTCGCGCCATATGATCCGGGCCGCGGTGCGGGCGTGGGGCGCCCGGGAACGGGCCGACGAGATCGAGCTGGCCGCCGACGAGCTGATCACCAACGCGCTGATGCACACCGACGGCGGCGCCATCGTGACCGTACGGGTCCTGGCCGGGCCCGAGCGCCGGATGCGCGTCGAGGTCGAGGACCGCTCCAGCGCCCTGCCGCGCCGCCGCGAGGCGGGCGACTCCGGGGTGTCGGGCCGCGGCCTGATGCTGGTGGACAGGCTGGCGGACGTGTGGGGCGTGGAGTCGAGGGGCAGCGGCAAGTGCGTGTGGTGTGAATTCATCGTCCCGGAGCGCGCCGCTTGACAGTAACAAACCGTCATTCGGTCGCACTTGACCGTAATCGAACGTTGGCGCTTGACTGCTGCACTCGTGCGGTCGGCAGCGTAGCCGGCCTCGCGGGCGCGGCGCCGGGGCGGTCGCGCTGCTCGCGGACCAACTGCCGCCGCTGGTCCACCGGTTCGGCGCGCCGCTGGGGGGCGGTGCGGCCCGTATCCTCCTCGACGTGCTGGTCACCAGTGTGCCGCCGCCCCGTACCCGGCCGGCCCCGGGCGGCTGCCCGCTGCGGGAGATCTACCCCATGGCGCCGCTGGCGCGCGGCCGCGAGGAGCTCGCGGGGCTGGTTAGTCTGTGAGGTATGCCGGAATTGCCCGAAGTTGAAGCGCTCCGTGGCTTCCTCGCCACACATCTCGTCGGCCACCGGATCACCCGCGCACTGCCCGTCGCGATCAGTGTCCTCAAGACGTACGACCCGCCGGTCGGCGCCCTCGACGGACGGACGGTCACCGCGGTGGGGCGGTACGGCAAGTTCCTCGACATCGACGCCGACGGCCTCCATCTGGCGGTCCATCTGGCCCGCGCCGGCTGGCTGCGCTGGCAGGACGCGCTGCCCACCGAGCCGCCGCGCCCCGGCAAGGGCCCGCTGGCGCTGCGGGTCGCGCTGGAGGGCGGCGCCGGGTTCGACCTGACCGAGGCGGGCACCCGCAAGAGCCTCGCCGCTTACCTGGTCCACGACCCGCGCGAGGTGCCCGGTATCGCCCGGCTCGGGCCCGACCCGCTCGCCCCCGACTTCGGCCGTGACCGGTTCGCCGGGCTGCTCGCGGGGGAGCGGCGCCGGCTCAAGGGCGCGCTGCGCGACCAGTCGCTGATCGCCGGGATCGGCAACGCCTACAGCGACGAGATCCTCCACGTGGCGCGGATGTCGCCGTTCAAGCCGGTGGACCGGCTCACCGACGACGAGATCACCACGCTGTACGAGGCGGTCCGCGCCACCCTCACCGACGCGGTGGAGCGCTCGCACGGGCTCGGGGCGGGCCGTCTCAAGGCGGAGAAGAAGAGCGGGATGCGGGTGCACGGCCGGACCGGCGAGCCCTGCCCGGTCTGCGGCGACACCGTCCGCGAGGTCTCCTTCGCGGACTCCTCGCTCCAGTACTGCGCCACCTGCCAGACCGGCGGCAAGATCCTCGCCGACCGCCGGATGTCCAAGCTGCTCAAGTAGGCGGGCTTGTGGAAGTCCGGTGCGGGGAACCGTGCGACCAGCCACAGACACCCGCGGCCGACGCACCCCGTTTCCAGCGGAGCGCTCAGCCCTCCCCGTCAGGCGGAACCCGCCCCGCCCTCACCCCGATCTGGTGAGCGTCGCGAGCCGGGCCCCGTCCTGGGTCCGTACCTCGAAGCGGGAGATGTCGGAGGGCGCCAGCGCCGCGGCCCCCCGCATCGTCACCTGGGCCCCGTCCCGTACCGCCCAGGTCGCCACCGTGTTCTCCTCGCCGCCGCGCCCCACCGCGACCAGCGTGCACACCGCAGGGCCGCGCACCCCGCCCACATCGAGCCCGACGTCGGTGCCGAACCCGGTGGGCGCGGCCGCCAGCGTCGCCGTCACGCCGGGCGCCGACGCGGTCGCCGTCCAGTGCGGCGCGGCCGGGTCCGCCATCAGGTTCAGGGCGGCGAAGGGCGCGCCCACCACCAGCGCCGCCGCGGCCACCATGAGGCCGAACCGCCTTCTGCGCTGCGCCCGCATCCGGACGCCGACCGCGCCGAGCGCCGAGTGCAGCAGCCCGGGCGACGGCGCGGCGACCGGATCCACCCCGGGGGGCGTCCAGCGGGCGTACGCGGCGAGCAGCGCCTCCACGCTCCCGAGCTCCTCCAGCAGGTGTGCGCAGTGCGCGCACCCCGCCAGGTGCTCCTCGAAGCGGAAGGTGTCGGCGACACCGAGCACACCGAGCGCGTACGCTCCGACGTCCCGGTGGAGTTCCAGCGGCCTCATGCCGTCTGGTACGCAGACGGCGGCCCAATCACTCAAGTCACACGGGAAGGGACAGTAAGGAGTCGGCGCACCTACAATCCGACCGCATGCTGCGCGTACTGGCCGTCGACGACGAAGCCCCCGCCCTAGAAGAGCTTCTGTACCTCCTGCGCGCCGATCCGAGGATCCGCAGCGCCGAGGGCGCCACCGGGGCCACCGACGCGCTGCGCCTGATCGGGGGCGCGCTGGACGCCGGGCCCGACGACGAACAGGGCGTCGACGTCGTCTTCCTCGACATCCACATGGCGGGGCTCACCGGACTCGACGTCGCCCGGCTGCTCGCCGGGTTCGCCCGGCCGCCGCTGATCGTCTTCGTCACCGCGCACGAGGGCTTCGCCGTCCAGGCGTTCGACCTGAAGGCGGTCGACTACGTACTCAAGCCCGTCCGCAGGGAGCGGCTCGCGGAGGCGGTGCGCCGGGTGGCGGAGATGACGGGCGACCGGACCCCGTCGGTCCCGGAGGTCCATGAGTCCCCGGCGGCCCACATAGCCGTCGAGCTCGGTGGCGTCACCCGGTTCCTGGCCGTCGCCGACATCGCGTACGCCGAGGCGCAGGGCGACTACGCCCGGCTGCACACCGGCTCCGGCAGCCACCTCGTGCGCGTGCCGCTCTCCACGCTGGAGGACCGCTGGCGCGCGCACGGGTTCGTGCGCATCCACCGCAGCCGTCTCGTGGCGCTCTCCAGGATCGACGAACTGCGCCTGGAGGCGGGCAGTATGACCGTCCGCATCGGCGGGGCCGAGCTCCCCGTCAGCCGCCGCCATGCGCGTACCCTCCGCGACCAGCTGCTGCGTCGCGGCGGTCGCTGACGATCCGTCCGCTTCTGTTCTGATGTTGTGTCAGAACAGATGGATCGCCAGATGGCCGAGCGGCAGGCCGAGTTCCCACGCCGGGGTCCACACCCGCGGCTCGTCCTCGGCCTCGGCCCGCGGGTCGACCCCGCCCGGCACCACCGCGTCCAGGTCCGCGGCCAGCAGCTCGGTCTCCTCCAGCCACCGCCACGCGTCCCGCGCCAGCGCCAGGTCGGGGCCGGACCCGGCCGCCTCCCGCTCCCGAAGGCGCTCGCGGACCCAGCTGTGCCACGGCCGGCCGGCCGCGGTCAGCGAACTCCACTCGTCGAGCTGTGCCACCACCCGCGCGCCACCGACCGCGCCGTCCGACAGGAAGATCGTCAACGCCAAGGCGTTGCGTCCGGCCCTGAATTCGAGCGTCGTCGGCGGCATCAGATCGCCGGTGCGCAGTAATTCGTCGGCGATGTACTCCGCGTACATCCATGCCATCGGCACCAGCAGCTCGCCACCACTGGTCCCGTTCGTACCCTCCGGACGCATTCCGTCTCGCCTCTTTCATCGACTGTCCAGGCGCTCCAGGGAGCTCCAGGGAGCATTGAACCGGGGGCGCGTGCCCGCCGTGGCCAGAAGGGCAGGATCCGTCGTCCCACACGAGGTGCCCATGCATGTGCGGCAGTTGCTCGGCGCGTACGTCCTCGGCGCCCTCGCGCCGGACGAGGACCGCCGGGTCGCCGGTCATCTGCGCATCTGCTCCGGCTGCCGCGCGGCCTACCTGGAGGTCGCGGAGGCACCCTCGATGCTGGCCCTGCTCTCCGAGGAGGACCTGGCGGACGGGCCGCCGGACGAGTAGCCCGGCAGGGCCCGCGCCAGGGCCCGCAGAGCATAGTACGAACGGGACTTGACGGTGCCGCACGGCACCCCCAGGACTTCGGCCGCCTCGGCCACGCTCAGCCCCCGGAAGTAGATCTGCGCCAGCACCGCCCGGTGCCCGGGGCTCAGGGTGCGCACCGCGTCCCGTACGTCAAGCGTCGCCGCCGAACGCTCGGCGTGGTCGTCCTGCGCCTCCACGCGCGCGTCGAGCACGGCGTCGTGGACCTCGGCCGGCCGCGCCTGCCGGTTCCTGCGGGCGTCGATCGCGAGGCGTCGCCCGACGGTGAACAGCCACGGCCGCATCGAGGCGTACGGGCCCTCGAACGCCTCCGGGTGCTGCCAGGCCCGGACCAGCGTCTCCTGGAGCAGGTCCTCGGCGCGCTGCCGGTCGCCGTAGGTGAGGCCGAGCAGGAAGTGCATCAGGGCGGGGCCGTGTTCGCGCTGGAGCGCCGCCAGATCGGGCTCGCGGGTGTACCGCCGCGGCGGCGCCGCACCTCGTGGGGCCGCATCCGAGACATCCGTGCTCACCGTGGTGCTCCCTTCCCGAGAATCCGCAGGCCGCAGCCCGTATCCGAGCGCAGCCGGGCGCGAAGGGACAGTCGCCGGACCACCACATGCGACGAACGGTCGAATGGAGCGGCGAATGGTGCGGCGAACGGTTGGGGAATCAGGTCAAATATGCATGATATGGATATCTGATAACCCATCAGACATTTCCGACCCATGGAGCCCGGTGCCATGACCAGCAGAACGAGCCGGCGGACGGCGGCCGTCGCGGCCCTCGCCCTCGCCGCGACCGCCGGGTGCGCGGCGGAGCACCCCGCCCCCGCGCGCCTGCCGCACCACCAGGACTCCGAGCGGCCCGGCACGCCGTCGCCGGCCGGCGGCTCGGCGGCTGCGGGGCCGCGCGCGTTCACGCTGGTCGCGACCGGTGACGTACTGCCGCACTCCTCGACCATCGAGCGCGCCGCGGCCGACGCGAGCGGCGACGGCTACGACTTCCGGCCGATGCTCGCCGGGGTCAGGCCGCTGATCTCCCGGGCGGACCTGGCGATCTGTCACATGGAGACGGTGTACGGGCCGGACGGCGGGCCCTTCACGGGCTATCCGGCGTTCAAGTCGCCGCCGCAGGTGGCCGCCGCGCTCAAGGACACCGGGTACGACTCCTGCTCGACCGCGTCCAACCACAGCCTCGACGACGGGGCCGACGGGATCGCCCGGACCCTGCGCGCCTTCGACAAGGCGGGCCTCAAGCACACCGGTTCGGGCCGTACGGCCACCGAGTCCGCGACCCCCGCCCTGCTGGAGGCGGGCGGCGCCAAGGTCGCCCAGCTGGCGTACACGTACGACACCAACGGCTATCCGATGCCCGACGGGCAGCCGTGGGCCGTCCACCTCATCGACGAGCAGAAGATCCTCGCGGACGCGCGCGCGGCCCGCCGGGCGGGGGCCGACGTGGTCGTCGTCAGCCTCCACTGGGGCACCGAGTGGCAGACCGAGCCCGACGAGCAGCAGCTCCAGCTGGGCAGGGCGCTCACCGCGTCCCGCACCGGCGGCCGCCCCGACATCGACCTGATCCTGGGCACGCACGCGCACATCCCGCAGGCGTACGAGAAGGTCAACGGCACCTGGATCGTCTACGGCGAGGGCGACCAGATCGCCGGGGAGATGTTCAACAACACCGGCGCGCGCGACCCGCGCGGCAACATGAGCTCCATCGCCCGCTTCACGTTCGCGCCGCCCGCGCGGGCGGGGGCGCGCTGGGAGGTCACCAAGGCGGAGTTCGTCCCCCAGTGGGTCGACGCGGACCGCGGCCGTGTCGTCAACCTCCCCGAGGCCCTGCGCACCTCCCCCGACCGGGAGGACTACCGCACGGCCGAGACGGAGATCCGGGAGGCGGTGCTGGGCCGCGGGGCGGCGCGGGACGGGTTGAGGATGGCGGAGCGGTAGGCCGTTTCCCGAGGGGCCGCGCCCCGGGCCCCGTTCGTGCGCAGACCGGCGGGGGGCACGGCCCGCAGAGGAACGAAGACCCGCACACTCCTACGGCACCACCGTCACCGGCCAGCGGCCCGCCTTCACCAGGCGGATCGCCACCGAGCCGATGATGCGGTGGCCCGCCGACTCCGACGCGCCCACCACCACCGCGTCCGCCTTGAGCTCGTCGGCGGCCGTCACCAGGCCCCCGTACGCGTCGCCGCGCAGGGTGTGGAACTCCCAGCGCACGGTCCAGATGTCCCTCACCCGTTCCGCCGCCGCGCGGATCTCCTCGGCGAGGCCCTCGGCGATCTCCTCGGTGGTGTCGGCGATCGGTGCCCCCATCGCGGCGCCCGCGGTCACCAGCGGCTGGACGTAGACCACCGCGAGCAGCGCGTGCTGGCGCCGGGCCAGACCGCTCGCGTACGCCGCCGCGCGCAGCGAGGAGTCGGAGCCGTCCACCCCGACGACGATGACCTTGGGACCGTCCGTACCGCGTTCGAAGGATGCTGTCACGCCATCGAGGCTAGGGCCTGTCCGGTGGATCTGGTCGGCGCGCGGGTGTCCGGCACGCCCTCCCCCAAGGCCTTGAGGGCCAAGGGGGACCGCCAGCGGCGTTGTCGTCGATCACCGACTTCCCCAAGGTCTCAACTTCGTTCGAGCAGGGGAGACCCCAACGCGTCGCCTCGATCCCCCGCCTTGCAGCCGGACCCACCGGACACCCGCTCACCAGCACCGAACAGGCGCCCGGGCCGGGGCCGACCAGATCCACCGGACAGGCCCTGGCCGCACGCCGGGGCGCGTCCGACAGGCGGCCCGGCGTGCCGCTCCCTAGAGTGCAAGGCATGAGTGTCAGCGAGGAGACGCCCATACCGGCACGGGCCCGGACGCCCTCGCGGTCCCGGTTCCTGAGCCGGGTGCCGGAGGCCTTCGCGATGTTCTTCGCCGGGCTCGGGCTGTTCTGCGGGGCCATCGCGCTGGTGCCCGTCCTGCGCAGATGGCTGCGGCCGGTCTCCTGGTTCCTCGACCGGGTCACCGTCCCCGTCAGCGGCAACCTCGCCTACGCCGTCTTCCTGCTGCTGCTCGCCGCCGCGATCGGCGCCCGCAAGAAGGTCGCCTGGTGGCTGGTGGTCGGCTACCTCGGGCTGCTCTTCCTCGCCGACGCACTGCTCGTCGCCGTCGCCGAGTGGATGTGGGCCGCCAACGGCATCGTGTGCGGGGCCGCGCTGCTCGTGCTGATCCTGGCGCGCGGCGAGTTCTACGCCGAGACCCGGCGCGGCGCCGTCCACCGGGCGCTGCTCGTCCTGGTGCTCGGGCTCGCCGCGGGCATCCTGGCCGGCTGGGGTCTGGTGGAGATCTTCCCCGGTACGCTCCCGCGCGGCCAGCGGCTGCTGTGGGCCACCAACCGGGTGCTCGGCGGGCTCGCCTCCAACGGGCAGTTCGACGGCCGCCCGCCCCGCCCGCTCTACTTCTTCCTCGGCCTCTTCGGCGCGATCGCCCTGCTCAGCGCGGCCACCACGCTCTTCCGCTCGCAGCGCATGGAGGCCGCGCTGCACGGCGACGAGGAGCCGCGCATCCGGGCCCTGCTGCGCGCCTACGGCCGGGAGGACTCGCTCGGCTACTTCGCCACCCGCCGCGACAAGGCGGTCGTGTTCTCGCCGAACGGCAAGGCGGCCGTCACCTACCGGGTGGAGGCCGGGGTCGCGCTGGCCAGCGGTGACCCGGTGGGCGACCCCGGGGCGTGGGGGCCCGCCATCGCCGCCTGGCTGGACGTGGCCAGGAAGTACGCCTGGGCGCCCGCCGTGATGGGCGCCTCCGAGGAGGGCGCCACCGTCTACGCCCGGCACGGTCTGGGCGCCATGCAGCTGGGCGACGAGGCGATCCTGTACGTCGCCCGGTTCGACCTGGACGGCCGCGAGATGCGGGTCACCCGGCAGGCCGTGCGCCGGGTCGCCCGCACCGGCGCCACCACCCGGATCCGCCGCCACTCGGCGCTCACCGACGAGGAGATGGGCCAGATCGTCGACCGGGCCGACGCCTGGCGGGACACCGAGACCGAACGCGGCTTCTCCATGGCCCTCGACCGCCTCGGCGACCCGGCGGACGGCGACTGTCTGCTCGTGGAGGCCTTCGCCGCCGACGGCACGCTCATCGCGCTGCTCTCGTTCGTGCCGTGGGGCCCGGACGGCATCTCGCTGGACCTGATGCGGCGCGACCGCAGCGCGCCCAACGGCGTCATGGAGTTCATGGTGGCCGAGCTCTGCGCGTACGCGCCGAAGCTGGGCGTACGGCGGATCTCGCTCAACTTCGCCGTGTTCCGCTCCGCCTTCGAGGAGGGCGCCCGGATCGGCGCGGGCCCGGTGCTGCGGCTGTGGCGCAGGCTGCTGCTGTTCTTCTCCAAGTGGTGGCAGCTGGAGGCCCTGTACCGGTCGAACGTGAAGTACCAGCCGCAGTGGTTCCCGCGCTTCCTCTGCTACGGGGACGCGGGCTCGCTCGCCCGCGTGGGGCTCGCCTCCGGCATCGCCGAGGGCTTCGTCTCCGTACCCAGTCTGCGCAAGCTGTGGGGCAAGGGGCACCCCAGGGGCGTCACCAGCCCGGGCACCACCGAGGGCCTGCCGTCCATCGAGGCGCTCGGCCTGTCCGAGCCGGGCGCCGAGGGGGCGGGGGAGCGGCAGCTGCCCGAGCAGGTGCGGGTGCGCCACCGCAAGCTGGAGCGGCTGCGCGCCGAGGGCGCCGAACCGTATCCGGTGGTCATCCCGCCGCGCACGCACACCCTGGCGGAGCTGCGGGAGGCCGGTGCGGGAACGGCCGCCACGGTGGCCGGGCGCGTCATGGCGGTACGCGACTTCGGCGGGGTCGTCTTCGCCGTGCTGCGCGACTGGTCGGGCGACCTCCAGCTGGCGCTCACCCGGGATGGCACGGGCGCGGACGTCCTCGACCACTTCACCCGCGACGTCGACCTCGGCGACCACATCACCGCCACGGGCACCACCGGCACCACGGCCAAGGGCGAGTACTCGCTCTTCGCCACCGGCTGGCAGATGACCGGAAAGTGTCTGCGCCCGCTGCCCGACAAACGGCTCGGCCTGGCCGACCCCGAGGCCCGGGTGCGCCGCCGCTACCTCGACCTGGTGGCCCGGCCCGAGGCCCGCGACGTCGTACGGGCCCGCTCCACCGCGGTCCAGGCGCTGCGCCAGGGCCTGCTGGACCGCGGCTATCTGGAGGTCGAGACCCCGATGCTCCAGCAGATCCACGGCGGCGCCAACGCCCGCCCCTTCACCACCCACATCAACGCCTACGACCTGGACCTGTATCTGCGGATCGCTCCCGAGCTGTATCTGAAGCGGCTCTGCGTCGGCGGGGTCGAGAAGGTCTTCGAGATGGGCCGCACCTTCCGCAACGAGGGCGTCTCGTACAAGCACAACCCCGAGTTCACGATGCTGGAGGCCTACCAGGCCTTCGCCGACTACGACGTGATGCTCGATCTGACCCGCGAGCTCATCCAGGGCGCGGCGACCGCCGCGTTCGGCTCGCCGGTGGCGCACAAGGCCGGGCCCGACGGGCGGCTCGTGGAGCACGACATCTCCGGCCCCTGGCCGGTCAGGACGCTGTACGGGGCGCTCTCCGAGGCACTGGGCGAGGAGGTCGGCGCCGACACCGACGAGCGGGAGCTGCGCCGGCTGTGCGACCGGGCCGGGATCCCGCACACGCCCGAGAACACCCGGGGCGATGTGGCCCTGGAGATGTACGAACGGCTGGTGGAGGAGAAGACCCAGCTGCCCACGTTCTACAAGGACTTCCCGACCGACGTCTCGCCGCTCACCCGCCAGCACCGCCATGACCCCAGGCTGGCCGAGCGCTGGGACCTGGTGGCGTTCGGCACCGAACTCGGCACCGCCTACTCGGAGTTGACCGACCCGGTGGAGCAGCGGCGCCGGCTCACCGCGCAGTCGCTCCTCGCGGCGGGCGGCGACCCGGAGGCGATGGAACTGGACGAGGAGTTCCTGGACGCGCTGGAGTACGCCATGCCGCCCACCGGCGGGCTCGGCATCGGCGTGGACCGGCTCGTCATGTTTCTCACCGGTCTGACGATCCGTGAAACACTGCCGTTCCCGCTGGTGCGGCGCCACTGAGCCTCGGACGTCAACGGTCCGCCCCGGGTGCGTCCCAACGGGTGTTTTCGGCCGCGCGGGCGGTGCGCTTCAGCCGCCGGGGCCGTGTGCCGTGCGAGCCATGGGTCATGAAAAAGGATGAGATGCTCCCCGGGCGGCGCACGCTCCTGCGCGTCGGCGCCTGTCTGGGAGCCGCCGCCGCCCTGCGGATGCTGACCGCCGAGGACACCGGCGCGCCGGAGGGCGGGGCCACGGGAGCGGCCGCCGGGCCCGCCGCCGGCCCGCAGGCCGCCGCACCCCGGCTGAAGTCCACCGCGTACCGCCTCGAACCGATGACCGCCGAGGCCCCGTCGCAGTACCGCACCGCGTTGCCGCCGGTGCGGCGCCGGCCGTTCCTGAGCATGCCCCAGCTCGGCCCCGCCACCATGGTGCTGACCTTCGACGACGGCCCCGACCCGCGCTACACGCCGGAGATCCTGCGGACCCTGCGCGAGCACGACGTACGCGCGATGTTCTTCGTCTGCGGCGAGATGGCCACCGACAACCGCGACCTGCTGCGCGAGATGCGCGACGACGGGCATGTGATCGGCAACCACTCCTGGACCCATCCGTTGCTCATCAAGATGTCGCGGGACGCGGTACGCGACGAGATGACCCGCACCAGCGAGGTGATCGAGGAGGTGCTCGGCGAGCGGCCGCAGTGGTTCCGCGCGCCCTACGGCGCCTGGAACCGCAACTCGTTCCAGATCGGCGCCGAACTCGGCATGGAGCCGATGGGCTGGACCCTCGACACGCTCGACTGGACGACGCCCGGCACCGACACGATCGTGCGCCGGATCCGGGACGGCGCCGCCCCGGGCGTCGTGGTGCTCTCGCATGACGCCGGGGGCGACCGCTCGCAGAGCGTGGCGGCGCTGCGCACCTATCTGCCCAGGCTGCTCACCTCGGGCTACCACCTGCGCGTACCGCCCAAGCGGCGCTGAGGCCGAGCCGCTTCAGCGGGTGGCGACCATGCGGGCGAAGACGACCACGTTGCCGTCGTAGCCCTTGGCGCGGGTGAAGCCGCCGCCGCAGGTGATCACCCGCAGCTCCGGGTGTCCGGTGTCGCCGTACACCCGGGCGCCCGGGAAGTTGTTCTTGTCGTAGACCTCGACGCCGTACACCTCGAAGACGGCTACGTGCCCGTCGTAGCGGGTCACCTCGACGTGGTTGCCCTTCGTGAGCGAGCCCAGGCCGTAGAAGACGGCGGGGCCCCGCAGGGTGTCGACGTGGCCGACCATGACGGCGGTGCCGCTCTGGCCGGGGGAGATCGCGTTCTGGTACCAGCCCGCCAGATTGGGGTCGTCCGGCGGAGGCGCCTGCACCCAGCCGTCCTGGTCGATGCCGACCTCGATGACCGGGGCGTCGACCTTGATCGCGCCGATCTTGATCCGGGAGGCCGGCGCGTACGTCAGCGGCTCGACCGGGGTGAGGGACGTTGTGGGGACGAACACCTCGTGCCTGCCCGTCAGGGCGGCGGCCGCCGCGGGCTGCGGGGGGCCCATCGTGACGTCGGCGCCGTTCCGCATCAGAGCCAGACCGGTGAGCATCACCAGGGCGAGCGCTCCCCACGGCGACCGCCTGCGATGCTCCGAGCCGCCCTCTTCCTGCCGCATCTCGCTCCCTCCAAAGCCCTCCGTGCACCTGTAGGCACGGTAAGGGCGTGATCGCACTCCGGCGATCAGGGAGGTGCGAACGGGTGGTGACGGGGGTGACGGCTCCCTCGGGGCGCCGTCCCGGGGCGGTACCCCGGGATGACCCATCCGTGTCATGGTCCGATAAAAGTTCTGACGGTCTGTGACCTGCAGGTCCGTCAGATCGGCGGTCCGTCCACCGGCGTGTCGGCTCACCAGGGTGGACCAGCGCGACATGCGAGGTGAAGAGCGTCCGGTGAGGGTTCGTCATGGGAGGCGTACTCGTCGAATTTCCCGGAGCACGGCTTTGGGGCGCCCTCCCTCGGAGGTTCAACCATGCGTGCTGCACGCGCTCTCCCGGTGGCCGTGGCCGCCTTCGCGGCGGTGGGGCTCTCGGCCCCACTCGCCTCCGCCAACTTCGGCCCGAGCAACGTCACCGTCAACCCGAGCGCGGTGCACCCGGGCTCCACGCTGACGATCACGGCCAACGGCTGCGGCCACGGCGGCATCGTGACGTCGAACGCCTTTTCCCCGACGTCCCTCTCGGGCGGGGATACCGGATTCGCGACCGCCAGGATCCACGACCACATCACCCCCGGGTCGTACAACCTGTCGGTCCGCTGCAACGACAACCCCAGAACGGAGACACGCAGCTTCACCGTGCTCCCCGGCCGCGGCGCGATGGGCGGGCTCGGCGGCTCCGCCGGTCCGACCCAGACCGAGATGGCCGTGGGCGGGTCCCTGGTCGCGCTGGCCGCTATCGGCGGTGCCGTGTTCGTGGCACGGCGCCGCCGCACGACCGTCGGGCGGGTCTGACCGGCCGAACCTCCCGGACAGAGCCGAACCGCCCGTCGCCCCGAGTCCTGGCCAGGACTCGGGGGGGCAGAGAGGTATGTGGGTTTTTTTTTCTCGGAGGGGACGGTTTTTTTTCTTTTCTGCTGCACCGACGAAACAAAAAAGATGCCCACCTCT
>NZ_JBVIHM010000014.1:23546-124421 GCF_055570295.1 Streptomyces sp. NPDC031265
CCGCACGGGTGGCTGAGTCGAACCCCCCCCCCCCCCCCCCCCCCCCCCCCCCCCCCCCCCCCCCCCCCCCCCCCCCCCCCCCCCCCCCGGCGGGCGGTTCGCGGCTGTTCTCTGCCGGAGAGGCCCTGGTTGTCAGTTGTCGCGACGGCGCAGATAGAACATGAGGCCGCCACCTGCCGCGGCGACGAGGGCGAGGCCGATCGCGATCTCGCCCTTGTCGACGCCCTCCGAGGTGCCGCCGACGCCGCCCCGCACACCACGCGAGGGCGCGGTGGTGGTGCTGATGGTGGGCCTGGTGGTGGGCCGGAGCGTCTGGATACCGCCGGTGATCGTGAGATCGGTGGTGCCCCGCTCGCCGCCGCACACGAACGTCACGGTGTAGGTGGCACCCCGCCTGGCGTCGACGTCGACCTGGGCGGTCGTGGAGCTGTTCGGCGAGATGGTCACCGTGCCGAAGACGCCGGAGGAGGCGGTGGCGGTGGAGGCGCACCCGGTGACGTTCAGCGTGACCGTACCGCCGGGGGAGATGGTGGAGGGGGTCACGCTGAACCCGAACGACGTGATGTTGCTGCCGTGCGCGCCGCCGCCGTCGGCGGCCAGCGCTGCCGCGGGGGTGGCGAGGGAGAGAGCCGCGGCGCCGAGCAATGTGGCGGAGGCGATGCGTATCGCGCCCATGGACAATCCTCCGGGTCCCCGAGGAGCACTGCGGAACTGTTTTCCACAAAAATCGGGAAATGCACCTCGATGCCCGACACGCTAGGAGCGGGCGGCGCCGGTCGCGAACGCTGTCCGGCAAATGGGGTATCCCGTTCCCCCGCCCGGCGGACCTGTCGGGGTGTCACCGGGGATTTCGGTCAGGTGAACAGTTCGGGAAAGAGGTCGCGCAACGGCGCCGAGGTGGCCGACAGACCCCGGCCGAAGGGGGCGTCGAAGTCCCAGATCAGGAAGAGCAGGAAGGCGATGAGCACGCTGAACAGCCCGGCCAGCAGCAGTTCGCGCCCGGTGCGGCGGATCTGGAGCGTGAAGATCAGGCCAACGGTCACCACGGCCCCGGTGATCAGCCCGAACCAGACGACCCCCGGCATCGTGGCCCCGGCCCCGGCGCCGCGCGTGGTGCGGGCGTCGTCGACGGCCGCCACCTGGTCGACCAGCGGCTGGTACGCCTGGCCCTCGTGGTCGGTCTTGGGCTCGTAGTCCGTGACGTCCTTGCGCAGCTGGGAGAGCAGGACCGAGCCCTTGTCGCCGAGCTCGCCCGAGACCTCCATGTGGTGCCACTCGGAGCGCACGACATAGGTGACGTACGAGTCGACGTCGGCGCGGATGCGCTCGCGGACCGGGCCCGGATAGACCTGGGCGCGCTCGCTGACCTCGTGGAGCGCCTGCGCCTCCTGGCGGACGGTCTCCGAGGCCGCGCCCCGGGCCTCCCAGACGCCCGCGATGGCGAGGCCGAGCACGATCGCGTAGATCACTCCCATCATCATCGTCATGTACTCCATGACGTCCGGGGTCTGGGAGGGGTCGTCGTCCTCGCCGATGCGGCGGTGGTTGACGACGACGATGGTCAGTACGACGACGCACGCGGCGGCCATCGCGATGGCGAGGACGATCCAGTCCTTCAAGGGGGAACCTCCGACGAGGGTGAAGCGGGAACGGCGCGGACGGCGCGCGCCAGGGCCGACGGCTAGTTCGAGCGGGGGCGGAGCACCGCGACGGCGACCACCGCGGGCACCGTGACCAGCAGGGTGAGCGTCACCGTCGAGAGCCCCGGGGCGGGCTTCTTCCTCGGCGGCCTGCGGTACGCGGGCAGCGCGACGGGCCGCAGCCGCGGCGGCGGGGTGGCCGAGGGGCCCGGCGCCACGGGCGCGGGCGGCGGCGGGGGCGCGGGCTTCGCCGGTACGGGCACTACAGGCTGCACCGGCCGGGGCTCAGGGGGCTGCGGCTCGGGCGGGGCCGGCGGCGGGGGAGGGACCGGCTTCGGCGGGGCGGGCGGCGGGGGAGGGACCGGCTTCGGCGGGGCGGGCGGGTGCGCCGGCGGGGGTTTCGGCACCGGGGGCTTCGGTTCGGGCGGCTTAGGTGGCGGGGGTTTCGGCGTGGGCGGCGGGGGCGACGGCGTGCAGATGCCGCCCCCGGCGACCGCCACCGCCCAGTCGTCCCCGGCGCCGCCCGAGACCGAGGCGTACGCGCAGGCGTCCGCGCGCGCGCACGGCGCGGGGCCGGTCAGCAGCAGGGCCAGGGCGGCGGCCGAAAGCAGCCGCTGCGCCAAGTGGGTTACGTGCACGTCCAGGATCATCCGGCCCGGCGGGCCGCTCGGCCATGAGACCGGCTCGGATTCGCCTGATGGGGGGAGGTTGGCCGGGTTTGCGTTTGGAACCGCCGGGGGCGGTTCGACGGGGGGCGGGAAAATTCTTTCGCAGGGTTTTGAACGTTCCGGGGGCCGCCACGCGTACCTAGGGCCATGAAAGGCGCACCCAGGCGCCACAACAAGCAGAGAACCAACTGGAGTTGACATGGCAACCTGGCGCAACGCCTCGCTCGCGGTGACGGCGGCGGCAGTACTGGCACTCACGGCGACGGCGTGCGGCCAGGACAAGGGAAGTGCCTCGCCCAAGGGCCAGTCGGTCGGCAACGCCGCCCCGGCCGCGGGCAGCGGAAACGGCTACGGATACGGCGACGCGGGCTACGGCTCGGGGTCCGGCACCGCCAATCAGGCGGCCGCCAAGGCGGCCGGACAGCTTACGGTGTGGGACAGCAAGGAACTCGGCAAGGTGGTCACCGACAGCGCCGGAATGACGCTCTACCGCTTCGACAAGGACACCGCCAGTCCGCCCAAGTCGAATTGCGACGGCGACTGCGCGAAGCTGTGGCCGGCCGTGCCCGCGGGCAGCGTCACAGCGGCTCCCGGCACCGACGCGAGCCTCATCGGTGAGGTGACCCGTACCGACGGCAGCAAGCAGCTGACGATCGCCGGCTGGCCGATGTACCGGTACACCAAGGACACCAAGACCGGTGACGCGAACGGGCAGGGCGTGGGCGGCACCTGGCACGCCTCGGCCCCCGACGGCAAGAAGGCGGCGCCCTCCGCGGACAGCTCCGAGGCCGGGGCGGAGACGCCGAGCCTGCCGGGCCTGTCGGTCCGTAACGACGCCAAGCTCGGCAAGATCATCGTCGACTCCCGCGGGATGACCGTCTACCGCTTCAAGAAGGACTCCGCCTGGCCCATGAAGTCGGCCTGTGTCGGTGACTGCCTCAAGAAGTGGCCGGTGGTCGCGCCGGTGGAGAAGAAGGACACCGAGGGCATCATCCAGAAGGGCTTCGTCACCTTCAACCGGCCCGACGGCATCAAGCAGCAGTCCATCAACTGCTGGCCCGTCTACACCTACGCCGGCGACAGCAAGCCCGGGGACACCAACGGCCAGGGCGTGGGCGGCACTTGGTGGGCAGTCTCGCCCGAGGGAAAGCTGATCGCCACCACCAAGTAACCCCCCCAAGGCCGTCGGCCCGTCACCGTGTCCCCCGCGCGGTGGCGGGCTCGACGCACGTTCCGGAGGATGTGACCGAACTTGTGTGTGACCAATAACGGATCGGCATTTTCCGTTTTCACTCGCCCTCCTGCCTGACGATCAGTAGCCTCAGCTCGAACACTGACCATGCACATGGCCACCACACCCCCTGCGGCGAGCTGTTGGAGACATAGATGGAGCGTCCTGCCTGGGCCCCTACGGGCATCGACATCTCGGTGCCGAGTGTGTCCCGCATCTACGACTACTACCTGGGCGGCTCGCACAATTTCGAGGTCGACCGGGAAGCCGCGCGCAAGGCCATGGAGTTCATCCCCGGACTGCCCAAGGTGATGCAGGCGAACCGGGCGTTCATGCGGCGGGCGGTCCGTTTCGCCCTGGACGAGGGCATCACGCAGTTCCTGGACATCGGCTCGGGCATCCCGACGTTCGGCAACGTCCACGAGGTCGCCCAGAGCCGCGCCGCCGAGGCGCGGGTCGTCTACGTCGACCACGACCCGGTCGCCGTCGCGCACAGCAGGGCCGTCCTGGACGGCAACGAGCGGGCGGGCGTGCTCGCCGCCGATCTGCGCAAGCCGCAGGACATCCTCACCAGCGCCGAGGTCGGCAGGCTGCTCGACCTGGACCAGCCGGTCGCCCTGCTCCTGGTGGCCGTCCTCCACTTCGTGGAGGACTCGGACGACCCGCGCGCCGCCGTCGCCGAGCTGCGCGACGCGCTCGCCCCCGGCAGCCTGCTGATCCTCACCCACGCCGCGTACGAGGGCATCCCGCTCAGCGAGGACCGGGCCGGCGGTGCGGTGGGCGTCTACCGCAACATCCGCAACCCGCTGGTCATGCGGACGAGCGACGAGATCGCCACGTTCTTCGACGGGTTCGAGATGGTCGCGCCCGGTCTGGTGCAGATGCCGATGTGGCGCCCGGAGTCCTCGCCGGAGCAGGAAGACCCCTACGCCTTCTCGGGGTTCGCCGGCGTGGGACGCACAGCGTGAGCACCCCGACCCGGACGGACGGGCAGCCCGTCGATCCCGACGGCCCCGAGTCCCGGCTCAGACGGTTCGCCACGATCTGGAGCCGGGCCATCTTCCCGGTGACGGCCACGTCGCTGACCCGACCCGAGTTCGAGCGCCATCTGCTGCCGCTGGCCCGCCGCCTCATCGAGGCGCTGCACCGCCGCCACTTCGACCCGGCGCCCGCACACGAGATCGGCGCCGGCCTGGTGGGCGCCCACTGCACCGACCCGGACGCGCTCAGCCGTACGCTCGGCGTGGTCGACTCCTATCTCGTCCTGTACTGCGGTACGGGCGGCGACCTGCGGGCCGAGGAGGCGCGGGCCCGCTGCGCCCGCCTCCAGCACGCGCTGGCCGCCGGGTTCGCCCAGGCGCTGCGCGAGCGCACCTTGAGCGAGCAGGAGGCCATCGCCCGCTCCGCGCTCGCCGCGCGCAGCGCCGCCGAGGAGGCCCTGCACACCACCGAGACCCGGTTCCGCGCGATCTTCGAGGGCGCCGCCGTCGGCATCGGCATCGCCGACCTCGAAGGCCGCGTCCTGGAGGTCAACGAGACCCTCACCCGGATGTTCGGTGGCGTCGAGGGGCAGATCCGCAGCCGCAACGTCAGCGAGTGGGTGCACCCCGAGGACGCGCCGCAGGTCTGGAAGCTCTACGAGGAGCTGGTCCGGGGCGAGCGCGACCACTACCGGGTCGAGAAGCCGTACTACCGCGGCGACGGCACCGTCCTGTGGACCAATCTGACGGTCTCGCTGCTGCGCGACGCCGAGGGCCGACCGCAGTACCAGCTGGCCCTTCTGGAGGACACCACCGAGCGGCGGCTGCTGAATCTGCGGCTGCGCTACGAGGCCACCCACGACGCCCTGACCGGCCTGCCCAACCGCACCCTGTTCTTCGAGCGCCTGGACAAGGCGCTCGCGGCGGGGGAGGGCAAGCGCTTCGGGCTCTGCTACCTCGACCTCGACGGATTCAAGGCGGTCAACGACAGCCTCGGCCACTCGGCGGGCGACCGGCTCCTGGTGGAGGTCGCCGACCGGCTGCAGAGCTGTGCGACCGGGCCCGGCGAGATGGTGGCGCGGCTCGGCGGCGACGAGTTCGTGGCCCTGACCACCGGCACCGACACCCTGCGCGAGGTCGACGAACTGGCCTCCCGCATCCTCGGCGTGCTCTCCGTGCCGATCCGCCTCGAGGGCCGCGAGCTCACCGTGCGCGGCTCGATCGGTGTGGTCGAGGGCCCGGCGGACGAGCGCGGCCCGGCGGAGGTGCTGCGCAGCGCCGACATCACGATGTACCGGGCCAAGGCGGCGGGCGGCAACCGTTTCGAGCGGGCCGACCCGGAGGCCGACGCCCGTGCGATCACCCGGCACGGGCTCACCAACGCGCTGCCGGCCGCGCTGGAGCGCGGTGAGTTCTTCATCGAGTACCAGCCGCTGGTGCACCTGGTCGACGGCAGTGTGCACGGGGCGGAGGCGCTGGTGCGCTGGTCGCATCCGCAGCACGGTGTGCTCGGCCCGGACCGGTTCATCCCGCTCGCCGAGCACACCGGTCTGATCGTGCCGCTCGGCCGCTGGGTGATGGCGGAGTCCGTACGCCAGGCGAGGTTCTGGCAGGAGCGCCACCCGGGCTCGCGGGCGGGCGGCCCGCTGCGGATCAACGTGAACCTCTCGCCGACGCAGCTGCACCACCCCGGTCTGGTGGCCGACACGGTGGAGGTACTGGAGCGGTCGGGCCTGGAGCCGGGCGCCCTGTGCCTGGAGGTCACCGAGTCCGCGCTGATCGGCGCGGACGACGATCTGCTGAAGCCGCTGCGCCAGCTCGCGGACATGGGCGTGGACATCGCCCTGGACGACTTCGGCACCGGCTACTCCAACCTGGCGAACCTGCGCCGGCTCCCGGTGAGCGTGCTGAAACTGGACCGCTCCTTCACCCAGTCCATGCAGCAGCACCCGGCCGACCCGGTCGACATCAAGATCGTCGAGGGGATCGTGTCACTGGCCCACAGCCTGCAACTGGCCGTCACCGTCGAGGGCGTGGAGACCGGGGCGCAGGCCGAGCAGCTGCGCGAGCTGGGCTGCGACACCGCCCAGGGCTGGTACTACGCCCGCCCCGGCGCCCCGGACCGCATTCACTCACTGGCGCTCACCGACGCCGTCTGACCCGTACCGGTACCGCGGGGTCAGACCCCGACCCTGAGCAGGACCCGCTGCAACTCCCGTGCGGCGCGCGGCGGGTCCACGTCGCTGCGGTGGGCCAGCGCGATCGTGCGGCGCAGGCCCGGGCGGGCCAGCGGGGTCACCCGCAGATCGCGGCCCGCCCGGGCGGCCACCATGCTCGGCACCACCGCGATGCCGAGCCCGGCCCGTACGAAGCCGAGCACCGCGTCCATCTCGCCGCCCTCGACCGTGAACACCGGCTCGAAGCCCTCGGCGCGGCAGGCCGCCACGGTGAGCTCCCGCAGGTCGTAGCCGTGCCGGAACATCACGAGCGGCGCGTCGCGCAGATCGCGGATGTGGACCCGCCCGCCGGTGCCGGGGGAGGGTTCGGCGGCGGCCGAGACCACCACCAGGTCCTCGTGGAGGAGCTCGACGCTGGTCAGCGCGGGGGAGCCGGGAGGCAGCGGAAGGACCACCAGGGCGAGGTCGAGCGCGCCGCGTGCCAGCTCCCGTACGAGGTCGTGCGAGCCGCCCTCCTCGATCAGGAGCTGGATGCCCGGATGGCGGCTGTGGAAGGCGCGCAGCACGTCCGGCAGCAGGCCGGTGCACAGGCTCGGGGTGGCGCCGAGCCGGACCCGGCCGCGGCGCAGCTGCGCCAGCTCCTGCACCTCGATCCGCGCGGTGTCCGCATCGGCCAGGATGCGGCGGGCCAGTGGCAGCAGCGCCTCGCCCGCGTCGGTCAGGGCGATGTTGCCCCGGGCGCGGCTGAACAGCTCGGCGCCCAGCTCCTTCTCCAGCGCCCTGATCTGCTGGGAGAGCGAGGGCTGCGAGACGTGGACCTGCTCGGCGGCGCGGGTGAAGTGGCGGGTCTCCGCGACGGCCACGAAGTACAGGAGCTGCTGGAACTGCATGGGCCCACGATAGGCCATGGCTATCGAATCGAGCGTATTCATGTCTTGGACCTCTCGGGACCTCCGGCCCTAGCGTCTATGACATGGCTCTGGCAACGCGGACGGACCGAAAACCGTCCTTGACGCGCACCGTGTGGGACTCCACCGTCGGCAAGAAGGCGGTCATGGCCGTCAGCGGCATGATCATGCTGACCTATCTGGCCGTCCACATGTTCGGCAACCTCAAGATCTTCTTCGGGGCGGGCGACTTCAACGGGTACGCGCACTGGCTGCGCACCGTCGGCGAGCCCTTCCTGCACTACGAGTGGGCGCTCTGGATCATCCGGGTGGTGCTGGTCGCCGCCGTCGTCGCGCACGCGGTCTCCGCGTACCAGCTGAGCCGGCGCGACATCAGGGCGCGCCCCGACAAGTACGTGCACCGCCGCCCCCGCGCGAGCTACGCCACCCGCACCATGCGCTGGGGCGGCGTCATCCTCGGCCTGTTCATCGTCTGGCACGTCCTGGACCTGACCACCGGGACCGTGCACTCCGGCGGCTTCCAGTCCGGGCACCCGTACCAGAACGTGGTGGACACCTTCTCCACCTGGTACGGCAACACCGTCTACATCGTGGCGATGCTCGCCCTCGGCCTCCACGTCCAGCACGGCTTCTGGAGCGCCGCCCAGACCCTCGGCGCCGGCAGCGCGGCCCGCGACCGGATCCTCAAGAACCTCGCCAACGCGCTCGCGCTGGTGCTGACCCTCGGATTCATCTCCGTCCCCGTCGCCGTCATGACCGGAGTGGTGAGCTGAATGACCTCGTACACCGACTACGCGCTCGGCGAGCCGATCGCCGACACCAAGGCACCCTCGGGACCCGTCGCCGAACGCTGGGACACCCGCCGGTTCGAGGCGAAGCTGGTGAACCCGGCCAACCGCCGCAAGCACACCGTGATCGTCGTCGGCACCGGGCTCGCGGGCGGCTCGGCCGGCGCGACCCTGGCCGAACAGGGCTACCACGTCGTCCAGTTCTGCTTCCAGGACTCCCCGCGCCGCGCCCACTCCATCGCCGCGCAGGGCGGCATCAACGCGGCCAAGAACTACCGCAACGACGGCGACTCCATCCACCGCCTCTTCTACGACACCGTCAAGGGCGGCGACTTCCGGGCGAGGGAGTCCAACGTCCACCGCCTCGCGCAGATCTCCGTCGAGATCATCGACCAGTGCGTGGCCCAGGGCGTGCCCTTCGCCCGCGAGTACGGAGGACTCCTCGACACCCGCTCCTTCGGCGGCGTCCAGGTCTCCCGTACGTTCTACGCGCGCGGCCAGACGGGCCAGCAACTGCTGCTCGGCGCCTACCAGGCGCTCTCGCGGCAGATCGCGGCCGGCAACGTGGAGCTGCACGCCCGCACCGAGATGCTCGACCTGATCGTGGTGGACGGAAAGGCGCGCGGCATCGTCGCCCGCGACCTGGTCACCGGCCGGATCGACACCTACTTCGCGGACGCGGTGGTCCTGGCCAGCGGCGGCTACGGCAACGTCTTCTACCTCTCCACCAACGCCATGAACTCCAACGCCACCGCCGTGTGGCGGGCCCACCGGCGCGGCGCCCACTTCGCCAACCCGTGCTTCACCCAGATCCACCCCACCTGCATCCCGCGCACCGGCGAGCACCAGTCCAAGCTCACCCTGATGAGCGAGTCACTGCGCAACGACGGCCGGATCTGGGTGCCGAAGGGCCAGGGCGACAACCGCCCCGCGGCCGAGATCCCCGAGGACGAGCGCGACTACTACCTGGAGCGCATCTACCCCTCCTTCGGCAACCTCGTCCCGCGCGACATCGCCTCGCGCGCCGCCAAGAACGTCTGCGACGAGGGCCGCGGCGTCGGCCCCGGCGGCCAGGGGGTCTACCTCGACTTCGCGGACGCCATCGCGCGGATGGGGCGCGACAAGGTCGAGGAGCAGTACGGCAACCTCTTCGAGATGTACGAGCGGATCACCGCCGAGAACCCGTACGAGGTGCCGATGCGGATCTATCCCGCCGTGCACTACACGATGGGCGGGCTGTGGGTCGACTACGACCTCCAGACCACCGTTCCGGGTCTGTTCGCGATCGGGGAGGCCAACTTCTCCGACCACGGCGCCAACCGGCTCGGCGCCTCGGCCCTGATGCAGGGCCTGGCGGACGGCTACTTCGTACTCCCCTCCACGATCAACGACTATCTGGCGCGCAACCCGCACCAGGAGCCGGTCACCGCCGAGCACCCGGCGGTCGCGGAAGCGGTCGCCGACACCGAGGACCGGCTCAACCTGCTCCTGGCGGTGAACGGCGACCGCACCCCCGACGCCTTCCACCGCGAGATCGGTGAACTGATGTGGGAGTACTGCGGAATGGCCCGCACCGAGGAGGGGCTGCGCAAGGCCCTCGACCGGATCCCGCAGATCCGCGAGGAGTTCTGGCGCCGCATCAAGGTCCCGGGCACCGGCGAGGAGTTCAACCAGTCCCTGGAGAAGGCCAACCGCATCGTCGACTACCTGGAGCTCGCCGAGCTCATGTGCCTCGACGCACTGCACCGCGCCGAGTCCTGCGGCGGACACTTCCGCGAGGAGTCCCAGACCCCGGACGGCGAGGCGGCCCGGCGCGACGAGGAGTTCTCGTACGCGGCCGCCTGGGAGTTCACGGAGACCGGCACCGCCCCCGTCCTGCACAAGGAAGACCTCGTCTTCGAGTACGTCCACCCCACCCAGCGGAGCTACGCATGAAGCTCACCCTGCGCGTCTGGCGGCAGAAGAACGCCGGCGCCGACGGAGCGATGTCCACCTACGAAGTGGACGGCATCTCGGCCGACATGTCCTTCCTGGAGATGCTCGACACGCTCAACGAGGAACTCATCCTGGGCGGCGAGGACCCGGTCGCCTTCGACCACGACTGCCGCGAGGGCATCTGCGGCGCGTGCAGCCTGGTCATCAACGGCGACGCGCACGGACCCGAGCGCACCACCACCTGCCAGCTGCACATGCGGGCGTTCCGGGACGGCGACACCATCGACGTCGAGCCGTGGCGGGCGGCCGCCTTCCCGGTCGTCAAGGACCTGGTGGTGGACCGCTCGGCCTTCGACCGGATCATCCAGGCGGGCGGCTACATCAGCGTCCCGACGGGAGCCGCGCCCGAGGCGCACGCCACGCCGGTGCCCAAGCCGGACGCCGACTTCGCCTTCGAGCACGCCGAGTGCATCGGCTGCGGCGCGTGCGTGGCGGCCTGCCCCAACGGCTCGGCCATGCTGTTCACCTCGGCCAAGGTCAACCACCTCAACGTGCTGCCGCAGGGCGCGCCCGAGCGTGAGACCCGGGTGCTCGACATGGTCGGCCAGATGGACGCGGAGGGCTTCGGCGGCTGCACCCTCACCGGCGAGTGCGCCACCGCCTGCCCCAAGGGCATTCCGCTGCCGTCGATCGCGGCGATGAACAAGGAGTGGCTGCGGGCGACCAGGAAGGCGGGGAAGGTCGGCCGCTGAGGCGCCGCCGAGGAGTGGGGCGTGCCCCCGGCCGTGGTTCCGGGGCACGCCCTTGGCGTACGGCTCAGCCGGTGACGGTGATCTGCTGGGCCGGGTCGGTGGTGTCGGTGACGTCGTAGGTGGCCGAGAAGGTGGCCGTCTGGTTGCCCGTGGGGCAGAGGAAGCCGCCCGTTCCGGTGGCCGCCACGGGCGCGTTGGCGATGGCGAGTCTGGACGGTGAGCCGTTGGTCCAGGTGCCCGCGACAGTGCTGGGGCCGCCGGGCGATGCGTTGAGCGTGCAGTTGGCGAGGCCGCTCGTCTTGATGACGACCCCGCCCTTCGGCATGGTGAGCCCGGCCGAGACCGGCGAGCCGTACTGGGCGGAGATGCTCCACTGGCCGTTGGTCGCGTTGCTGGTGACGGTCACGCCGACGCCGAAGATGCTGGTGGTGCAGCCGCTGAAGGAAGGCGGGTTGATGGCGGCGGAGACGGGCCCGGCGGCGTTGTGGTTGCCGGGGGCGGCCGGGACCTGGTTGGTGCTCGTGCCGCTGGGGACCGACGCCGAGACCGTACAGGTCATGGTGGTGGAACCGGCGGTGAAGGTGGCCTTGCCGTTGAGCTTGGCGGCGAAGGAGTGGCCGGCCGGGGTCACCGTGGTGGAACCGGCCACGAGGGCGCCGGCGGCATTGGTGGCGCCGAAGGTGAGAGCGGCCGCGGCGGCCATGAGGGCGGCGGGCACACGGAATCTGCGGGTTGCCATGGGGGGCTCCTCGGTCGAACGATTTCGATGGGGTGGGGGTGCGAGGAGGAACTCAGGTGAAGTCGAACCCTGGTGAACTTGAGAGTAAGTCCGCTTTTTCGGACCGAACAGCCGCTGTTCCGCCATGAATTGACGAGCCGTCAGCTTGTCGGGCGGTGAGGTTCTGCTACTGATCGGCGGCGGTCGGGCGTCAGCCGTCGAGCGCCTTCGCCAGATACGGGGCCGTGCGCCCGGCCCCCGCCGACGCGACCTCGCGCGGCGGACCCGCCGCCACGATCCTGCCGCCCTCGTCGCCGCCGCCCGGCCCGAGGTCCACCACCCAGTCGGCGCCCGCCACCACGCTCATGTCGTGCTCGACGACCACCACCGAGTGGCCCGCGTCGACCAGGCCGTGCAACTGGCGCAGCAGCACCTCGACATCGGCCGGGTGCAGCCCGGTCGTGGGCTCGTCCAGGAGGTACAGGGTGTGGTCGCGCCGTGCCCTCTGGAGCTCGGCCGCCAGCTTGATGCGCTGGGCCTCGCCGCCGGAGAGCTCGGTGGCGGGCTGGCCCAGGCGCAGATAGCCCAGCCCCACGTCGAGCAGCGCGGTCAGACTGCGGGCGGCGGCCGGGGTGTCGGCGAAGAACTCGGCCGCCGCCTCCACCGTGAGGTCGAGCACCTCGGCG
The DNA here is from genome assembly GCF_055570295.1 of Streptomyces sp. NPDC031265. NCBI lineage: Bacteria > Bacillati > Actinomycetota > Actinomycetes > Kitasatosporales > Streptomycetaceae > Streptomyces > Streptomyces sp. NPDC031265. The sequence goes on from NZ_JBVIHM010000014.1 coordinate 36,030, forward strand.
ATGGTGCGGCCCCGGTGGGTGACCTCCAGCGTCTGCGGGTTGTACCGGGCGCCGTGGCAGTCCGGGCAGGGCGCGTACGTACTCGGCAGGAACAGCAGCTCCACCGAGACGAACCCCTCGCCCTGACAGGTCTCGCAGCGCCCGCCCGGGACGTTGAAGGAGAACCGGCCCGCCTTGTAGCCGCGCGCCCTCGCCTCCTCGGTGGCGGTGAAGAGCTTGCGTACGACGTCGAAGAGGCCGGTGTACGTGGCGAGGTTGGACCGGGGCGTGCGGCCGATCGGCTTCTGATCGACCGTCACCAGCCGCTCCACACCCGGGAGTTCCTCGGTGACCTCGCCCACCAGCGTGGACTTCCCGGAGCCCGAGACGCCGGTCACCGCCGTGAAGACACCCAGCGGCAGCTCGGCCGTCAGGCCCCGCAGATTGTGCCGGGTCACCGGGCCGACGTTCAGCCATCCGGACGGCTCGCGCACCTCGCGTACGGGCCGGGGCGCCGTGTCGAAGAGGAAGCGGCGGGTCTGCGACTCGGCCACCTCGGCCAGCGCGTGCGGCGGGCCGCTGTGCAGCACCTGCCCGCCGTGCACCCCGGCGAGTGGACCCACGTCCACCAGCCAGTCGGCGTGCCGCATCACATCGAGGTGGTGCTCGACGACGAACACCGAGTTCCCGGCCGCCTTCAGCCGGTCGAGGACCGTGAGCAGGGCTTCCGTGTCGGCCGGGTGCAGCCCCGCCGACGGCTCGTCCAGGACGTACACCACGCCGAAGAGCCCCGACCGCAGCTGGGTCGCGAGCCGCAGCCGCTGGAGCTCCCCGGCGGAGAGGGTGGGCGCGGTCCGGTCCAGGCTGAGATAGCCGAGGCCGAGCTCGGTGACGGGGTCGATCCGGCTCAGCAGATCGGCCGTCAGGACCTCGGCCGTGGGCCCGCCGTCGGCTGAACGCAGCACATCTGCGAGGGAGTTGAGCGGGAGGGCGGCGAGTTCCGCGATGGTGCTGCCCGCGAAGGTGACCGCCAGGGCCTCCGGCCGCAGCCGGCTGCCGCCGCAGACAGGGCAGTCGGCGGCGGTGAGGAACCGCTCGGCCTTCGTTCGCAGCGTCGGGCTCTTGCTCTCGGCGAACGTCTTCATCACATAGCGGTGGGCGCTCATGTACGTGCCCTGGTACGGGCGTTGGATACGGTTCGCCTCGCGCACCGGGTGCACGGTGACCACCGGCTGCTCGTCCGTGAACAGGATCCACTCGCGGTCCGCCGGGTCGAGCTCGCGCCAGGGCCGGTCGACGTCGTACCCGAGAGTGTCGAGGACATCGCGCAGGTTCTTGCCCTGCCAGGCGCCAGGCCAGGCCGCGATGGCGCCGTCGCGGATGGACAGCGACGGGTCGGGGACGAGGAGCTCCTCGCTGGTGCGGTGGACGCGGCCCAGGCCGTGGCACTCGGGGCAGGCGCCGGCCGCTGTGTTGGGCGAGAAGGAGTCCGAGTCCAGGCGCGCGGCGCCGGTCGGGTAGGTGCCCGCGCGGGAGAACAGCATCCGCAGCGAGTTGGAGAGCGTGGTGACCGTGCCGACCGAGGAGCGCGAGGTCGGGGACGAGCGCCGCTGCTCCAGCGAGACGGCGGGCGGCAGCCCCGAGATCTCCACGACCTTCGGCGCGCCCACCTGGTGGATCAGCCGCCGGGCGTACGGAGCCACCGACTCGAAGTAGCGCCGCTGGGCCTCCGCGTAGATCGTCCCGAAGGCGAGCGAGGACTTACCCGACCCGGAGACCCCGGTGAAGACCGCCAGCGCGTCCCGGGGGATGTCCACGTCGACCCCGCGCAGATTGTGCTCGCGCGCGCCCCGCACCCGTACGTACGGGTCATGGGGGCGGTCGGCTTCGGTCCGTCCGGTGGGGCTTTGCATACCGGAATTCTAGGCGGAGCGGCCGGCCGTGCCCGCGAGCCGGGCGAGCCGTCGGTAGGAGTCCAGCATCGCGCCCCGGTCGTACGTACTGGTCGTGACCAGGAACTCGTCGGCCGCGCTGCGCGAGAGCAGCTTCTCCAGGGCGTCGGCGACCTCGTCCTCGGTGCCGTGGATCTGGCCGCGCCGGGCCTCCTCGAAGAGCGCGCGTTCGCGGTCGGTCATCGGCAGCGCCAGGATCTCCTCGGCGGGGGAGAGCGGCGGGAACTCGCCCCGGGTGCGCGAGTGCGCCGTCGACCAGGCCTCGGGCAGCAGGATGCGGCGGGCCTCCTCGGTGGTGCCGGCCACGGCGACCGTGCCGGAGACCACCACGTACGGGCGGTCGTTCCACGCGGAGGGGCGGAACGTGTCGCGGTAGTCGTCGATGGCGCGCAGCATGGCGTCCTCGCCGCGCACATCGGCGATGACCAGGGCGAGACCGGCACTGGCGGCGAGCTGCGCGCCCTGTCCGGTGGCGAGGACGAACGCGGGGACCCGGAGCCCCTCGGCCGGGCGGGCGTGCACCTGGGGGTGGGCCGTCTGCGTACCGTCGAAGTAGCCGAGGAGTTCGCTCAGCCGGCCCGCGAAGTCGTCGGCGTCCTTCTTGTCGCGGCCGAGCGCCTTGCGGATGCCGTCCGTGAACCCGACCGACCGCCCCAGGCCCATGTCGACGCGGCCGGGGAAGAGGGACTCAAGGATCCCGAACTGCTCGGCCACCACGAGCGGTTGGTGGTTGGGGAGCATCACACCGCCCGTGCCGACCCGGATCGTCGAGGTGGCGGCGGCTACGGCCGCGGCGAGCACGGTCGGCGCGGAGCCCGCGACACCCGGCACGCTGTGGTGCTCCGAGACCCAGAAGCGGTGGTAGCCGAGCCGCTCGGCCTCCTGCGCGAAGGCCACGGTGTCCCGCAGCGCCTGCGGTCCGTCGTGCCCCGCGCGGATGCGGGAGCGGTCAAGGACGGAGAAGCGCGTCGACGCGATCAGTGAGCTCACACAACCTTCAACGTCTGTGCCGCGCCAGGATTCCCTAGGGTGGACGCATGACGGAGAACAGCAGGCCACTGGCCGTATTCGACCTGGACGGCACGCTCGCCGACAGCGGCCACCGGCAGCACTTCCTGGAGGGCGCGAAGCGGGACTGGGCCGCCTTCTTCGCCGCGGCCCCGGCCGATCCGCCGCTGGCGGAGGGAATCGCGCTGTGCCTGGCGGCCGCCGAGGAGTGCGAGGTCGTCTACCTCACCGGCCGGCCGGAGCGCTGCCGCAGGGACACCCGGGCGTGGCTGGCCGCGCAGGGCCTGCCCGACGGGACGGTCCACATGCGGCCCGACGCCGACCGCAGGCCCGCCCGGACGACCAAGCTGGAGCTCCTGCGCCGGCTCGGCGCCGGCCGCGAGGTGCGGATGCTGGTGGACGACGACGAGCTGGTGTGCGACGCCGCCGAACGGGCCGGCTTCCGGGTCGTACGGGCACGCTGGGCCGTGCCGTCCGAGGCGCTGAAGGACGCGCAGGAGCGGGAGGGCCGGACCTGAGCGGGCGGGGCCGGGCGGACCCCGCCCGGACCTGGGGTCTGTCGTTCGGATCGGGTCGGCCTGATCCGAACGACAGGCCCTGGGCCCGGCCGTCGCGCTTCCCGGTCCTCACACCTCCTGGTCGTCGTCCAGCCGGAAACCGACCTTCAAGCCGACCTGGTAGTGCTCGATCTGCCCGTCGGCGATCTGGCCGCGTACTTGAGTGACCTCGAACCAGTCGAGATTCCGCAAGGTCTGCGACGCGCGGGCGACGCCGTTGCGAATGGCCTGGTCGACGCCCTCGGGGGAGGTGCCGACGATCTCGGTGACGCGGTACGTGTGGTTGGACATGGAGGTGCACTCCTCTTCGTCGCGTCCCTCCACCGTGCCCCACCTCGCGCCGCTTCGCGAGGCGTCGGGCGGGGCCCGGGTGCGGCCTCGGTTCCGTAACAAGGGTTGACCGACCCATTGGTACAGACCAAAATCGGCCGCACCCGAACTGGCCAACTGCGCTTTCCCCCAGAAGCGCCGTCTGCGCTTTCCCCACGTCGGGTCATGACTGCCCGTGCCATGACGCAGAAGGTGACCGCCGTGAAGAACCGCTTCCTCCATGCCCCCGTCGTGCTCGCCACGGCCCTCGCACTCGGCGGCTGCGGCGCGCTGCCGGGCGTGGGCGGGGACTCCACCACCACCGTCACCGTGTGGCTGATGAAGGACAGCGCCTCCGACGAGTTCATCAAGCGGTTCACCGACGAGTTCGAGAAGGAACACCGCTCGGTCAAGCTGGACGTACGGATCCAGGAGTGGACCGGCATCGGCCAGAAGGTGACCACCGCCCTCAAGACGGGCGAGGTGCCCGACGTCGTCGAGGTCGGCAACACCCAGGTCTCCCAGTACGCGGCGAGCGGCGGGCTGCTCGACCTCACCCTGGAGTCGCTGCGCGACTGGGGCAGCAAGGACTGGCTGCCGGGCCTCGCCGAACCCGGCAAGGTCGACGGGGTGCAGTACGGCATTCCCTGGTACGCGGCGAACCGCGTCGTCATCTACAACAAGGACCTGTTCGACGCGGCGGGCATAGGCAGGACGCCGAAGACCCGCGCCGAGTGGCTGAGCGACACGGACAAGCTGAACACCGGCGCCACCCAGGGCATCTACCTCGCCGGACAGGACTGGTACACCCTCGCCGGGTTCGTCTGGGACGAGGGCGGCGAGCTCGCCCAGGAGAGCGCCGGGGAGTGGACCGGCACCCTCGCCACGCCCGCCGCGCTGCGCGGCATGGACTTCTACCGCCGGCTCCAGGCGCTCGGCGACGGCCCCAAGAACGCCGACGAGGCCACGCCCCCGCAGGCCGGGGTCTTCGCCAAGGGCAAGGTCGCCCAGATCATCGCCGTCCCGGGCACCGCCAAGGCCATCCAGAAGGCCAACCCCGCCCTCGCCGACAAGCTCGGCTACTTCCCCATCCCCGGCAAGACCGCGGCCACGCCGGGCGCGGTCTTCACCGGCGGCTCGGACCTCATCGTGCCCAAGCGGTCCGCGCACCACACCGAGGCCGTGGAGGTGGTCAAGGCGCTGGCCGGGGAGAAGTGGCAGCAGGACCTCGCCGCCGCCATGAGCTACGTACCGAACAAGCCCGCGCTCGCGGCCGCCGTGGAGGACCAGGCGGGCACGGCCGCGATGGCGCAGGGCGCGGCCCGGGGCAGGGCCACGCCCAACTCGCCCCAGTGGGCCGCCGTCGAGGCCGACAACCCGATCAAGCCGTACATGACCGCCGTGCTCACGGGAGCCGACCCGAGGACGGCGGCCAGGACGGCCTCCTCGCGGATCAGCTCGCTGCTGTTCCCCTGACCGGGTCGGCCGCGGCCCCGCCCGCGGTCGCCAGCGACAGCGCGAACCGGCCGTCGGCGTCGGTCCACCAGTGGGTGGCCGTCAGCCCGGCGGCCGCCAGTTCGGCCCGCACGCCCTCACGGCGGAACTTCGCCGAGATCTCGGTCCGCAGCTCCTCGCCCTCCTCGAAGCGGACGACGAGATCCAGCTCGGGGATCTTCACGGTGAGGTCGGCGCGGGCCCGCAGCCGCATCTCGATCCACTCGTCGCGGGCGTTCCAGCGCGCCACGTGCGAGAAGTCGTCGAGGTCGAAGTCCGCGCCGAGCTCGCGGTCGATGACGGCGAGGACGTTCTTGTTGAACTCGGCCGTCACCCCCTGCGCGTCGTCGTACGCCCGCACCAGCACCGACTCCTCCTTCACCAGATCGGTGCCGAGCAGGAAGCTGTCGCCCGGCTCCATCACCGCGGCGACCGACGCCAGGAACTCCGCGCGTTCGGCGGGCAGCAGATTGCCGATCGTGCCGCCGAGGAACACCACCAGACGCGGCCCCGGGGCGGCGGGCAGGTCGAGCGGCCGGGTGAAGTCGGCGATCAGCGCGTGTACTTCGAGCCTCGGCCGCTCCTCGATCAGCGCCTCGGCCGCCCCGGTCAGGGCGCTCTCGCTGACGTCCACCGGGATGTACGTGAGCGGGTCCGGCAGCGCGTCGAGCAGCAGCCGGGTCTTCTCCGAGGAGCCCGAGCCCAGCTCGACCAGGGTGCGGGCCCCGGAAGCGGCCGCGATCTCGGCGGCGCGCCGGGTGAGGATCTCCCGCTCGGCGCGCGTCGGATAGTAGTCGTCGAGCCGGGTGATCTCCTCGAACAGCTCGCTGCCCCGGGCGTCGTAGAACCACTTGGGAGGCAGGGTCTTGGGCGTACCCGTCAGCCCGTGCAGCACATCGGCGCGCAGCGCGGCCCCGGTGGCGTCCTCGGGCAGGGCGCGGGTCAGCTGGAACGGGTGGGACTCGTGCACGAGGAAGGCTCCTTGAGGGGGGTCAGTACAAGGTCGGTACGGGTCGCGGACAGCAGGGTGCGGTCGGGGACCTCGTGCCAGTGCGGATCGTCGTCGTAGGGCTCCGAGGCGACGACCGTGCGCTCGCCCGGCCGGGCCAGGTACCAGAGGGTGTCGCCCCAGGCCGTGGCGGCGATCGTCTCGCCGTCCGTGAGCAGCAGGTTCAGCCGCGAGCCGGGGGCCGCCTCGGCGACCTCGGTCACCGTCTCGGCGAGCGCCCGGCCCATCTCGTCGCCCGCCCGCAGCCGGTGCAGCAGCAGGGCCCACACCAGCGCGGAGTCACAGCGCGCCTCCAGCCGCAGCAGTTCCTCCGCAGGCAGGGCGGCAGCGAGCGACGTGAGCGCGCCCGGCCAGCCCCTGACCGCCCCGTTGTGGCTGAACAGCCAGCGCCCGGCGGCATAGGGGGCGGCGGCCGCCTCGCCGTCCGCGCCCGGCTCGGTGGCGTCCCGTACCGCCGCGAGCAGCGCGCCGGTGCGCACCACCCGGGCCAGGTCCGCGAACGACGGGTCGGCCCAGATCGGCCCCGGGCGGCGGTAGCGGCCCGGCACCGGGTCGCCCTCCGCGTACCAGCCGACCCCGAAGCCGTCGGCGTTGACCGTCCCGTACCGCTGGTGGCGCGGCGCCCAGGACTGCCGGTACAGCGCGTGCGGCGGGCTCACCAGGAGTTCGCCGAGCGCCGAAGGCTCGCCCAGGAAAGCGATATGACGGCACATCAGGCATCCCTCGCGGTCCGGAACCCGGCGAATATCTGCCGCCGCACCGGAAGGTCCCAGTTGCGGAAGGTGCCCCGGCAGGCCACCTGGTCCACGGCGAACGAACCGCCGCGCAGCACCTTGTGGTCGGGTCCGAAGAACACTTCCGAGTACTCGCGGTAGGGGAACGCCACGAAGCCCGGGTAGGGCATGAAGTCGCTGGACGTCCACTCCCACACGTCACCGATCAACTGCCGTACACCCAGCGGGGACTCGCCCGCCGGATAGGCCCCGGCGGAGGCCGGGCGCAGATGGCGCTGGCCCAGGTTGGCGTGCTCGGAGGTGGGATCGGCGTCGCCCCACGGGTAGCGTCGGGAGCGGCCGGTGGCCGGGTCGTGCCGGGCCGCCTTCTCCCACTCCTCCTCGGTGGGCAGCCGCCGCCCGGCCCAGCGGGCGTACGCGTCCGCCTCGTACCAGCTCACATGGAGCACCGGCTCGTCCCGCGGTACGGGCTCGGTCACCCCGAACCGGCGGCGCAGCCACTCGCCGCCCTCCCGGCGCCAGAACAGCGGAGCCGTCAGCTCGTGTTGCCGGACCATGGCCCAGCCCTTGGGCTCCCACCAGCGCTCGTCGGTGTAGCCGCCGTCCTCGATGAACCGCAGATACATGCCGCAGGTCACCGGCGTCGTGTCGAGGTGGAAGGCCGGGACGATGCGGTGGTGGGCCGGGCGCTCGTTGTCCAGGGCCCACGGCTCGGCCGTGGTCCCCATGGTGAACGGGCCGCCGGGGATGAGGACTTCGGCGGGCAGGCCCGCGGTGGAGCCCTGCGGCGGCTCGGGGGCGGCGAGCGCCGCCGGGCCCTTGCGGAGCTGATGGGTGATCAGCATCGTCTCGTCGTGCTGCTGTTCGTGCTGGGCGATCATCCCGAAGGCGAAGCCCGCGTCGACGAGGCGGGGGCCGCCCTCCAGCGGGGCGCTCTCCAGTACGTCGAGGGCCCGGCCGCGCACCTCGGCGGCGTACCGGCGCGCCTCGGCGGGGGAGAGCAGCGGCAGCGAGGTCCGGGCGGCACGGGGGTGCTCGAAGGCGTCGTACAGCGAGTCGATCTCCGGGCGCATCGCGTCCCGCCCGGCGACCGCCCGCAGCAGCCACTGCTCCTCCTGGTTGCCGATGTGCGCGAGGTCCCAGACCAGCGGCGACATCAGGGGCGAGTGCTGGGCCGTGAGGTCGTGGTCGTCGACGCAGGAGGTGAGCGTGGCGGTGCGCGCCCGCGCGGCGGTGAGCGCCGTCAGGGCGCGCTTCCGCAGCGCCTCGGGGTCGGTGAGTGCCGCTCCGGTCGGTTCGGGGCCGGTCATGAGGAGGTGTCCTTCCCGGGGGCGAGCGCGAACGAGGTGTCCGCGGGGGAGAGGCCCCGTGCGACATGGCGGTCCGTGAAGGCGGCGACCGCCTGCCGGACCTCGGTGGTGGCGCCGAGCCGGGGCAGTGCCTCCAGCGCGGCCGCGAAGCAGAGCTCGGCCGCCTCCCGCAGTTCGGGGTCGGCAAGCCCGGAGCGGGCCGCCTCGACCCAGAGCGGGTTGCGCGGCGCGGGCTGCGAACCAGCCCTCTCCGCAAGGGATTTGACGGCCCGGTAGGCGGTCTCGGCCGCCTCCTGGTCGTCGAAGAGCGCGGTGGTCACCGCGAGCGGGACGATCCAGCCGTCCTCGCCCGGCTGCGCGTCGATCATGCGCAGCTCCAGGTGCCCGCGCGGCCGCACCGGCGGGAAGAGGGTGGTCAGGTGGTATTCGAGGTCCTTGCGGGTGGCCCGGCGCGGCTCGCCCGTGCGCAGCCACTCGCGGAAGGTGAGCCCCTCCGGCGCGTCCCAGGGGCCGTCGTCGGACCGGACGCACATCACCGGCGTGTCCAGCACGTGCGCGGCCCAGGCCGCCCGGGGCTCGGCGTCGAGCGGGGGCGCCAGCGACCGTACCGGGTCGATCGCGGTCCACACCGCCTGCCGGGAGGAGCGCCAGCCGGTGCGTCTGCCCTCCTGCCAGGGGGAGTTGGCGAACGCGGCCACCAGGACCGCGCCGAGGAGGTGGGCCAGCCGCCAGCGGCGCCCGAAGCCGAGCGGGCCCGGCTCCTCGTATCCGGCGTCGAGGCAGACCTGGACGGAGGCCGAGGCGCACATCATGGCCCGCCCGGCCGGGCCCGACCGGTCGAAGTGGGCTTCCATGGCGTCGTACCGGGGGTCGTGCAGAAAGCGGCGCGGCGGCTGCCACGGATCCTGGCCGAGCCCGGTGAGCGTGAGGTCCCTGGCACGAAGAGCGGCCCGGACGGCCGTCAGATCGGCCGCCACGGAGTCGATGCACTCCATGAGGGAAGCGGCGGGAAGCGAGCTGAGCTCCAGCTGGCCGCCGGGTTCGACGGTGAGTGCCGACCGCAGGGGGAGTTCCCTCAACGAGGCGTAGGCGGCGGCGAGTCGGTGGTGCTGAACGGGGAGGTGCGGGTCGTGCAGATCATGGACGAGCCACTCCACTTCGACACCGACGGCGCGAGGTGGGCCGTTCTTGAAGCAGATACACCGAAGCAGATCGTCTGCTTCCGTTTCTGTGAACTGTTTGGTCAGCATGGTCGCTTCCCCAACTCGGGGCCGTTTTCGGTGCACTGTCCCACCTAAGCCACTGCCGTAATCTCGCACAAGAGTGCCCATCCGGACGGAAAGTATGTTGCGGGAGTGCTGTCCTGGCGTCAACGATGCCAGATATGAGTGCACGACTGCGCGACCTCGCGCGCCACAGCGTGGAGATCACCGAAGCCGGTGCGTACGAGACGCCCGGCGGGACCACGGTCTCGATCGCCGCCTGGCTGGCGGCGGCCGTCGACGGAACCCGGCTCTTCGGCCCCGGCCCGGTGCCGGTGACGCCGGACTCCGACCGTTCCAGCGTATGCGCGGTGACCGGCGAGAGCAGCCTGGAGGCGGCCCGGCGGCTGGTGGGCGAGGGCCCCGGCGAGGTTGCCGTGCTGAACTTCGCCTCCGCCCGCAACCCCGGCGGCGGCTTCCTGAACGGCGCGCAGGCCCAGGAGGAGGCACTCTGCCGCTCCTCCGCGCTCTACCCGACGCTGCTGCGGGCGCCCGGATTCTACGAGCACCACCGCGCCGACCGCGATGTCTTCTACAGCGACCGGGTGATCCACTCGCCCGGTGTGCCGGTCTTCCGGGACGACCGGGGACGGCTGCTCGACGAGCCGTTCCGGGTGGGCTTCCTGACCTCGCCCGCGCCCAACGCGGGAGTGATCCGCCAGCGCACCCCGGAGGCGGTGGACCGCATCCCACAAGCCCTCGCATCCCGCGCCGAGCGCGTTCTGGAGACGGCGGCCGCCTGCGGCTACCGGCGCCTGGTGCTCGGCGCCTGGGGCTGCGGCGTGTTCCGCAACGACCCGGCGCGCGTGGCGGGCGCCTTCCACGCCCACCTCACGGGCGGGGGCCGCTTCGCGCGCCACTTCGACGAGGTCGTCTTCGCGGTCCTGGACCGCACGGCGGACCGGGCGACGCTGCGGGCCTTCGAGACGGTGTTTGCGCAGGCGTGACGGGCGCCAGGCCCGCCGTGGGGTGAGCGTCGCCGCCGCGGTTGCGCCGGACGGCGCAGCGCGCCGGGCCCGGCGGGCGGGCGGCGGCCAGGCTCAGGGGCATGATCATCCGAGCCTTCGCGGCGCTGCTCGCCGCCCTCGTCGCCGTCCTCGCCGCGCCCCCGCCGGTGTCCGCCGCGGAACCCGCGCCGCCCCGCACCGTCTCCGGCTGGCTGCCGTACTGGGACCAGGAGGGCGCCTACCAGGACGCCCTGCGCCACGCGGACCAACTGCACACCGTCAGCCCGTTCTGGTACCAGGCGATCAGCGCCGAGCGTATCGACGGCCACCCGGGCGCGGGTGCCCAGCGCGTCGTCGACGGGCTGCACGCGGCCGGGATCGCCGTGGTGCCGACCGTCATGGAGACGATGAAGCCCGGCGTCCTCGCCGCGATCCTCGCCGACCCGGCCCGCCGCGCCGCCCACATCACGGCCCTGCTCACAGTGGTGGGCAGCCGTTCCTACGACGGCCTGGACATCGACTACGAGTCGATCGCCCCGACCGGCGACGCCGGCTACCCCGCGGTACGGGCGGACTACGCCACGTTCATCACCGAGCTCTGCGGGCGCCTGCACGCCCTGGCCAAGAGCTGCGTCAGCACCGTCTCGCCGCAGACCGCGACCACCGGGCGCATCTGGGACTACGCGACGATCGGCCGGGCCGCCGACCGGGTGCGGATCATGGCGTACGACCGGCACTGGTCGGGCGGGGACCCAGGCCCGCTCGCCGGGGCCGACTGGTACGAGGAGATCCTGCGCCGGGCCACCGCGCTGATCCCGCCCGCCCGCATCGAGATGGCCCTGCCCGCGTACGGCTGGGACTGGCCCGCGGGCGGCGGCGGCCGCGCCCGGCACGTCACCATGCGGGAGGCGGAGGCCCTGCGGGTGGCCCAGGGCGCGCCGTACCGGCTCGACCCCGTGTCGCAGACGCCGCACTTCAGCTACCAGGACGGGGACACGGCCCGCGAGGTCTGGTACCAGGACGCGCGCGGCATCGAGGCCGATCTGCCGGTCCTGGACCGCTACGGCATCCACCACACCTCCCTCTGGGCCCTCAACTTCGAGGACCCTGCCGTGTGGCCGGTGCTGGCCAGAACCTGACCGGCGAACCGGCCACGGGCCCGGTTCAGCCGTGGACCGTGGCGGTCGGGGTGTTCCAGCCGGAGACCCGCAGCCGAGGGGCGGATCCGTGCAGGTCGGAGGCCCGGTAGGTGGCGGTCAACGTCGTCCTCTCGCCGGGCCAGAGGGTGACCTGGTTGTCGGACCACTGGACGGGCAGGACCGGGGCGCCCTTGGCGTCCACGAGGTGGACGTCGGTGAGCAGCGCCGGGGTCCTGCCCGTGCCCGTGTTGGTGAGCGTGACCGTCGTGGTCGAGGTGCCGTCGCCGTCCGTGGCCGTCGTCGCGTCGGCGGTCACCGTCGCCTTCGCCATCGCGCTCAGGCCCTTCAGATCGGCGTAGGCGGTGGTGGGGGTGTAGTACCAGTCGGTGTGCGCGTAGTCGAGGACGTCCGCCTTGGTGGAGAGCCAGTACACATTGCGGCTGACCTCCTTGCCGGTGGAGTCGGTGAGCAGCAGCCGGGCGAGATAGGCCGTGGAGAGGCCGCTCACGCTCGCCGGGACGGTGAGTGCGGTCGTCCTCGCCCCGTCGCCGCCCACACCCACACCCGTCGCCGTCTTGTCGTACTTCTGCGTCCCGTCGGTGTTGAACAGCGTCACCCGGGCCGTGAGACCGGACACGGGCGTGTGCCTGCCGTTCACCACGGCGACCGACCGGTTGTCGTACGAGTACTGGATGTGCAGCGGCTCGTTCGCCTTCTTCGCGCCGAAGTACGCGCCGCCCTGATCCAGACAGCGGTCCGTCAACTGCCAGTGCAGAGAGGTCCAGCCGCTGTTGAACATCCAGTAGACGACCCCGGTCGCGGGCTTCGAGGCGTCCTTGGCGTTGCGGGCGTACGCCTCGTACTGGGCGCGCACGTTCTCGTACTGGGCGAGCTGCGCCTTGCGCACATAGTCGTCCAGACCGGCCGGGGTGCCGTAGCGTCCGGCCAGGGCCGCGTCGTAGAGGGCGAGGGTGGCGAAGGTCGAGGAGGGGGAGCGGTGGTACTGCTTGGCCGAGGGGCTCTTCCAGAGCGTGTCCAGCTCGGCCGGTGACATCATCCGGCGCAGGGTGTCCAGGGTGGGGATGTCGGGGCCCGCGCTGGTCTCGGAGTTGAAGCCGGTGGCCCCGCCCTCCTGCTTGTTGTACCAGTAGTTGGGCGGCACCCAGTCGTACGGGCCGGTCATCTTCATACCCGAACTGCCGGTGATCGGCGAGGACTTGTCGGACGCGGCGGCCACGATCGGGGTCTGCCAGTCGGCCGCCCGCAGCGCGTCCACGTAGTTCTTCTCGATCGTCTTGTCCGGGGCGAAGTCGCTGCCGACCAGGAACGAGATCACGCTGGGGTGGTCGCGCAGCCGGGCCGCCTCGGCGGCCATCGACGCCTTCGCGACCGGGTAGTCCGCCGCGGTCCACTTGTCGCCCGGCTCGCTCCCGTTGACCTGGCCCTCCCACTTGTCGCAGCACTCCCAGCCGGGGAGCGTGAGGATGCCGTAGCGGTCCGCGAGGTCGAAGAACTCGTCCGGCTCGATGTGCCCTTCGAGCCGGATGGTGTTGAGGCCCAGATCGAGCGCGTACTTGAGCCGGTCCTCCACATAGGTGTGGTCCCAGCGCAGATACTCGTCCGGCGACCAGCCGCCGCCCTTGATCAGCAGCGGACGGCCGTTGACGGAGTACTGGCGGGCGCCGTCCGCGTTGAGCGGTGCCTTCACGTCGCGGATGCCGAACGACTCGTGCACCGTGTCGGACGCGGTGCCGGAGACCGACGCGGTCAGGTCGAGCCCGTAAAGCGCCTGCTCGCCCATCCCGGCCGGCCACCACACGCGCGGCGAGGCCAGATGGAGCCGGGGGTGGGCGGCCGGGGTGAAGGTGACCGTCTTCGTCTCGTGCGCGGCGAGCGTGACGTCCTGGCTGAAGGAGGCCGTGCCGATCGTGCCGGAGACGGTCGTGGTGACCGTGCTCGCCGAGTCGTTGCGTGCCTGCGCCTTCACCGTCAGGTCGGCGGTCGCCAGCGACGGCACGGCGAGGGCGGTGACGACGTGCGCGTCCCGCAGCGCGACCGGACCGCCGCGCCGCACCAGCACGTCCCGGACGATGCCCATGTTCTCGTCGGGCGGCGGCTGCAGCCAGTCGATCCACCCCATGGTGAGGTTCTTCCTGGGGTCGTTGGGCTGGACGCGGAACGCGACGGTGTTGGTGCCGGACCTCACCGCCGAGGTGATGTCCAGCTCGTGGTGGGTGTAGGCCCCCGCGACCGCGCTCTTGTCGGCGACCTGCTGCCCGTTGACGAACACATCGGCGGCCGAGACGACCCCGCTGAAGTCGAGGTACGTACGCGAGGAGGTGTCCGCGACGGTGAAGTCCGAGCGGTACCACCAGGGGACGGTGAAGTCGGCGGTGGGGATGCTCTTCTGGTTGGTGGAGTAGAAGGGGTCGGCGTACTTGCCGGCCGCGAGCAGGGCCGCGAGGACCGTGGAGCGGGGCCCGGCCGCGTACCAGCCCGCCGCCGGATAGCCGGGGCTGGAGACGGCCGCCGCGGAGTCGGTGACCTTGGCGGTGGACTGGATGGCGTAGGCGGGGAGCGCCGTCGTGGACGGGCCAACAGCCGTGCGGGCGCCGGGAGTTGCCGGGGAGGCGCCGGTGACCAGGGCGAGGACAAGGCCGAGGGCCGTGGCCACGGCGGTCTTCCGGCGGATTCGGAGGACGGGATGGCGGTGGAACACGGTGGTCTCCCAGGGGGCTGGTCGGGACGTCCGCGCTTCGCACTGGTCGGGAAAGAGGAATGAAAGTTAGGAAGCTTTACTAACGCGCCTCTGAAAGTAGAGACAAGAGCGATTCATGTCAACGACCGGTGGGCGTGGCTCCGCTGGGGCGACCGCCGGGTGAGTGGCTCTGCTTGACGGTGGCCGCCGGTGAGTGGGGTGCCCCAACGGCGGCCGCCAGGCGCGTGTGCGTTCGACGGCTGCCAAGTGCCCGCGTGCGCTCAACGGCCGCCGGGCGCCTGGGTCCGCCGTTCGAACGTCACGTCCCGCGCCGTCCCCAGCGCCGTCGCCACCGCGCCGAGCAGCACCGCGTCCTCGCCGAGCGAGCTCGGCGCCACCTTCGGGCGCAGCGGCGTCAGGGTCCGCAGGGTCTCCCGTACGGTCCGCAGCAGCAGATCCGCGCTGTGGCCCACACCCCCGCCGAGCACCACCAGATCCGGGTCGAGCATCGCGGCGACGGCCGCCACGGTGTGGGCGAGGCGCTCGCCCTCCAGCTCGACCGCCTTGACCGCGGCGGGATTTCCGGCCCGCGCGGCGTCGAAGACGTCCTTCGCCGTGAGGGGCCCGGCCATGCCGTGTGAGCGCGCCGCCGCCACCACGGCGTCGCCGGAGACCGCGTCCTCAAGGGTGTCCGGCTTCTGCCGCCCGGGCCAGGGCAGGAAGCCGATCTCGCCGGCGCCGCCGTGCGCGCCGGTGAAGAGCTGGCCCTCGCTGACCACGCCCATGCCGAGGCCGGTGCCGATCATCACGTACACGAAGAGGCGGCTGCCCGCGCCGACGCCGAAGGTGTACTCGCCGAGCGCCGCCAGATTGGCGTCGTTGTGCACCGCCAGCGGCATTCCGAGCCCGTCGCGCATCCGGTCGAACAGGCCCGGGCGGCCCCAGCCGGGCAGGTGCTGGGCGTAGCGCACGCGCCGCTTCTCCGCGTCGTACACCCCGGGCGTGCCGACCACCGCCTGGGCGATCTTGTCCGGGTCCACCCCGGATCCGGCGACCAGTTGACGGGCCGTGGTGACCACCAGATCGGCCATGGTGCCCGAGGTGCGGGCCTGGTTGCGGACCTCCGAACGGGCCACCACCGCACCGTCCAGATCCGCGAGCGCGACCCGCAGCCAGGCCCGCCCGATGTCGATGCCCAGCGCGTATCCGGCGGTCGGGTCCGGGGCGTAGAGCACCGCGGACCGGCCGCGCTCGGGCGTGTGCGTGCCCGCTTCACGGACCAGGCCGGTGGCGGCGAGCGCGGCCAGCGCACTGGAGACGGTGGGCTTGGACAGGCCGGTCTCGCGGGCGAGCTGGGCCCGCGACGAGGGGCCGTTGCCGCGCAGTCGGGCGAGCAGCAGCCGCTCGTTGCTGCTGCGCTGGCGCTGTGGGTTCCAGGGCTGTTCGCCCTCGTCGCTGCTGGTCATCGCATCATTCTCACGCATCGTTGCGGACGGTTTCCCGGCGACCTCTTGACGCCCAAAGTAAAGGTACTTAACTTGAGCACGCCCGGCGCCGGGGCGCACCCCCGCACTGGCGAAGAACCGCCGCCCGCAACGCCGTTCCCCGCGTCCCCCAAGCCCCAGGGAGGTCCCTCGTGTCCGGAACCCCGCCGCCGACCGGCGGTTTCGTCCGCCGTATCGGACTCTTCCAGGCCACCGCCATCAACATGAGCCAGATGTGCGGCATCGGCCCGTTCGTCACCATCCCGCTGATGGTCGCCGCCTTCGGTGGGCCGCAAGCCGTCATGGGCTTCGTCGCCGGGGCGGTGCTCGCCCTCGCCGACGGGCTGATCTGGGCCGAACTCGGCGCCTCCCTGCCCGGCTCCGGCGGCAGTTACGTCTATCTGCGCCAGGCCTTCCAGTACCGCAGCGGACGTCTGATGCCGTTCCTGTTCGTGTGGACGGCGATGCTCTTCATCCCGCTGATCATGTCCACCGGCGTGGTCGGCTTCGTCCAGTACCTCGGCTACCTCGCCCCGGACATGGGCAAGACCACCGGCGACCTGGTCGGGCTCGGCATGATCGCCCTCGTCGTCCTGCTGCTGTGGCGCGGCATCGAGCACATCGCGCGGATCACCACCGTGATGTGGGCCGTGATGATCGCCTCGGTGACCCTGGTCATCATCGCCTCGGCCACCCACTTCAGCGCCGACCGCGCCTTCACCTACCCCTCGGGTGCCTTCGAGTTGACCAGCAACCACTTCTGGCTCGGCTTCGCCGCGGGTCTCACCATCGGCATCTACGACTACCTCGGCTACAACACCACCGCGTACATGGGCGCCGAGATCAAGAACCCCGGCCGCACCCTGCCGCGCTCCATCATCTTCTCGATCGTCGGCATCATGGCGATCTATCTGCTGCTCCAGATCGGCACCCTCGGCGTCATCGACTGGCAGCGGATGACCGACCCCGGCGACATCGCCTCCACCTCCGTGGCGTCCGCCGTCCTGGAGAAAGCCTGGGGAAAGGGCGCCGCCGACGTCGTCACCGTCCTCATCCTCATCACGGCCTTCGCCTCCGTCTTCACCGGACTGCTCGGCGGCTCCCGGGTGCCCTACGACGCGGCCCGCGACCGCGTCTTCTTCCGCCCGTACGCCAAGCTCCACCCCAAGCACCGCTTCCCGACGCTGGGCCTGGCCACCATGGGCGTCATCACGGCGATCGGCTTCCTCATCGGCCGCCACACCGACCTGGCCACCCTGATCCAGCTGCTCACCACGGTGATGGTGCTGGTGCAGGCGCTCGCCCAGATCGCCGCCGTGACCGTACTGCGGAGGCGCCAGCCGGGGCTCCGCCGCCCCTATCGGATGTGGCTCTATCCGGTGCCCAGTTTCGTCGCCCTGGTGGGCTGGCTGGTGATCTACGGATACGCCGACAAGAACTCGCCCGGCCGCCACCCCATCGAGTGGTCACTGGCCTGGCTCGCACTCGGCTGCGTCGCGTTCGTGGTGTGGGCCCGCTTCGAGAAGGTGTGGCCGTTCGGGCCGCGGGAGGTGCGGGAGGAGTATGTGGGGGAGTCGGTGGGGGAGGGGGTGGGTGCGGCCTGAGTGGCGTATGGGTGCCGCGCCGAGCACCGACCCCCGCCGGACCGGTTCCTGCCTCTGGCACCGGTTCGAACGGGGACCAACTTCTCGTATGCGAGGACTACTTGGCGCCATGCCGACGTCGCCCGAGCGGCACCTTGGCGAAGGGCGCCCACTCATACATGCGGTTGTCCCGGTTGATGAGAATCAGCTCGGCATGGCTGATACGGGCATGTGCGGGTTCGATGTCCAGCGCTGCCAGTGCTTTGGCGTACGGTTCCGTCGGTCCGGTCCCGTGGCTGTACCCGAGTGAGACATGGGGGGTGAACCCCTCGGCCCGTTCGGGGACTTCCGGCAGAACCTCACCAACGGCTGCACGGATCGCATCCCGCACGGCCCGCACCGGCGCATCTGGTCGCACAGGAACGAGGATCGCCTCCGGGTCCACGATCGGAGCGCTCAAGGTGACCTCGAACGCCGGCACCTCGGCTAGCCGCGTCCGGGCTGCCTGCTCGATGGCGGTCGCGTCATGCTCGGGGAACTCCCCCACGAAGCCGAGGCCCTGCATGGTGAGGTGCAGCCACTCGTCAGGGATGAGGTCGAGACCGCCGACGGATGCGAGTGCAGCACGGTACTCAGCCGCGAAGCGGCACACGTCCGGCTGCCCTTCGAACGTCAGGTGCCAGGTGTAGAAGCGACGGCCGACACTCCAGCCCGGCCGCCACCACCAGTGGTCGCGCATGCGCTCAGGTTCTGTCGTCATGCCGTGGAATCCAATCAGTCCGACCAGCCTCCTGACGAGAGCGCAGCGTGTCGCGGAGCGGAATCTGCGCACCACTCGCCGAGTATGCGCCTCGCCGAAACCATGGCCCCTGCGTCAGCGGACGCATCGCGCGCCATGACGGCGGCGAGCTCACTCATGCGCTGGGTAACCGGCCCCGTGCGCCGCTCAGCAGGCATGGCCAGCACGGGCAGCAGAGCCTCCATGACACCCTCGGGTTCACTGCAGGCCAGGAGGGCCGCAGCCTGACCGATGCAGATCTGTGCCTCGGTGCCGTACGCACGTACCCGTTGAGTCGCGAGCAGGCCGAGCGCGCTCTGCGTCTCGCGCAGCGCCGCCTGAGGCTGACCAATGCGCAGGTGGACGGCTGCCGCATAGTTCTCTTGCCGAGCCTGCGGGCACGAGAAGAGTCCACCGATGTCGTCAGCCCCGGCCCCGGTGTCGCGGGCGAGGGCAGCACGGGTCAACGCGTCCTCGGCCTCGGTCCTCGCGCCGAGCATGGACCAGGCATCGGCCTCCTGGCAGGCGAGCAGCGCGCCCACGGTCCCGTTCACGGGGACCAGGGCGCCACGTCGAGCTTGGCTGACCGCATCCTTCAGACGACCGTCCCAGAGGGCGACCTTGGACCGAGTCGAGCAGACCCAGGCGCGCAGCCCGTCGTGGCCGGCGTTCTCGGCACACATCCACGCGGTGCGCCCATGTGTGTCGGCGGCCCGGAGGTTACCCAGGTCTGAGGACATCCAGGCGAGCAGCCCGCACAGGTAGCCCGCCGAAACGTACAAATCCGCAGACTGGCGCGGCGGCTGGCGCCCTTCGAGGAGCCGGAACACCCTGTCGCGCAGGTCGCAGGTGCGGCGGAACATCAGCCGGGGATCGTCGGTGAGGTAGTCCCGGGCAAGGGTCTGTACATCGGCGAAGAGCTGTTCCAGGGCGATGTCTCCGACGTTGCTGGACTCGGCCCACTGGGCCCAGGTCGCCGATTCTGCCGCAGCTGCGAGCACGCGGTCAGGCTCCGGCTCGACCAGGGGCGGCGGGTGAGGCGTGGTCGGTGTCTGCTCGGGAGCATGGTGCTGAAGGATCCGCAGGTCGCTGTTCGGCAGGGCCCGGCGGTCATCGATGTCGAGCAGCTCCTCGACATCACAGCCGTAGACACCGGCGAGGGCGACGAGAACGTGAAGGCTCGGCCGTCGCCCGCTCGGACCAGGCCACTTCTCCCACTTGCCCGCAAGGGAGGCGTCTGCTGCGATGGCCTGCCCTGGTACGCACGAGAGCCGCTCTGCGGTCTCCTGCAAGGTCCACCCAAGGGCATGCCGCCACGCCTCTCGGGGACGCAGACGAAAGCGAACGCGCATCTCCGTGGCGATCTGCGCGGCGGTACATCCGACGGCGGTCATCTCGTGACGAAGAGCGTCACGGTCTGCTTTGGCTCCTGGCTTTGCTGGTGGCGACATCGCTCTCCCTGGCTACACGCTCTCACTCACGGTAGTCACTGCGTGGCCCCTTGATGAGCCGTTCCCCCGATCCCGCGGAGTACCTTCCGTCCAATTCCTCGATGAGGAAACGGCGTTGTCGCAGGTCAACTACTCCCGGCCGCGCCAGAAAAGTTGGACACCCGCGACCGTGACGGGGAGGCGACAGAGCGCGAGTGTTGAGGCACGCACCAACCCTCCTGACAGGGGCTCTCATATGTACGCCATCAACACCGCAACAGCCAGCGAAGGCGGACCGCCGCAAGGTTCACGTGCAGCGGGGTGGAGCATGACCGTCACCCCCGCCGCCGAAGATGCGGCGCAGTACCGGCGCTGCGAGCTCTGCAAGGAGCCGGGCGCCGACACCACCACCCGCATGGTCGTCGCCGACAGCGGCGGTGACCACACCAGCTACGCGCACGCCGACTGCGCCGAAGTGGCCGAGGCCGGGGTGATCACGCCGTGATGGACCAGACCAGCAGAGCCCTCACCGACTGGCTCGCCTCCGCACACCACGTACCCGCGCAGGCCCGGCGGGAGTTCGACGTGGGTATCGCCCTCGTGCCGACCGGCGAGAAATTCGACGCGATCCGCCTGCCCGCCCCCGTCGTCCACGCGGCCGCAGGCAGCCAAGACCTGGACGCCGTCGCCGCATACCTCGCCGAGGCACTCGCGGACGGGGCCGTCATCCACGACGCGTACGGCATCGGCGTCTGGTACTACGCCCTCGTACCACCCGGAACACACACCCACTGGCAGGTGCCAGGCATCGAGTGCCTGCGCCCAGGAACATGGCTGGGAGTACCGCGCGTCGACCTCACCGCACGCCCCGGCCCGCACTGGACCCTGCCACCCCGCACGGTGGGCAGCGTATGCGCAGCGCACGCCGTCGCCGACCTCGTCGCGCTCGGGCAGAACAAGCTGCGCCAGACGCCGAAACCGGAGCGCACGCCATGAGGTCCGTGATCCGCTACGCGGAATGGACCCTCGGCACGGACACAACCCCCGGCGCCTCCGGACCCATCTACGTGATGGAGTGCACCACCTGCCTCACCACCTCCTCACCCTCCGACGAGAGGACAGGACCGGAGGACTGGGCGATCCGGCACACCGCCAGGCAGCACGACCACACCGGCTTCCGGGCCGTCGTGACCTCTTTCAGCCGGGTTGCTCCGGCCCCGGGCAACCCGCTGTTCGAACAGGCGCTGCCCCGTTGACCGCCCGCCCCTGGTGTCCCCTGCGCCGCCGGACGCGTGCCGTCCCGGTCGCTGCCGTCGCCGGCGCGGCCGGGGCGGGACTACAGGGTGACGAGGTCCGCAAGAGGCACATGGAGGGCGCCGGCCGCTCGCCAGCCGCCCCGGAGGGCATATCCGGTTCCGCCGTACCGACTTCGGCCAACCTCCGGGCCGGGACACCGGTGCTTCTGGAAGGATGCCGAGCGCGATGAGCGATATAGCGAAGCAGCCGCAGCAGCCCGCCGGCCGTCCCGTCCCGACCAGCGCCGACGTGGCCCGACTGGCCGGCGTCTCGCGCGCGACGGTGAGCTACGTACTCAACAACACCTCGGCCGTACGCATCAGCGAGCCCACCCGGGTACGGGTACGGGAGGCCGCCCAGGAGCTCGGTTACGTGCCGCACGCCGCGGCCCGCAGCCTGCGCGCCGGACACACCCGGATCGTGCTGCTGCCCAGCGGGCACATCCCGGTCGGGCCGTTCTACAGCCGCTTCCTCAACGAGCTGCAAGGGGCGCTGCGGCGGCTCGACTACACGGTCGTGCAGTACGGCAGCCTCGGCCTGGGCGCCGACGACGCGGCCCGCGCCTGGGCCGAACTGCGCCCCGTCGCGGTCATCTCGCTGGGCGAGACCGAGCTGACCGCCCAGGGCGTCGAGCTGCTGAAGCGGTCGGGGGCGCGGGCGGTCGTCACGCTCGGCCCGCAGCGCGTCGAGGGCGCCCACTCGCTGCTGATGGACCAGCGCGAGATAGGGCGGTGCGCGGTCGGCCATCTGCTGGAGCGCGGCCACCGCCGCATCGGCGTCGTGGTACCGGCCGAACCGGGCCTGGAGCTCTTCTCCACACCCCGCCTTGCGGGCGCCCGCAAGGCCGTCGCGGGCACGGACGCGGTGGTCGAGCCGCTGGAGCTGGCGTACGAGGAGGAGTCGGCGGCGGGACTGGCCCGGCGCTGGCGGGGGCTCGGTCTCGACGCGGTGTTCGCGTACAACGACGAGTACGCGATGCTCCTGATGCGCGCCCTCCAGGACGCGGGCATAGGGGTCCCCGCCGAGGCAGCCGTGGTCGGCGCCGACAACCTCCTCCTCGGCAGCCTCCTCCGCCCGCGCCTGACCACGGTCAACATCGACATGATCGCGGGCCGCCACCTGGCAGAACTGGTGGACGGGGCGGTACGCGACCCGTCGGCGGTGGGGGAGCGCAGGGACTTGATGGGGACGAGCCTGGTGAGGCGGGAGTCGACGTAGCGCGGTGCGAGTGCCCCGGTCGGGGACGGGCCTTGTCTTTCCGGGGTGCAGGGGCGGAGCCCCGCAACGGGGTCCGGGGGCGGAGCCCCCAGCAGACCGCCTCGACCCACCACCCGGCCGCCCGCCCAGGGCTCTCGGGAAGGGGCGGGGTGGGGGAAATTCCGCCCCCACCAGCGGAGTGGCACCCCCAGCCCCCCGCCCCCGCCCCCCTACCGTCCCCCCATGCACCCCTCCCGCTTCGTCATCCTCCTCGTCCCCTCCCACGTGGAGACCCGCGGCACCGCGTCCGTAGCCGACAGCGCCGTCCGCTCCGCCCTCGTCGAGGCGACGGGCGAGACCGGCGAGACGGGCTACCCCCGCTACGCCGGCCACGGCATCGTCGCCGACGTGGACCCCCGGACCCGCACCGTGGAAGGCATCCTCGTGGACGGCACGGAGCTCGACTACGGCCTCACCGCGCTCATCGCCCCCGAGGAGTGACCCGGCACACCCGGCACACCCGGCACACCCAGCACTGCAAGCTCCGCCGAGATCCCCGCGCCCGCTGCCCGCAGCGCCGGAAGCAGCGTCCGCAGCATCTCCTCCGGCGTCCCGCGCCGCGCGTGCTGCGCCACGTTCACCGCCGCCACCACCCGCCCGTCCGCCCCGCGCACCGGGACGGCCAGCGAGCGCAGCCCCTCCTCCAACTCCTCGGCCACCAGCGCGTACCCGTCGGCCGCGCACCGCTCCACGACCCGGGCCAGCTCGGCCGGGGACGTCACCGTATTCGGGGTGAGCGCGGGCAGCCCGTCGGGCAGCGGCGGGCGTTCCTCCGGCGCGAGACCGGCGAGCAGCACCCGCCCCATCGACGTCGCGTACGCCGGGAACCGCGTCCCCACCGTGATGTCGATGCTCATGATCCGTACGGTCGGGACGCGTGCCACGTAGCGGATGTCGGCCCCGTCGAGCACCGCCATCGACGCCGACTCGCCGGTCCGGGCCACCAGGCGCGCCAGGTGCGGCTGGGCGACCTCGGCGGGCCCGAGCGCCGAGAGCCGGGCACAGCCCAGTTCGAGGACCCGGGGGAGCAGCCGGAAGTGCCGCCCGGCGGGGCCGCCGCACTCCACGTACCCGAGGTGTACGAGAGTGAGCAGCGAGCGCCGCACGGTGGCCCGGGTCAGGCCGGTCGCCTCGGAGACGGCCGTGAGCGTCAGCCCCACGCCCCGGTCCGCGCCCAATGCGCACAGCACCGCGAGGCCACGGGCCAGGGACTGCAGAAAGTCCGGCCCGAGCTCCCGCTTGAGCCCGGCGGAGGCGTCGGCCTTGAGCCCGGCGTACGCGCCGACGAGGCCGCCCGCCACAGGATCCGCCCCATCCGCCGCCAGCGGGTCCACCGCCTCCAGCGCACACCGCGCCGCGAGCGCCGCCTCCATCGCACCCCCCACCTCCCGCAGCCGAGGCAGCACCGCCTCCCGCAGGGACTCCGGCGTATGCCTGCTCGTATGGCTCGGCACGCTCACCGCGCACACCGTCGAGCCCGCCGCGTCCCGTACGGGCACCGCCACCGCGATCAGCCCCGGCTCGATCAGCTCCTCGTCGGCCGCCCACTCCAGCGTGCCGTCGGCGAAGAGCGCGCCCGGCGCGCAGCGGTCGGCGGGCAGGAGGTCGCCGATGCGGAAGGCGAGCGACATCCTGCGACGGCGGCCAGCGGTCTGGAGGACTACGCGGGCGCCCGCCCCGTCGGGCACGGCCACCGAGACCGACTCGTCCAGCTCGTCCGCGAGCCGTCCCGTGAGCGGGCCGAGCGCCGCCGGGATCCCGCTGCCGCGCAGATACGCGCCGGACAGCGCCATCAGACGCGGCGCGAGCGCCACTTCCCGGCCGTCGGCGCGGACCAGGCCGAGCCGGTCCAGGGTCGCCACCACCCGGTCGACCGTCGCCCGGGCGAGCCCCGTGGACCGTACGAGCGCGCCGCGGTCCATGTCGTGTGCGGCGAGCGCGCGCAGCACCGTGAGGCCGCGTTCCAGCGGGCCGACCGGCATGTCACGGGACACGGGTCCTCCAAGGGCCGTTGACAGCGCGCCGGGGCGGGCCGAGACTCGGCATTGATTGTGAACCAAAGTTCACTGGGCGAACAGAGTGCGTCGGACCGAATGCGTCGCGCACCACGCGGGCACGGCCGACCGAGCAGCGGGAGAGAACCGATGAGCATCCGGGACGTGTACATCGTCGACGCCGTGCGCACCCCCATCGGCAAGTTCGGGGGCGCGCTCGCCCGGGTGCGGCCCGACGACCTGGCCGCGCACGTGGTGAGGTCGCTCGTCGGCCGCTCCCCGCAGCTCGACCCGGCCCGCATCGACGACGTCTACTTCGGCGACGCCAACGGCGCCGGCGAGGACAACCGCGATGTGGCCCGGATGGCCGTGCTGCTCGCCGGGCTGCCGGTGTCGGTCCCCGGCGTCACCGTCAACCGCCTGTGCGGTTCGGGCCTGGAGGCCGTCATCCAGGCGGCCCGTGCCATCGCGGTCGGTGACGCGCACATCGCGGTCGCGGGCGGTGTGGAGTCGATGTCCCGCGCCCCGTGGGTGATGCAGAAGCCCGAGCGTGCCTTCCCGGCCGGTCACCAGCAGCTCTGGTCGACCACGCTCGGCTGGCGGATGACCAACCCGAGGATGCCCGCCGAGTGGACGGTCGCGCTCGGCGAGGGCGCCGAACTGATCGCGGACCGGCACGCGTTGACCCGTGAGCAGCAGGACGCGTTCGCCCTCGACAGCCACCGCAAGGCCGCCGAGGCCTGGGCGAAGGGGCTGTACGACGACGAGGTCGTCCCGTACGAGGGCGTCGATCTCGCCCGTGACGAGTGCATCCGCGAGTCGTCCTCGATGGAGGCGCTCGCCCGGCTCAAGCCCGCCTTCCGTGAGGGCGGTTCGGTGACCGCGGGCAACTCCTCGCCGCTCAACGACGGCGCCGCCGCTCTGCTGCTCGTCGACGAGGAGGGGCTGCGCGCCACCGGCCGCGAGCCGCTCGCCCGGATCCGTACCTCCGCCGTCACCGGGATCGAGCCGCAGCTCTTCGGCCTCGGCCCGGTCGAGGCGGTGCGCACCGCGCTGGCCAAGGCGGGCAAGGGCCTCGGAGACCTGAGCGTCTTCGAGCTCAACGAGGCGTTCGCCGCACAGTCGTTGGGGTGTCTGGCCGAGTGGCCGGAGCTGGATCCGGCCGTGGTCAACCCGCGCGGCGGCGCCATCGCCATCGGCCACCCGCTCGGCGCCTCGGGTGCCCGGCTCGCCGGGGCGGTGGCCCACCAACTGGCCGCCGCGGGCTCGGGCGTGGGACTCGCCGCGCTCTGCATCGGCGTCGGCCAGGGTCTCGCGCTGGTCCTGGAGCGCTGAGGGGACGGTACCGGCGCGAGCTGAGCGGACTGAGGCCGTCCGGAACGACCCGCCCGAATGGCCCGCCCGAAATGGCCCGCCCCGAACAACCCGCCCCGAACAGCTCCGCCTGGAACAACTCCCTTACGTCTCTGCGAAGATGCCGCCGCGTCACGTGTGACGGGGCGAGACGTTTCTTCATGCGGCCCCACTAGGATGCCGCACGGGACTTCCCCGCGATCATGGCTTCCCCCGGTCATTGCTCTCGATCACGCGTGAGACTGGAGATCCTTCATGCCCCTGCTCGACCCCAAGACCTGGCAGGCGCGGACGCTGTCGGGGGGTGAGTACGAGGTCACCGAACCCGCCACCGGCGAGGGCCTGGGCGCGCTCACCCTGGCCACCGCCGACGACATCGCCGCGGCCGTCGCGGCGGGCCGCGCGGCGCAGCCCGGCTGGGCCCGCTCCCCGCACTTCGCCCGTGCGGCCGTACTGCGCCGCGCGGGCGACCTGTTCACGGAGTACGCCGACGAATTGCGCGAATGGCTCGTACGGGAGTCCGGCTCGATCCCCGGCAAGGCCGGCTTCGAGCTGCACGTGGCCGCTCAGGAGTGCTACGAGGCGGCGGCGCTCGCCTCCCGGCCGCTGGGCGAGGTGCTGCCGAGCGAGGAGCCGAGACTCAGTTTCACCCGGAGAGTGCCGGTCGGGGTGACCGGGGTCATCGCCCCGTTCAACGCCCCCCTCATCCTCGCCATCCGCTCGGTCGCGCCCGCCCTCGCGCTCGGCAACGCCGTGATACTGAAGCCCGATCCGCGCACCGCTGTCTGCGGCGGTCTCTCGCTCGCCGCGGTCTTCGACGAGGCCGGGCTGCCCGAGGGCCTCCTGCACGTACTGCCGGGCGGCGCCGAGGCCGGGCAGGCCCTGGTCGCGGACCCCGGCGTCCCGGTGATCTCCTTCACCGGCTCGACCGCCGCCGGGCGCAGGGTCGGTGAGGCCGCCGGGCGTCTGCTCAAGCGCGTCCACCTGGAGCTCGGCGGGAACTCCGCACTGGTCGTCCTGGAGGACGCCGACATCGAGGGCGCGGTGGCGCAGGCCTCCTGGGGCTCCTTCTTCCACCAGGGCCAGATCTGTATGACGACCGGCCGCCACCTCGTCCACGCCTCGCTGTACGAGGAGTACGTGGAACGGCTCGCCGCCAGGGCCGACGCGCTGGCCGTGGGCGACCCGTACCGCGAGCAGGTGCACCTCGGGCCGATCATCGACCGGGCCCAACTCGCCAAGATCCACGGCCTGGTGGAGGGCAGCACCGCGCGCGGTGCCCGGCTCGCCGCGGGCGGCACCCACCGGGAGCTGTTCTACCGGCCGACCGTCCTCGCGGACGTCGACGACCACACCCCGGCGTACGCGGAGGAGGTCTTCGGACCGGTCGCGCCCGTACGGCCGTTCCGCACCCTGGACGAGGCCGCCGCACTGGCCGCCGACGGCCCGTACGGACTCTCCCTCGGCATCGTCACCCGCGACACCGCGCTCGGCCTGGAGCTCGCGGACCGCATCCCGACCGGCATCGCCCACATCAACGACCAGACGGTCAACGACGAGGCGGTGGCTCCCTTCGGGGGCGTGGCGGCGTCGGGGACGGGGGCGCGTTTCGGCGGCGCGGCGAATCTGGAGGCGTTCACGGAGCTGCGCTGGACGACGGTACGGCGCGAACCGGCGGGGCACGGTTTTTAAGGGGGCCGTCGCTGTCCGGGCTGACCTGCGCCCCCTGAGGGGCGCGGGGCTGTGACATGTCCGGCTCCGCCGCGATGGGGGTCCCCCCTGTTAGAGCGGAGCCGAGAACGTGGGGGAGCGACCACCCACAGACGACCCGCAGCCGACCAACCGCACCCCCAGCGGAGCGCCTACGCTGACGCGGTGAACTCAGTGATCACCGGCTTCCTGCCCATCTGGGCACTCACCGCCTGCGGCTGGGGCGCCGGGCGCTACCACGTGCTCGGCGACCAGGCGCAGGCGCAGCACGTGCTCGGCCGGTTCGCGTTCACCTTCGCCATGCCGTCGCTGCTGTTCCTCACGATGTCGCGCTCGCACCCGGGCGATCTGGCCCGGCCGGGCGTGGCCGTCTTCGCCGCGAGCCTGGTCACGGTGTTCGCGGCGGGGCTGCTCGTCAGTCGCTGGATGTTCCGGCGCAAGCGCGGCGAGCAGGCGATAGGCGCGATGGCCGCGTCCTATGTGAACTCCGCGAACCTGGGCATTCCGGTCGCCGTGCACGTCCTGCACGACACCTCGTTCATCGTCGCCGCCGCGCTCTTCCAGATGCTCTTCATCACGCCGCTGATCCTGGTCCTGATCGAGCTGGACGTACGCCGGGCCGGGCGCGAGCGGTGGACGCGGATCCTCCAACTCCCCTTCCGCAACCCGGTGATCGGGGCGTCCGCCCTGGGGCTGATGGTCGCCGGGCTCGGGCTGCGGCTGCCCGCAGAGGTGGTCTCGCCGCTCCAGATCCTCGGCGGCGGCGCCGTCCCGTCGGCGCTCTTCGCGCTCGGCATGTCGCTGAACGCGCGCGCCCGGCCCGACGCCGACGGCCGGACCGAGCGGTTGATCCTGGTGGGGCTGAAGGTCGCGGCACAGCCCCTGCTCGCCTACGCGCTGGGGCGCTGGCTCTTCGGGCTCGACGGGCACGCGCTGTTCGCGGTGGTGCTCTGCGCCGGACTGCCGACCGCGCAGAACGCGTTCATCTTCGCGTCCGAGTACTCCCTGGACACCGAGCTGCCCAGGGACACCGTGCTGCTCTCGACGCTCCTGTCGATGGTGTCCCTGTCGCTCATCGCCTGGCAGTTGGGCTGAGAGGCGCGGGGGCCGCCTACTCGCCCTGCTCGCCCTTGTCGGCCTCCGCGACCGACTTGCGGACCTCGTCCATGTCGAGGGCGCGCGCCTGGCCGATCACGTCCTCCAGAGCGGCCTCCGGCAGCGCGCCGGGCTGCGAGAAGATCGCCACGTTGTCGCGGACGATCATCAGCGTGGGGATCGAGCGGATCTCGAACGCCGCCGCCAGCTCCTGCTGGGCCTCGGTGTCCACCTTGGCGAAGACCAGGTCCTCGTGGCGCTGCGAGGCCGCCTCGTAGACGGGGCCGAACTGCCGGCAGGGACCGCACCAGGAGGCCCAGAAGTCGATCAGGACGAAGTCGTTGTCCGACACGACCTGGTCGAAGTTCTCCTTGGTCAGCTCCACAGTCGCCATCACGCACTCCCTCTTCCTGGCCTCACCGTGAAGCCGCTTCGCACAACGGCGGCCGCCGTCGTGGTATTCCATGTGTTTTCCGCTGACGAACGGCTGCCCCTGTGGCTCCGAGGTACTCCCCGCACCAGACTGTGCGTATGACGGAAGCCCTGGAATACGACGTGGTGGTGCTGGGAGCGGGACCGGTCGGCGAGAACCTCGCCGACCGGGTGCGGGCGGCGGGCCTGAGCGCCGCCGTGGTGGAGAGCGAACTCGTCGGCGGCGAGTGTTCGTACTGGGCGTGCATGCCCAGCAAGGCGCTGCTGCGGCCGGTGATCGCGCGCTCGGACGCGCGCAAGGTGCCCGGCCTGCGCGGCAGCGTGGAGGGCCCGCTGGACGTGTCGGCGGTGCTCGCGCACCGCGACAGTTATGTCTCGCACTGGAAGGACGACGGGCAGGTGCGGTGGCTGGACGGTATCGGCGCCCACCTCTACCGCGGCCACGGACGCCTCTACGGCACCCGCAAGGTCAGCGTCACCAGCCCCGAGGGCGAGCACCACGTGCTGACCGCCCGGCACGCGGTCGCCGTCTGCACCGGCAGCCGCGCCGTCGTGCCCGACCTGCCCGGCATCGCCGGGGCCAGGCCCTGGACCAGCCGCGAGGCCACCAGCGCGCAGGAGGTGCCGGGCCGGCTCGTGGTCGTCGGCGGGGGAGTGGTCGGCGTCGAGATGGCGACGGCCTGGCAGGCGTTCGGCGCGCAGGTGACCGTCCTGGTGCGCGGCGACGGGCTGCTGCCGAAGATGGAGCCGTTCGCGGGCGAGCTGGTCGCCGAGGCGCTGAAGGAGGCGGGCGCCTCCGTCCGTACGCACGTGTCCGTGTCCGAGGTCGTACGGGAAGGCAGCACCGGCCCGGTCACGGTCGTCCTGGACGACGGCGGGCGCATCGAGGCGGACGAGATCCTCTTCGCCACCGGCCGGGCCCCGCGCACCGACGACATCGGCCTGGAC
Organism: Streptomyces sp. NPDC031265; assembly: GCF_055570295.1. NCBI lineage: Bacteria > Bacillati > Actinomycetota > Actinomycetes > Kitasatosporales > Streptomycetaceae > Streptomyces > Streptomyces sp. NPDC031265. The sequence goes on from NZ_JBVIHM010000014.1 coordinate 65,788, forward strand.
ACCATCGGCATGGAGCCCGGCTCCTGGCTGCCGGTCGACGACTCCTGCCAGGTGGCGGGGAGCGACTGGCTGTACGCGGTGGGCGACGTCAACCACCGGGCGCTGCTGACCCACCAGGGCAAGTACCAGGCGAGGATCGCGGGCGCCGCGATCGCCGCGCGCGCGGCGAAGGTTCCGCTCCTGGAGACCGACCCCTGGGGCGCCCACGCGGCCACCGCCGACCGCGCCGCCGTCCCCCAGGTCGTCTTCGCCGACCCAGAGGCAGCCTCGGCGGGGCTGACGCTCGCCGAGGCGGAGGCGGCCGGACACCGCGTCCGGGCCGTCGACCACGACCTGAGCGGCGTGGCGGGCGCGGGCCTGTACGCCGAGGGCTACCGGGGCCGCGCCCGGATGGTCGTCGACCTGGACCGCGAGGTCCTGCTCGGCGTCACCTTCGTCGGCCCGGGCGTGGGCGAGCTCATCCACTCCGCCACGGTCGCGATCGCCGGCGAGGTCCCGATCGGACGGCTGTGGCACGCGGTACCGGCGTATCCCACGATCAGCGAGGTTTGGCTGCGCCTCCTGGAGACGTACCGCGACCAGTAGGCGCCCGCGTGGAGGTCGTCGTCAGCGCTCCTCGAAGACGAGGTTCTCCGGCGGCTCGGTCATCCGGACGGTCTGCTCGGCGACCTCCACGACCGTCGACAGGGTGGTGAACTGCCCCTTCGACACGATCAGGACGCGGTCGGGGCGCTGGTCGAGGAACGCCTTGAACCCGGCGAGCGAGGGGTCCCCGGCGCCGAGGACGAGATAGTCCGCGAGGCGCCGGAACAGCTTCGGGAGCACGACCGCGCTCTCGGTGAGCGAGGCCGGCCCGTCGATCTTCGCGCCGCTGGCGGTCAGATCCACCGGCCACAGCCCGTTGGCGGCCGTGCGCGCCTCCTGCACCGCGGCCGTCATCGCCGCGCGCAGATCGACGAACAGCTTGGTGTAGTACGTCGGATAGGCGAGCCCGTCCGCCAACTGGGCGAAGTTGGCGGTCTGCTGGAGCAGCGCCGCGTCGACGAAGTGCTGCTGCCCGCCGGGGCCGGGCGCCGGGCCCCGTCCCGCCATCGCGACACAGCGCCCGTGCAGGTCCGCGCCCCGGGTGAGAACGAACCCCGGGGCCTGGACGGGCTCGGAGGCGGTGACCGTGCCGTGGGCGTCGCGCTCGACGCCGGTGAAGCCGAGCCAGGCGGTGAGCGCGTCGGCCGCCCGGTCCGCGAACGGCGCCGGCTGGTGCGACTCGCGGCCGTGCGCCGGGATGTAGTGCGTCTCCAGGGTGTCGATCCCGTCGAGCCGCAGCTGGGCGCCGCCGCTCCGGTTGCGCTGGACGCGGTGCGGCCCGGGTACGAGGTCCCACTGGGCGGGGTCGGCCGGGTAGAAGCGGACGGAGTCGCCGTCCGGCCGGGCACCGGTGACCCGGTACGTTCCCTCGATCACGAGCATTCCCACGACGGCCTCCTCAGCCTGCACACCGGGCACCTCCAGCATCCGCCGCCCGGGCCCCGGGGGCGCCCGTGCGGCGCGATAGTTACGGTCCGCCGGGCCCCGGCGCGCACAGCGCCGTACGCCGTTGCGCGTACGCCCCGTCCGCTCCGGCCACCGCCTTGTTGAACGCGTTCAATGCGAGGTAGGCTCACCCTGTATCTGAACGCGTTCAGAATGGGGGTCGGTAAGCGCATGAGCGTCCCCGCCTTCACTTATCCCGAGGTCGGCGGCACCCGGCTGTACCGCCTGCCCGCCGGATACCACCACCTCCACCACAGCACGCGGATCGGCCACGGGCCGGACACCCTGCACCGCGCCGGAGCCGCCGTCACCGAGTGGCGGATGCACCGCGCCCTCGGCGTCGCGGTGCGCTCGCCGTCCGGGCGGGCCGAGCCGGGCGTCCCCGTGGACATCGTGCTCGGCGTCGGCCCGGTCGGGATCGCGGCGCCGTGCCGGGTGGTGTGGACCGACCGGGAGCCGCACCGGATCGGCTTTGCCTACGGCACGCTTCCGGGCCACCCGGAGTGCGGCGAGGAGTCCTTCGTCGTGGAGCTCGACGGCAGGGGCCAGGTCTGGTTCACCGTCACCGCCTTCAGCCACCCGGCGAGCTGGTACACCCGCCTCGCCGGTCCACTGGTCCCAGTGGCCCAGAGGCTGTACGCCCGCCGCTGCGGGGCGGTGCTGCGCAGGCTGGCCCAGGGCGCGGAGCCCCGGCCCCGGTTCGCCCGCACGGCGACCCATCAGTAATACTCACCGCATGACCTCACGTATTACGAGCAAGGGTGGCGAGGACATGCTGATCCGGCGCGCGGTCGCGCGCGACGCCAAGCGCCTCACCCGGCTCGTACGGTCGTCACGCGCGTACGAGGGCCCGTACGCCCCGATGGTCGCGGGCTACCGGGTGGGACCCGACTACATCGAGACGCACGAGGTGTACGTGGCGGTCGGCGCCGACGACCGGCTGCTCGGCTTCTACGCCCTGCTGCTCGCCCCGCCCGAGCTCGACCTGATGTTCGTCGCCGACGACGCCCAGGGGCTCGGCATCGGGCGCCGGCTCGTCGCGCACATGACCGGGCGGGCCCGGGCCGCCGGCCTCGACCGCGTCCGGGTGGTCTCGCACCCGCCCGCCGAGGGCTTCTACCGCAGCGTGGGCGCGCTGCGGACCGGCACGGCCCGTGCGAACCCGCCCGCGGTGATGTGGGACCGGCCCGAGCTGGACATCCCGATTCCCTGACCGGTCCCGGGCCGCCTCAGGTGAGCGGCACCCCGACCTGGCTCCACGCCTTGGTGACGGCCTGGAGCTCGTCGCCGTCGCCGTAGAGGCTGCGGGCGGTGGCGACCGTGAGACGCCCGAAGTCGGCGAACTTGGCGTCGCTCGCCAGCTCGCCGCCGGTCAGCGTGGCGTACCAGATCTTCCCGGCCCGCTCCCAGGCGTTGCCGCCCAGCGCCGTGGCCGCCAGGTAGAACGCGTGGTTGGGGATGCCCGAGTTGATGTGCACACCGCCGTTGTCCCGGCTGGTGCGCACGAAGTCCTCCATCGTGGCGGGCTGCGGGTCCTTGCCGAGCTGCGGGTCGTCGTACGCCGTGCCCGGCGCCTTCATCGACCGCAGCGCCTCGCCGTGGATGCGCGGGCCGAGCAGCCCGGCGCCGATCAGCCAGTCGGCCTGGTCAGCGGACTGCCCGAGCGCGTACTGCTTGATGAGCGAGCCGAAGACGTCCGAGATGGACTCGTTGAGCGCGCCCGACTGCCCGAAGTACTCCAGGTTGGCGGTGAACTGTGTGACGCCGTGGGTGAGTTCGTGGCCGATGACGTCGACCGGGATGGTGAAGTCGAGGAAGAGCTCGCCGTCCCCGTCGCCGAACACCATCTGCTCGCCGTTCCAGAACGCGTTGTCGTACTTCTCGCCGTAGTGGACGGTCGCGTCCAGCGGCAGTCCCGAGTCGTCGATCGAGTGCCGGCCGTACGCCTTGAGATACAGCTCGAAAGTGGCACCCAGTCCGGCGTGCGCCCGGTTGACGGTCGCGTCCTTGGACGGCGTGTCGCTCTCGGCGTGCACCTTCGTGCCGGGGAGCGTCTCCTGCGCCGCGGCGTCGTAGATCGTGCGGTTGGGCTTGTCGGAGGGCGTGCCCGTGGGGGCGGCCATGCCACGCACGGTGGTGATCCGGCGCCGGGTGCGCTGGAGCGCGTCGTGCTCCAGGGTGCGGCGGGCTGGCTCGAACGTGGCGGGGTCCTCGGCCTGCGCGAGCTTGTCGAGGACATGGGGCGGGATGATGGTGCAGAACACGGTGTTGGTCTCCATGTCAAGCAATGTGGCACAGCGTGACCGCTTCGGTGATACCTGTAGTCGAGTTGGCTGAAAATCGGCGGCGGAGTCGGAGCGGCCGCTTCTACGGACCGTAACGGCGGCCCGCCACCCGTCCGGTCACAGCCAGCCGTTGCGGCGGAAGCCCCGGTGGATGGCGAAGCAGGCGACGGCCATGACGGCGAGGGCGAGGAAGTACCCGTACTTCCAGTGCAGTTCCGGCATGTTGTCGAAGTTCATGCCGTAGATCCCGCACACCATCGTCGGCACCGCGACGATCGCCGCCCACGCCGTGATCTTGCGCATGTCCTCGTTCTGGGCCACCGTCACCTGCGCCAGATGGGCCTGGAGGATCGAGTCGAGCAGCGCGTCGAAGGAGCCGATCTGCTCGTTGACCCGGGACAGATGGTCGGAGACGTCGCGGAAGTACGGCTGGGTGTCCGGGCCGATGAGCGGCATCGGCGTGGTGGCCAGGGCCTGGAGCGGGCGGTAGAGCGGGGTCACCGCCCGCTTGAACTCCAGGAGTTCGCGCTTGAGCTGGTAGATGCGGCCCGCGTCGCCGCGCCCGGCGGTGTCGCTGAACACGGCGGTCTCGACGGCGTCCACGTCGTCCTGCATGGCGTCGATGACCACGAGGTAGTCGTCGACGATGTGGTCCGCTATGGCGTGCAGCACCGCCGCCGGGCCCTTGGCGAGCTGGTCGGGCGTCTCCTCCAGGGCCTCGCGCAGCGGACCGAGCGAGCCGTGCTTGCCGTGCCGCACGGTGACCACGAAGTCGGGCCCGGTGAAAATCATCAACTCGCCGGTCTCGACGACCTCGCTGGTCGCGGTCAGCTCCTCGTGCTCGACGTAGCCGACGGTCTTGAAGGCCGCGAACAGCACGTCGTCGTACGGCTGGACCTGCGGGCGCTGATGGGCGCGGACCGCGTCCTCGACGGCCAGCGGATGCAGCTCGAAGAGCTCGGCGATCCCGGCGAACTCCTCGGCGCTGGGCTCGTGCAGCCCGACCCACACGAACCCCTCACCGGCCTTGCGCACCCGCCGTACGGCCTCGTCCACCGGGCAGTCGCCCGGCTGGCGCACCCCGTCCCGGTAGACCACGCAGTTCACCACGGCGCTGCCGAGCGGCGAGCGGGCCGGGTGGCTGAGGTCCACCGTGCGGCGGTAGGCACGGCGGACCGCCCTGCGGAGGTTGCGGATCACGGGCACGGCTGGCACTCCTTCGGCGGATCGATCGGCCAGTGTGCCATGCGCGCCTGTAGGGGCCGTCGGCGCGCCGAGTCCGCAGGTCACCGCTGCTGCGCCGCGACCTCCCCGTCGAAGGCGGCGGCGAGGCGCAGATAGCGGGCCGCGTCCCCGGGCCGGCCCTGGCGCTCCAGGGTGCGGCCGAGCATCAGCGTCGCGTACTGCTCGACGGGGTCGCGCTCCAGCACGGCACGCAGCTCGGCCTCGGCCTTCTTGAGCTGGGCGGAGTGGTAGTAGGCGCGGGCGAGCAGCAGCCTCGGCGCGACCTGCCCGGGCACCTCGTCGACGATGCCGGTCAGGATGCGTACGGCCGTGACGTACTCCTTGGCCTCGAAGAACAGCTGGGCGCGGTCCCAGCGCTCGGCGGTGGTGCCGGACTCGTAGTAGCTGTCGACCACGGAACGTCCTCTCGTAGCTGGCCTGTCCATGCTGATACGGACGCCACAACAAGGGGCAGTGGTTGAAAATTCCACAACTTTACGGGTGCGGTGCGCGTGGGAGGCTGCCATCGGGTGTCCCGACAGGAATAGGTTGACCGACATGAGCAATCTCGATCGTCAAGCCACAGTCTCCGTGTGCGGCGGCCGCGGCTTCGTCGCCGCCGAGCCGGTGCGCGAGCTGCTTTCGCCGCGCACCGTCAAGCTCGGCGAGTCCACCGAGGTCCGCCGGCTGCTGCCGAACCTCGGCCGCCGCATGGTCGGCGCCTGGGCCTTCGTCGACCACTACGGTCCGGACGACATCGCCGACGAGCCCGGTATGCAGGTGCCGCCGCACCCGCACATGGGGCTGCAGACGGTGAGCTGGCTGCACGAGGGCGAGGTGCTGCACCGCGACAGCCTCGGCAGTCTGCAGACCGTACGCCCGCGCGAGCTCGGGCTGATGACTTCGGGGCGGGCGATCAGCCACTCCGAGGAGAGCCCCCGCCCGCACGCCCGTCTGCTGCACGGCGCCCAGCTCTGGGTCGCCCTGCCCGACGCGCACCGCCACACGGAGCCGCACTTCCAGCACCACGCGGACCTGCCCACGGTCAGCGCCCCGGGCCTGAAGGCCACGGTGATCCTGGGCGAGCTCGACGGCGCGGCGTCGCCGGGCACGATCTACACCCCCCTGGTGGGCGCCGACCTGACCCTGACGGCCGGCGCGGACCTCGCTCTGCCCCTCGACCCCGACTTCGAGTACGCGGTCCTGTCGATGTCCGGCGAGGCCCACGTGGACGGCGTCCCGGTCCTCCCCGGCTCCATGCTCTACCTCGGCTGCGGCCGCACCGAACTCCCCCTGCGCGCCCCCTCGGACGCATCCCTCATGCTCCTGGGTGGCGAGCCGTTCGAGGAGGAGATCGTGATGTGGTGGAACTTCATCGGGCGGTCGCAGGCGGACATCGAGGAGGCGCGGCGGGAGTGGATGGAGGGGGCGCGCTTCGGTGAGGTGAAGGGGTACGACGGGGGGCGGCTTTCGGCCCCTGCGCTGCCGCCGGTGCCGTTGAAGGCGCGGGGGAGGGCGCGCTGACCTGCTCTGATGTCCTTCGGGCTGAAGGTGCTTGCGGCCCTGGATGACATTGCCGTGTCGACTTGGGCAGGGTGACGAAGAGCCCTTCGAGCTGCTCGGCAGTCGGGGGCTCTTCGTTGAATGTTCAGCAGCCTGCTACAGGGTCTGGCAATGTGGATGCTGACTCAATGCCGACTTTCCTGATGCTGCGTCAGTTACGGTCGAGCCGTTCCCGTCGTTGGTGGATCGCGGGTCCTCGCCCGTTCGCTCTGAAGCCTTGAGTGAGGGCGCTTCGTCCTCGTCGCCATCGGTCCAGTCTGGCCCAGCATGAGGTCTGGAAGAGTGCGACCGGGGAGCGGTCACCGCGTGCAGGCTGTGGGCACCGAACAATGCGGGGGTAGGCCGCAGCTTGTGCTGACGCCCATCGGGGCCGCCATTGTTGAGCTCCTGGCAGGCCTCGCTCTCGCGTGCGGCGACGGCCCGTTCGAAGCTGTCGAACTCGATCAGGACAGTGCGTTCGGCGATTCCGGCATCGTGTGCGACGGCCCGGCCGCCACGGGCGAGGAGCCGTCCGCCCGCGGCCTGGACGGCCGGACCGGCCAGCTTGTTGTAGGCAGCCAGCTTCTCGGGGTCGGAGATGGTGCGGTAGGCGCTGACCCAGTAGCCCTTGGCCACGGAAGCCTCAGTGTTGTGAAGTTCTGTGCCGACGTTCGCCGTTGGCAGGATGGGCTTATTCGGACGCGAGGGCCGGGGAGTCGCCGCAGAGCAGGGGCTGCAGCAGCGGGACGTAGAGGTCGGCGACCTCCTCGGGGTCGAGCCGGGTGAGCTGGTCGGCCTGGACGGTCGCGTAGAGGGCGCCGAGGCCGAGCAGCACGCCGATGGCCATCTCCGCCCTCAGCGGGGCGCCCGGGCCGGGGAGGTGGGCGGCGAGGGCGTCGATGACCTGGGTGCGGAAGTTGGCCCGTGCCTGCCCGCCGAGCTCCAGGTGGTGGCGGGAGAAGGCGATGCGCAGGATCGGGTCGCGGGTCTGGCCGCGTTGGGTGGCCAGCAGATGCAGGACCATGTGCCGGGCGAGGCGGTCCAGGGGGGCGTCGAAGAGGGCGGAGGCGTCGGCGTCGAAGGTGAAGACCTGGGTGAACAGGTGCTCCTTGGTGCCGTAGTACTTCATCACCAGCGCCGGGCTGACGCCTGCGTCGGCGGCGATGGCGGCGATGGTGGTGTCGGCGTAGGCGTGGCGTGCGAAGGCCCGCCGGGCTGCGTCGAGGATGTCCGCGCGGCGCGCGTCGGCGTCACGCGGTCGTGCCGGCCGGTCCGGGTCCGAGTCGGGCGTCGGCGCTGGGGTCAGCTGCTTCTTGGACGTCGTCCGCGGGCGGGCGCTGCGAGGGGAGGCGGAGTTCGGGTCGGGCATCTGGTTCAGTCTCCTGGAGGGGGAACAGCGCGGGCCGCGGCGGGCGCGGGATGAGGCAGGCCGCCGCACAGGCCAGCAGCGCGACCGCACCCGCTGCGGCGAAGGCCGTGCGGTACCCGTCCAGGGTCGGCGCCGACACGGCCGCGCCCGCCGGGGCGGTGAACAGACGGGTGTGCTGGGCCAGCACGGTGGCCACCACCGCACTGCACAAGGCCTGCCCGATGGTGCGCATTAGGACGTTGAGGCCGTTCGCTGCGGCGGTCTGCTCCAGCGGCACCGCCCGCATGATCAGCATGGGCAGTGCGGAGTAGGCGAGCGCCGTGCCGACCGAGACCACGGCCGCGCCCGCGATGACCGCCCACAGCTGCCGACTGTCGGCGAAGCGCAAACCGTAGCCGGCCGCGATGACCACCGTGCCCAGGGCGAGGGTGGCCTTGGCCCCGCGGGCGGCGGACATGCGAGCGGACAGAGAGGCGCACAGCACCATGATCACACCGCTGGGCAGCAGACAGGCGCCCGCCGCCACCATCGAGAGCCCCAGCCCGTACCCGGTGGCCCGAGGCGCCTGGACCAGTTGCGCGGTGACCAGGGAGTTGGCATAGAAGGCGAATCCGGCCAGCAGCGCGGCAAGGTGCGGCAGTAGCACTGCCGGACGCGTCGCCAGCCGCACGTCCACCAGCGGCCGCGGCGCACGGCGCTGGTGCACGGTCCAGCCGGTCAGGATCAGCAGCGCCGCCCCCGACAGTCCCAGCGTCCGCCAACTGCCCCAGCCCCACTCCCCCGCCTTGGACAGCGCCAGCAGCAAGAGCACCAGCCCCGTACTCAGCCCGAACGCCCCCGGCAGGTCGAAACGCCCCGGCGACCGGACCGGCTCCTCCCGCAGCAGCCGCCAGGCCAGGGCGAGCACTCCCGTCGAGAGCACGGACATGGCCCAGAACATCGCGTGCCAGTCCGCGTACTGCACCAGCAGCGCGGCCAGCGGCAGCCCGAGCGCCGCACCGATGCCCACCGTCGAACTCATCAGCGCCACCGCCGAACCCGTCCGCTGCGGCGGCAGCACACCCCGCAGGAAACTGATCGCCAGCGGCACCACCGCCGCACCCACACCCTGCAGCGCCCGCCCCGCCAGCAGCCACGGAAGCGTGGAGGCGAACGCACACACCAACGATCCGGCGGCAAGCGCCCCGAGCGCGAGCAGCAGCATCCGCCGCTTGCCGTACATGTCCCCGGCCCGCCCCAGCAGCGGGGTGGCGACCGCACCGGTCAGCAGCGTGATCGTGACCACCCACCCGACATCGACCGGGGCCGCACCGGTCAGCCGGGGCAACTGCGGCAGCAGCGGCACGATCGCGGTCTGCACCAGCGTGGTGACGATGCCGCCGGCCGCCAGCACGGCCATGACGCCACGGTCAGCGATCGGAGCCGTCGACGGATGCGAATCAGCGGGCACAGCGGGACCCCCTCCGAGGTGAATGGCGTTCACCAACATAGGTGAACGCCATTCACCCTGCAAGGGGCATTGGCCGACAGACCCGCAGCCCTGCACCCCGGAGCGAATCACTCCGTATTGCGGCGCGGACGCAATCGGGTGACGGAGATCGCACCCGCTGGTGACGGGAGGTCAACCCGCGCCACTCCGGGTCAGCTCGGCGATCATGCGCTCCTCCCGCTTCAGCAGCCCCTGACGAGGAGCTTGGCTCGTAACACTGGTCACCGCCGTGCTCTTCGAACTGCACGACGAATGGATCGCCTTCCCCCGCCGCTACCTCCCCGAAGGCAGCATGGACCGGCTCTACCCCGCCGAGCTCCCCGAACAAGCCCCCGCACTACCCGACACGCCCTCCAACTGATCGGCTACACCACAAGAAGGGGCACAATCCCCATTGACCCGCCACCAGCTGACTGATGACCAAGCCGCCCGGCGGGGGGTATCGCCGGGCGATCTCCCGCAGTTTCCCGGTGACCCTCCGTTTGGCCTTGAGTCGCTTGCACTTCTGACGGATCCAGCGCACCAGGTAGGCGTTGATGCGTATCAAGAAGGGATGCAGTTCACACGGCCGGAAGCGGCCGAAGTAGTTGATCCGGCCGGCCACTCTGGGGTTGACCCAGCGTGCGAGCTCCCCGGTCCGCCTCGTATAAACGTAGTGCGTGAAGTGACGTCGCCCATCGACGGTCCGGCCTCCGCCAAGGGGGGCCGGACCGCAGTGGGTTTTAGGCTGAGCGACGTCGGCGGCGCAGGTGGAATAGCGTTCCGCCTGCCGCCGACACGGCGACCGAGGCCGAGGCGGCTGGGAGCCAGGGACGTGCGGGGCCGGCGGCAGCGGCCGTCGTGGTGGCGGGCTGGTCTTCGACGGGGGCGTAGCCGCCGGCGAGGCCCTTGCGGTCGTAGGCCGAGCCCGGGAGCTTGTCGCTGTAGCGCTTGGCGACGAGTTGCTGGTAGGCCTTGAGGGTGACCTGCGGCTTGCCTTGGAGGGCCACGCCGGCCTCCTTGTTGAGTGGCTCGACGGTGCCGGTGCTGGTCACCCGGTACCAGGCGTGGATCTGAGGCTCCATGAAGGTCTGTGCCTGATCGGTGCCGCGCTCGGCGGTGCTGACGTCTGCGTCGCCGTCGCGGATCCCCGCCAGCTCCCAGGCGTGGCCGCCCTGTTTCTGGGCGAGCAGGACGGCGGCCTGGTGGCCATTGGCCGCGGAGACACGGGAGACGAGGTAGGAGAGCCGCAGAGCCGAGGCGGCGGTCGGCTTGGTCTTACCGGTGACGAACTCGGGTGCGAGTTCGTAGAGCGGCACGGGCTTCTTGAGGTCGAAACCGGGTGAGGTGGTGGGGGCTTGTACGAGGCCGCGCGGGTTGCCGGCCGTGCCGCCGTCTGCGCCGGCGGCCGGCGTACGGTGCTCGGCGGCCGTCAGGAAGCGGGAGACGGTGTCGTGGACCTGGCCGGAGCGCAGCACTTGCTGAGCGGCGGTGTAGTCGGTCGCGGCGGGTGCGGTGGGGCGATCGGCGGCTTGCGCGGGAGCGCCCGCGCACAGGGTGGCGGCAGCGGCTGCGAACAGGATGGCGGCGCGTGTGGTTGTACGGTGCATGGTGGGTCCCCTAGCCGTGGATGCCTGTGCGCGTGTGGGTCCACCGGAAGGAGTTGTTTCCGGCGTAGGTGGAGTAGTTCCACCAGGTATAGGTCTGGGTGCTGGGCCACGGGTCGCCGACTGCCACCATGTTGCTGGTGCTGTCGTAGCCGTAGATGACGTTCATGTGGCCGCCGCCGGAGGTCCAGCCGATGCGGACGGCGAACGGGCGCCCGTTCGCGATCTCGTTCTGGGTCTCGCTGAAGGACGCGCTGCGGTACAGGTCGGTGCCGCTGTTGCGGAAGCCCATGTTCTTGAGCGCGTTGGCCATGTCGTCGAGCGTGGCGGGCTGGTTGTTGCAGTCCAGCCAGCTGTTCTGGGCGGCCAGTCGGCAGAAGTCGTACTGGGTGTAGCCGGTGTATCCCCAGTAGTTGGCGATGGTGAGGCCGGAGGCGTCCCAACACCACTGGTTCTGGACCTGCTTCTGCATACCGATGTTGAGGGCCGTCCAGCTGGTGGGCCGGGTGGAGCTGCAGACTGGCAGGCTGCCGGTGTCCTCGCGGATGAACGCGTCGGCGAGGTAGTACGCGCCGGACCAGATCCAGCGCGAGTTGTTCTCCACGGCGTCGCCGGTGGTCCGGCAGACCATCGGGATGTGGTCGCCGATCGGAGAGCTGCCGGTGACGTTGGAGGACAGGGTGGGCAGAGAACGCTGGTTGACGGTGGTGAAGTTCCCCTGCCCGCCGACGACTGTTCCGGTGATGGCGGCCTGGGCCTGCGGGGCGACGGCCAGCAGGAGGCCGGCGGACAGGGCGGCGGCCACTGTGGACGCGAGTGTCCTTCTGCGGGCCGGCCTGCGGGTCGGCGTATGAGCGGGTATGCGGGAAGTCCTGCGGAATCTGTGCATGGGGGGTTCCTTTGTCTTGATCAAGTGGGTCGTCCTGATCAGGAAGGGCGGTTCCGGCGGCGCCGCACTCGGAATATGGCGAGGCCACCGATGGCGACGAACAGGGCGGCGCCGCCGATGGCCAACGGGGTGCCTACGCCCGGTCCGCCGTCGGATTCGGTACGAGGTGCTGCCGCCGGAGGTGTTGCCGCTGCCGGCGCGGCGGGCGACGGGGCGACCGACGCGGGGGCCACCTCGGCCTGGGACTCGGCGCGGCCGAGCGCCGGGAAGGCCGTCTGTGCCGTGATGGTCCAGTGACCGGCGGGCAGAGCTTCGGCGGTGGTGAACGTTCCGGGCTCACCGGCTACTGGTACGAACCGCCAGGGCCCGACGCTGGTGCCGTCGGCCGAGGTGGCAGTGAGGGTGCCGGCGACTTTGTCGTTGACGGGGTGACCGTCGTCCTCCCAGGTCGCCTTGGTGACGGGGTGGCCGGCGGACACGCCCGTGACGGTCAGATGGATGGTGTCGCCGTGGGCGTGTGCCGTGGCCGCGGAGCCCAGGAGGAGCAGGCCGGTGAGGGCGGCGGTCACTGCCGTGAAGCGGCGATCGGGCATGAGGGGGTGGCTCCGGTGTGAGGGGGTGGCAGGGGCCGTATGAGGACGGCCCCTGCCGTTAGTGGGGGGTCAGGATGCTTTCTGCAGGGCCCAGTTCTGGTAGTTGGAGGTGTCCGGGTCCTGGAGTTCGAGCAGCCAGGCTCCGTAGTACGGGCTATTGCCGACGCCCAGGACCAGTGAGCTGTTCTTGGCGGTCAGGCGCAGGCCGGTTCCCGACTTGGTGAGTCGCCACTGCTGGGCGTCACTGCCGGAGCAGGGCTGCTGGGCGACCCACTGGCCGGGGGCCGCGGCACCGCCGATCTGCAGGCACTTGCCCGACACGGCCGAGCGAAGGCGCGCACTGCCGCCGGCAACGTCATCGAAGTACCACTGCTGAGGGGTGAACCCATTGGGCTGGGAACCGACCAGGACGGTACCGTCCGCGCTCCCGCCGCCCCAGATCTCAGCCGCAAGCCCCGTGTGACCATTGGTCAGCGTGTACCGCGTGCCGGGTTTGGTAGCGGTGCCGCCGACGGGCGGGGTGTGGAACGACAGCGCGCGGCCGGGTCCGGAGTCGCGGCCGGCCTGGTCGCGGACCGAGACGGCGAGCCTGTAGTCGGTGTCGGGCCGCAGGTTGTAGACCCGCGCCGAGTTGGGCTGGACCCATGCCAGGTGGCTGTCGTTGAGCAGGAGCTGATACCAGGCTACGGAGGACGCCGCCGGCCAGCTGACCACGGCCGAGTCGGACGTCAGCTGCCCGAGGACCGGGACGGGGCCCGTCGTCGGTCCGGTGCTGCCGGTCGGCGTCGGGGTCGGCTTCGGGGTCGGGGTAGGGCTCGGGTCCGGGTCGGGCCGGGTTCCACCGCCGGTCATCAGGAACTGGTTGTTCGCGACGTTCCAGTGTGTGGCGAGGTAACTGCCCGCCCGTGGACTGGTGTTGTAGTAGTCGTCGTGATTGCAGTCCAGGCGCTCGTCTTGGCTCCGCTCGGTACAGACGTTGCGCATGGTGGGGTAGTACGGCGTGTCCGAGTAGCACATGATGTCCCACTCGTCGGTGCAGTGCGCCCCTCGGCTGCTGTTCGGTGCGCTGTTGTTCACCGCACCGAGGTTGTGTCCGAGCTCGTGCGCCGCGGTGGAACCGCTCCAGCAGCCGGCGTCCGTGCGGCCGTAGGAGGGGCCGAAGTTGCTGAGGTTGGCGGCGCCGGGGCGCTCGTCACCGTTGAAGGTTCCGATGCCGCAGTAGACCTTGGCGTCCGCGAAGATCATGTACTTGCGGTCGCGCCGGTCGAAACCCTTCTGCGCGAGTGCGGAGTTCAGAGCACCGAACTCGGCGAGTGCCGAGCTCGCCACCTCCACGTTGAGCACGGACGGCGTGCAGTCGGCTCCGGTCACGTACCGGATGTGCCGTACGCCCCCGGTCTCCTGCGCGCTGGCGAAGTAGATGGTGTCGGCGTCGGCGGCCCACCTGCGGAACGACGCCAGGTACTCGCCGTACCGGTCGTTGCCGGGACCGTGCGCGTACACCACCTGTACCCGGTTGCCCGTGCTCCCGTCGCCGTCGCACTGCACCGCTTGACCACCCGGCGCCGCCTTCCCGCTTCCGGTGCCCCGGGTGGGGGCGGCGGGCGGCGTCTTGGCGGCGGTGCCCGCCTGGCGGGCGTCCACAGATGCCGTGGTGCCGGAGGACGGCTGTTCCGTGGAGGGTTTCTGGGTGGCGGGGCGGCTTGGTGTTCCGGCCGCTCCCTGTGCCTTCACGGCGGGTGGCGTGTCCTTGGAGATGTCCACCCCCTTGGGGGGCTTGTCGGGACCGTGCGTGCACCGGCCGTCGGCGGTGCGCAGGACGCCGGCGCAACGGTCACCCTTGGGCGCGGAACTCAGGCCCTTGTAGACCAGGCCGCGCGTGCGGTCGTCGTTGGGTATTCGGGCCACCGGTTCTGGGGTCTTGTCGTGCGCGGGTGCCGGAGCGGGACCGTCCACCGCGGCCCGTGCCGCGGTGATCTCAGGTCGGGACGAGTGGTGGTCGAAGACGCCACCGAGCGCCGCTGTACCGGCGAGTGCTCCCGCCGTGACGGCTACCGCTGCGACGAGCATGCCGCGTCTTCGTCGCCGTTGCTGCACCTGTCTTCTGCGACCGGACAAGGCCACACCTCATTTCTGTGGGGGAGTTGTGGTTGGCCGGAAGTGTGCCAGAACGGATGCACGGACTGACAGGGCTGCTTTGTGCGGGGAATGGGAGCGTGCGCTTCAGGACAATGCGCGGGAACAATCGGCGCAGTCATCAAGTCCCGTTCGCTGTACGGGGTTTGACTGCCCGAGCACTAAAGGTCCATTCCAATGGATGACAAACCCGAGAGACGCTACTTAGAAAGATCGTTATCATGGAATGAGTAGCTCCACTTGTGTGCAATTGCACAGCGTGTCGACGCTATCACCCAAGATCACATTCCTGGGGAATCTGTTTAGGTAGGCCCAAGGCGGGCTTATGGAACCGCCGATGACCCATTGCAGGTACTCGGCTACGGTCTGCTGGAAAGGGCGCCGCCAGGGCCGGTGGGACCCGCAGCCTCCTTTGCCCGCGTGCGACGCGCGAGTCCGGGCACCCTGCACCGGTGAAGAGGCCGGAAGCGGCGGGGGCGGCGTCCGTGGCCGATCCGCCGCGCACGATGGCTGCGGCGGAGTGCATAGCGGGGTTGGGCAAGACGAACAAGTTCTTCGTCAAGTCCCGCTACGCCGTCTGCTCGGGCGCGTCGTTCAACCAGACCTGGCTTCAGGGCGGCAAGCCGGTCGGGGAAAGCCACTTCAACGTCCTCGTGATCGCGACGGTCCCGTCCGTCAGCCGGGACGTCCAGCTCACCTACCAGTTCACCGACATGCTCTCCACCGGACAGACGGGGATCACGACCACCGGCATCGAAAGCTCGGCGACGATCGCCAAGAGCTGGCCCTCCAACGTCCAGTACAGCTGGGGCGGCACACAGTTGCCGGTCACCAAGCTGTGGCTGGCCCTGCGCAACAACGGCACCTTCAGCCAGACCGTCACGCCTCCGCGGGGCAGGGGTGGAGATCACGCACTGATCAGCACTGTTGATCGCCGGGGCCGGTGCGCCGCAGCCTACCGGCCCCGTGCGGCTCTATGGCGGGCCAGAACTGGGCGGTATACCGCTCGATGTTGTGGGCGGCACGGTGCAGTGTCTCTGCGGCTACCTCAGCCCGGCCAGTGCACAGCAGACGCACCTCCCAGGTGGCCGGAGCCTGCGGAAGGTGTACGTCATCGGTGGCCGGCCCGCCGCTCGTCCCGTGCAGGCGAAGCCGGCCTGAGACACAGCGCAGCGATGCGGTACCGCGTTCATCCCATGCGCCCTCGGGCTCGGAGGGCGGCCCGTCCCACACCTCCACGTTGAAGTGGGCCGTGTGCGTGTGCCCGGCACTGCGGATGTCCAGACGCCCCGGAAACGGCTTCAGGAACACGCCGGGGTCGTACCCGTCAGGGAAGGGGTGGGGCATCCAACTCGTGTCGCGGTCTTCGAGGCAGATAGCGAAGTGCTCCACGTACACCGATAACTCCTGGTGCTGGATCATCGCGTCCATGCGTGTCCTCGCAGTCAGCTGATCCTGCCCAGCATCCTAGGACGGGCCTGCTGCTACTGACGGCCGATGTAGACCAGGGCGCGGAAGTCGCGCTCAAGGGTGCCGGGTGCGGTGGTGGTCGTCATGATGCTCTGGCTCCTACCGCAGGGTGCGACTGGACAGACCCATGGACGACGGGTCGACAAGCGCGGAAGCTCCCGGCGGCACGGGTGATCTCGGTCGAGACCCCGACTACCAGGAGCTTCATCGTTGTGCAGACATGTCCAACTCGCGGCCACCGCCATCAGCTTGGAAAATGCTCCTTGATCAGACGGGGGGGACTGCGGTGACCGGCGTCCGCCTGTTGGGCCGGCCTGCTCAGGGAATCGTGAACGGCTCGTCCGTCATCGAGCCGGATAAACGGCAGCGCCATTCAGCCCATTAATCATTTGGGTAGATCAAGCGCCGAATTCTTCCATTCCAGCGAAACCGCTCAGATAAGCCGTAATCGGAGCACCTTCCTGCGTAATATTCCAGGCGCAGAATCGAATTCTGCACGGCCGGGAATCGCCAAGATAATCCTCTCAAAGGAGTTGGCCCCTCGATGACGCTGAATATTACTGACGCGCCTCCACGGCGCACATTGTCGGTGTGGATCGCGGCGGTTACGGCCGTGGCGATGGCCGCTGTCGTCCTCGCGATGACGCCGACACGCGCAAGCGCCGTTGCCATCCCTGTGCCTCTGGGCACGGCAGCCGCTTTCGGGGTACTGGCCGGCGCCACGGTCACCAACACCGGTCCCACGGTGGTCAACGGTCTCCACGTCGGCGTAAGCCCCGGGACGGCCATCACCGGGTTCCAGACGTCCGACGGAGGGCCCGGCATCGTGACCGCACCCGGGGTGCTGCACTCTGCCGATGCCGTCGCGGGCCAAGCCAAGATCGACCTGAATACGGCGTACAACCAGGCCGCCGGACAGCCTCTGAAGGACGCGGTCTACAACGACGCTCCCCACGAGTTCGGTGGCCAGAAGCTGACGCCGGGCCTCTACAAGGCGAACAGCTCCGCCGGGATCACCGGCACGCTCACGCTGGACGCCCAGGGCAACCCCAGTGCCGTCTGGGTGTTCCAGATCGGTTCGACGCTGACGACGGCATCCGCCAGCTCGGTGAGCCTCATCAATGGCGCCTCGCCGTGCAATGTGTACTGGCAGGTCGGCAGCTCGGCCACGCTCGGTACCAACTCCACGTTCGTGGGCACCATCATGGCCGACACCTCGATCACCGCGACCACGGGGGCGATCATCAACGGCCGGCTGCTGGCCGATGCGGGCCTGCGCGGTGACGGCGCCGTGACGCTGGACAGCAACAGGATCTTCCAGGGGCCGTGCGGGACCGGGGCCACGGGCGGTCTGATCACCGGCGGTCTGATCACCGGCGGTCTGGTCACCGGCGGTATTGTCGCCGGCGCCACGTCCGGTGGCACGGGCGCCTCCACGGTCGGAGTCATCGCCGGGGTGCCGACGGGCGGCGCAACCGGTGGCATCCTGGGTGGTCTCCTGGGCGGCGTCCTGACGACAGGCGGCACCATGGGCGGAGTGCCCGGCGGCCTCATCGCGGGCGCTACAGCGGGCGGGACCCCGGGTCCCACCACGGGCGGCGTCCACGGCGGCGCGACCGGCGGGCCCTGGCACGACCACCACCACCATCACGGGCAGCCGGGCAAGCCCGGAGGCCACTACGGGAAGCCGGAGAAGCCGGGAGGCCACTACGGGCAGCCGGAGAAGCCGGGAGGCCACTACGGGCAGCCGGAGAAGCCCGGAGGCCACTACGGGAAGCCGGAGAAGCCGGGTCACCACGATCACGGTGGGAAGCCCGCAAAGCACGGCGGTTACGGCGGGTACGGCAACAAGCCCGGCAAAGACGACGGCTACGGCAGCGTTCGTCACTGAGTCGTGCATGCGTCCTTGAGGGGACGGGCGGCGCGCGGCGGATCGTTGTCGATTCCGTCGCGCGGCGCCGCCGAAAGCTCAGGAGAGCAGTGAGAGAAGCCGGGATCGAAAGGCGGGAGGGGCTGTGCTGGATGGCACTGCATCGACGGATGTGGACGAATCTAGGGATGAATTCCTACAACAATCCGCGTCACAATCCGCAGAAAGGCCCGCGGAACAATCGGAGCCTCCGCCGGGCTTCCTGCAAGCTGTAACGAGTACTGCCGTGTTCCTCTGCCTGGCGACGGCCCTGGTCCATGTGCTCCTGGTTTTTCTGCATGTGGCGCCCCCGAACCCGCTCTCCCAGCGGTACAGCCGGCAAGTCAACGCATGGGTCTTCCCGCTGTTCGAGCAGAACTGGCGACTATTCGCCCCGGATCCGGAGTCCGTCAACCGGCAGATCTCGGCGAGGACCCTGCACACCGCCCCCGACGGAACCGTGCGGGTGAGCGGCTGGTTCGATCTGACCGCCGTGGACAATTCCGCGGTGGAGCACAACCCCTTCCCGAGTCACACGGCGCAGAACATGCTGCGGCGGGCCTGGAGTTCCTACCTCGAAAACCACGTTGTCGACGACCAGCCGCGCTCACAGCGGGCGCTGATGACTCAGCGGTACCTGACCAACATCGCGTCGGATCGCGTCGCTGCCCACCGTCGCGGGAGCTTCGAGGCCATCCAGCTACGGGTGGTCACCGTGCCCATCGCCGCGCCGGCCCCGGCGGGCGGCGCGGACGCGGCCGCGGTCGCACCGAGGACGGCCGATACGCGGTATCTGCCGTGGTGGAAGGTTGAGGTGGACTCCCGTGGAAACTGAGCAGCTGCCAGCATCGCAGCCCCCTGCCGCCGAGAGGCCGGGGGCGGGCGCGCCGCACCGCGTAACCGACCGTGTCCGTGCGGCCCTCGACGTCCTGACCGAGCGGCCGGTCTCCCTGTACGCCGCCGCGGTCCTGCGCATCGGATACGGGTCTGTCTACCTCGTCTTCCTGCTGCGCGAGTTTCCGCACCGCGACGAGATCTGGGGTCCGGGATCACCCTGGACACCGGAACTGGCGAGTGAACTGTTCGACCAGACCGGATGGATCAGCATCCTCACCCTGTCCGACAACCGCGCCTACTTCGAAGCCTGTTACGCACTGGCCGTCGGCGCATCGGTACTGTTCGCCCTCGGCTGGCGGACCAGGGCGGTGTCCGTGCTGTTCGCGGTCGTGGTCGCGTCGTTCCACAGCAGGGCGATCTTCATGACCGATGGAGGAGACAACCTCATCCTCCTCATGGCCCTCTACCTCGTCCTCACCGCATGCGGCCGCCGCTGGTCCCTGGACGCACGCAGAACCCGGCTCCGGGCATGCGCGGGTGCTACGGCGTGCCCGTCGGTGGACCGGACGGCGGATGGGCTACGGCATCACCTCCGCGCTTCCCGGCGGACCCTGACCGCCGTGCTGCACAACTGCGGGATGTTCGTCATCGCGGCCCAGGTCTGTTTCCTCTACGGGTCCGCGGGCCTGTACAAGGTGCAGGGCGGATCCTGGGGCAACGGGACCGCCCTCCACTACGTCCTGAACCTCGATCTGTTCCGGCCATGGCCCGGACTCTCCCTCATGGCGGACGAGCACGACGTACTGATCGCCATCGTCTGCTACCTGACGGTGCTGTTGCAGGTCGCCTTCCCGTTCGTCCTGTTCGGGCGGCTCAAGTACCCGGCCCTGACCATGCTGTTGGGCATGCACCTGGGCATCGCGGTACTCATGGGGCTGCCCCTCTTCTCCGGTGCGATGATCATCGCCGACGCCGTGTTCCTGCCGGACCGCTTCTACCGGGCTCCGGGTCGGCTGTGGCGACGTACCGCTCGGGGAGCGGGTTCCGGAGGAACGGCGGACGCGCCCCGGACACCCCGTGCACTGGTACCTGCGCAGAGCGAACCGGGCGGCTGAGGCCGTGCCCGTCTTGGCCATTTCGCAGACACAGGCGGACGTGGTCCGCCGCCCGCCCTGCGCCAGGGACTTCACGGCGCTGCCCCTGGGTGCACGGCCGAACGCACGTTCCGTACAGAGGGAGAGAGCGACCTCTCAGGGGCGGCTCGCCGCGTCGATGTATGTCTTGGTGGCGTCGGCGATGAGGTCGCGGGTGCCGTCGGGGCTGAGAGCCTGGGCCTGGAGGTGGTCGTACAGCATGCCGAAGTGCTGCATGTCGGATCGTTTCTCCAGGTAGAGGTCGTTGGTGAACCGCTCCAGGTGCACCACTCCCGCGTCGGGGCTGTCGGCGAACTGCAGGATGGAGAACTGTCCTGACAGGCCAGGGTGGGCGCCCACCGCGTGGGGAAGTGCCTGCACGGTGATGTGCGGCTCGGCGCCGAGTGCGTTCAGGTGCTCCAGTTGCTCGCGCATGATGTCGGGACCGCCGACGACGCGGCGCAGTACCGATTCGTCCAGGACGACCCACAGACGCAACGGCCGGGCCGGGTCGTAGATCCGGTGCCGACGGCGCAACCGCACCTTGAGGCGCGTGGCGGACTGTTCGGCAGTGATCGGGGGGTCGTTTCCTCGATGACCGCGTGGGCGTAGGCGGGAGTCTGCAGCAGCCCGGGGATCACCATGGGCTCGAAGGTATGGAGGCAGGCGGCGTCCGTCTCCAGGCGGCAGGAACCGCCGGAGAAGTTCACGAGCTCCACCCGGCAACGTGGTCCTGTTCAAAGGTGCCGGCTTCGCCCCACCCTGACGTGCACCCGGCTGTCCGGCGCTCTGGCCCCGCGAAGGTCCACGGCCGGTCGGTGCTCTCTTCGGCCCGGGGCGAGGAGGCCGTCTGGCCGGTGCGTCGCGGCCGCCGGTTGTTCGGCTGGTCACCGATCCGCTGGGAGGCGTGGCGGCCGGACGCGTGCTGCTGTGGGCCGGTGGTCCGCAGCAGCAGTTCAGGGATGGATGGTCGCGATTGCTCAGATCGCCAGCAGTCGCTCTGCGGTCTCCCGGTACTCCTGTAGGGCGACGCGTAGTTCCTCGGTCTCGGCTTGGGTGTCCTGGCTCTGCCAGTTCGCGCGGAGGGTGCGCCGGCGTTCGGCGAGGGCGTTCGTCAGGAGGGTGACCATCTGGTCGAAGGTGCCGTCGGCTTCCTCCACGGCGTGGCGCGGGCTGTCGACGAAGTTGCTGATGGCCTGCTGGAGGCGGACGGCCAGCTTGTCCCGTTCGCCCGTGGGCAGCAGCTGGTGTTCCGAGACCTGGGTACGGTCGGGGTCGGCGGAACCGGTGAACACTTCGCGCGGAGCCCGGGTCGATTCCGGTCCCGCTGCCTGCGGTGCGCGCCGCTTGGCGAGATCCGGGGTCCGGGCCTCGGGCTGCCTCGCGCGTTCGGAGTCGTACAGCATTACGTGCCACTTCCCTTCGTGTGGTGCCGGCCATGTGCGGTGGGTGCCCGGCCGTGGTCATCGGGGGGCTGTGAACGGTGTCGGTCCGAGTCGCTCGGCTCTTCGGTGGCCAGTGCGGCGAACAGGCCGCGGGCCTCGACCATGGCCTCGCGCATCTCTTCGGTGCCGCTCTGGCCGCGGACCGCAGCATGGACGCCGCGGTAGCCGTGGACCTGGCCTGCGTGGTGGACGGAAAGCGCGGCCAACTGCTCGTCGAACTGCTCACCGCTCGGGAATCCCCGGTCCTGGGCCAGCCGGGCCAGGAGCGCGTCGGCCTCGGTAACCGCCTTGTGCGGCGAGTCGACGAACTGCTCCTGGATCCCGGCCCATTGAGCGACGTACTGCTCGCGATCCTGGGGCGACAAGGGCCGCCCCTTGAGGGATCCGTACCGCCGCACGCGCTCGCCGAGTTCTTGGTCGGCGGCTTTGGTGTCGCCGTTGTGGCCGGCCAGGGCGTGGTCGTACTCGGGGCCGAAGCGCCGCTTCAGCCCACGGTTGCCACCGCGCTGGCCGAGCCCGATGAAGAGAACTGCGGCCGCGATCACGACCACCACGGCGATCACCACGATGGCGAACATCGACATGACGTTCCTCTCTGACTTCCGGCTCGTAAGCCGATCTGCTGCATGTGCGTCAGCTCCTGCCGACCGGCGCTTGTATCCGTGCCGGCCGGACGGCGCCCACCCCAGGTGGGCACCGCCCGGGGCGGTCGTGGGTTTGAAAGTGCCCTTGGCCCGCTCGCGGATCGCTTCAGCCTCCCGGTGACCAGGCGGTCTTGACGTCTCCTGCCAGCCGCCGGATTGAGGGGACTCACCGTCTGTGGCCGAGCTGTTCGCCAAGGCTCATGAGGTTCTCCATCCCGCGGTGTGGTGGGATCTCCCGGTGCCCGGGACGGCCCGGTGCTTCCGCGGAGGGAGGGTGCGGGGCGCCGCCCCGTCCGACTACCGGCGGTTCCAGGCGTATCGGCGTCCGCCGCCGTTGCGGTGGTGGCGGGAGAAGCCGAGGATCCAGAAGACCAGCAGGACGGCCGCGACGATCCAGAGGAGGTGCATGGTGAAGCCGACCCCGAGCAGCAGCAGGACGAGCAGGAGAAGGAGAATGAGAACGATCACGTCGGGCCTCCAGCAGTTACAGGGCCGCAAGCCCTGTTCTCCGCGAGGTCCAGGCGAAACAGAACGGGGGCGCGTCGCCCGGAAGTTCCAAGCGGCATAGCCCAACGCCGTGCCTGCCAGTCAACTCCGCATGACCGGCCCTGTCAACGCGAGTGGAATGCTGGTGCGTTCGCGAACGGGCGCGGAGAATGCGGGTGCTCGTGACGGCTCGGCGGCCACATCGTCCAGTGGTGCTGGTGGCCGTACGTGATCCTCCCACCAGGACAGGCCCATCACCATGCGAACACTCGACGAGGAAGTCCGATCAAGCCGTTCCCACCCATCGGGATGCTCTGCATGATCGAAGGATGTTCTTCTGGATTCCGGTGCCTGATCGCAGCTTGGCGGGGAACACGACAGATGGCGGTGCTGCGTCGCCGCCAGCTCCCTGGCTCCGGTCTTCGGCGTCGTGCCGAAAGTACCTTGTGGCGCAACGGATATGCACACCAGATGCCGCCGAACACCGGCCGGGCGTCCAGCCCCTGAGAATGGTCACCTCCGGCCGCCTTCTGGTGCGGAATGGGGGCTATCCTGAGGTGCGGACGCCCTGGACCCCGGCGGACCTGTTGTTGCTCGACACAGATGGCTGCGGGGAGCGGACCACTTCGTCCGGTCGCCCGGCGCATCCCTTGGAGGAACTGGGCGGTTCCCCTGCCCTGGTGGTCAGATTGTTGGCCCGCCTGTTCGCCTGCCTCCGCCCCATGTATGTCCCTGCCGGGAACGCCCCGAGAGGAGCCGGGAGTCAAGCTCCTCTCCGTGGCCCTGCCCGGCGGGCCTCTGGAACCGAGGCGTCATGCCCCAACCGCAGTCGAACGTCCACCGGCACGCCGGAAAGACCAGTGCTCTGCTCACCCTGGCCGGTGAGATCGATCTGGAGACGGCGCCGCTGATGCGTGCGGCGCTGGAATGGTCCCTCCGGGACGGCGTACGCACCATCGACATCGATCTCCCCCCTGCCACCTTCTGCGACTGCAGCGGCCTCAACGCCTTCATCGCCCCCGTGGCGTGCTTCGCGACATCGCATCGGCTCGCTCCCGCTGTCCCGGGCGGTGTGCTGTGAGGGTTCGGCCCTGGTGGGGGCAGTCACTGAAGTCCGCACTCGACGAGTCGTTCACCCCAAGCGCGGTGCCCCTGCGCCGGGTGAACCGCTGGCTGGTGGAGGACCTGCGCCAGGATCTGGCGGATCTGTACGTGGAGTCCTGTGAAACGGAGCCGGGCGAGGACTACCGCAGTCGCAGTCGCAGTCGAGAGGACTTCCTGAACCGTCTCACCGGTGACATCCGCCGGCCGGGGTTCGCCATGGTGATCGCGGAGACGGACGGGCTGGTGGGATGCGCCTTCGGCTTCGCGGTGCGCGGCGACGGCTTCCGGTGGCTGGGTTTCGACGGTGAGCTGCTCCGCAGCTTCGAGCAACTCACCGAATCCGACAGGGTCTTCGCCATCACCCACATCCTGGTCCGCCCGCACCCTCAGAACCAGACCCTGGGCCGGCGTCTGCAGGAGCGCTTGCTGGACGACCAGCACGCGTCGCTCGGCGCCACCTTGGTGGATCAGGCCGATCATCCGGCCCTCACTGCCTTCCGGGCCTGGGGGTGGCAGGACATCGGGGAGATCTGGAGGCCGACCGACCACACGATGTTCCGCGTGCTGGTACTTCCCCTCGGAGAACGGACCGTGCCGATACTGGAGGGACTCGCTCCGCAATCCTGGACGCGGTGGACCGGGTGATGCCGAACAGCCGGTCGTCCCGGATCCGCGTGCTGGTCGCCGAGCAGGCGGCCCGACGTGGTGCCCGGGCCGGGGTGGTGGACGTGTGTACAGCGGCGGTGGCCTCTCTGCCGGTCGGTGGGGCCGGGGTTTCGGCGATGTACCGGACGGCGGTGGGCCATCCGCTGTGCAGTACCGATGACATCAGTGAGCAGCTGGAAGAACTGCAGCTCGCTCTGGGCGAAGGGCCGTGTGTAGATGCCTTCACGCACGGTGCGGCCGTCCTGATATCCGACCTGCGGACCGGCGAACTGCAGGACTGCTGGCCCGTGTTCGCCGGTGCGGCCATGGAGGCCGGGGCGCTCGCGGTCTTCGCGCTCCCCTTGCAGATAGGGGCGATCAGACCCGGGGTTCTGGACCTGTACGCCCAGGTCCCGGTCCGGTTGGACACGGAGGAGCTGGCCGACGCGTTGGCTTTCGCTGATCTCGCGACTCTGGTCTTGCTCGACGCCCGGATCGACGAGACGGGCGCACCACCCGGCGACGGTGCGCCGAGCGGACACGTCGAGGATCTGGGCGGGTACCGGGCGGAGATATCCCAGGCCACCGGCATGCTCACCGTCCAGCTGGGTGTCGGTATCGAAGAGGCCTTCGTCCGGCTGCGCGCCCACGCCTATGCCCACGGGCGTCGGCTCACCGTCGTGGCCGCTGACGTGGTGGCCGGCCGGCTCCGCTTCTCCCCCCACGCGGAGCCGACCCAGAGCGACGAGGACACATGACGTCCTCGCTCGGTCCAGTGAACGCACCATGCGCCGAGGTTCCCGCCCGATTCCGGCAGGGCTAGTCTCCATAGAGGGTGTAGATGATGGACGAGCGACTCCTGGCCAAGACCTTCGTCGAGCTGGCGGACAATCTGGTCGCCGACTTCGACTTGATCGACTTCCTGCGTCTGCTGACCGATCGCTGCGTGGGGATGCTCGGTGCGAGCGCCGTCGGCGTGCTGCTCGCGGACCGCGACGGCGAACTTCGTGTGATGGCGGCCTCCAACGAACAGGTGCGCCTGTTGGAGCTCTTCCAGCTCCAGAACGACGAAGGCCCCTGCTTGGAGTGCTTCCGCACCGGTCAGCCGGTGACTGTTCCCGACCTGCGCACGGAGACCGCCCGCTGGCCGCGCTTCGCCGCGCAGGCCGGGCTTCGCGGTTTCGGCGCGGTCCAGGCCCTGCCGATGCGGTTGCGCGACGAGGTCGTCGGCGCACTGAATCTCTTCCGCTCCGCTCCCGGCCCCTTCGACCCACTCGGCACGCCCATCGCCCAGGCCCTGGCTGACGTCGCCACCATCAGCCTCCTGCAGCAGCGCACTACCCAGCGCACCACGGTCCTCAACGAGCAGTTGCAGACGGCGCTGAACAGCCGCGTCCTGATCGAGCAGGCCAAGGGCAAACTCGCCGAGCGCCAGGGCATCGACATGGAACAGGCGTTCACCGCCCTGCGCGTCTACGCCCGCTCCCACAATCGCCGTCTGTCCGACGTGGCCCGCGCCTTCGTCGACGACACCGAGCCCCTCGCCGGTCTGGCGTCCTGACCCGTACCGCGAGGATTGTCGCCTGTGACTGGGCCGCCGGCGTTCTGAGCCGGCGGCTCTGATCGACGCATCCTTGACCGAACTGCCCCGCATGGTTACTCCAGGCGCGGGCGGGCCTCTGAGCCGGGAGCCGGGAGCTGGGAGCGGGGGTCCGGGTCCGGCCCTCCCGAAGGAGCCCCAGCGGGCCGGTCATGGACCTTGGTGGTCGTTGCGGTCCTTGTTCACAGGCGGCGCCAGCGCGCGGAGGCGAACGAGAAGACTCCGAAGAGGATCAGGCCGACCGCGACGGCGACCAGGAGCCACGGGCCCGCCGGGGTGTGCGTGAAGCTGCGGAGCGTGGCGTCCATGCCTCTGGCCTCTTGTGCGTCGAAGCGGATGGCCGCGATCAGGATGAAGACGCCGGCCGCGGCGAACACCAGGCCGCGTGCCACGCCCCCTCCTATCGCCACACCCTGGACGACGGGCTGCTGGATGTCCGCATGGTCGACGGAAAGCACCCCTTCGCCCGCATCCGCCTCGTCGCGGCCTTCCTCACGGCACTCTCGCCCGCTCCCGCATCTACCAGGAGACCACCGCCGTCCGCCTGCGGATCGACGGCGTGGGAAAGGCAGGCGACTACACCCGCGACGGCGAAGTCAGCCCCGCCGCCGACACCCTTGTCCTCGACAAGAGGGCCCGGACGCTCACCGTCTGTCTGCCTGAGCGACATTGATCCAGTGCCATCACCAGTGCCATCAGCGGACGGCACCGCGGTGCCGATCCGGGGCTATGCTGCGGGGAGACGCCCCAGACCCCGGCGGCGCACTGTCAGTTGGGCACCATGCCCGTCCTGCACGTCTGCCGGTCTCCTGAACCGAGGCGCCCCATGCGTACTCCGCAGCACCCGCACGAACCTGACAATTCCCAGCCGTCCGCCATGGACGCCGTGCGCCTGCGCCGGCTGAACCGCTGGCAGGCCGAGGACCTGCGCGAAGACCTCGCGGACCTGTACGTCGAATCCTCCACGGCTCCATCCGGTGAGGAGTTCCACGGCCGACAGGAGTTCCTGCACCGCCTGGCGGATGGCGTACAACAGCCGGGATTCGACATGCTGGTCGCCGAGGCCGAAGCGCTGGCCGGCTGTGTGTACGGAGTTCCCCTGGCGCGTGACGGTTCCTGGTGGCAGGGGTTCGACGGCCCCCTGCCCCAGAACCTTGAGCAGCTCACCGCGTCCGGACATGTCTTCGCGATCACCGAAACCGTCGTCCATCCGCATGAGCACGCGCGCGGGCTCGCCCGCCGCCTTCAGGAGCGCCTGCTCGCCCACCATCAGGCGTCGCTCGGCGTCACCCTGGCCGATCAGTCCGATCACTCGGCGTTTGCCGCGTTCGCAGCCTGGGGTTGGCAGGAGGTCGGACAGGTCCACCGGCAGCCGCCCGGCCCAACAGCGTTACGTGTACTTGTCCTTCGGCTGGGAGAGCGTACGAGAGAGCATCCCGACGGCCTGGCTCATAATGCCCGGACCCAGCGGCCCGAATAGCCGTGCCCGCCGGAAGCGGAGCGTAGGGAGAAGCTTCCGGCACCTGTTCCGGATCCGCACGGCGGGTTACCCGGCAGGGGCGTCCGAGGTCGGCCCGGACGAAGGCACCAGAGAGCCGAGTTCACCGCTCCGGTGCCGCCCGCACCACACGAGTCGTCACCGCCGGTCGTGGAGGCGCCTCAGCGCGTGGCGCAGTTCGCGTTGCATCGGCGCCGGGAGCGACTCGCCCTGTGCCGTGGCGACCAGGGCCGCAGCCACGTCCCGGAGCTTGACGTTGCAACGCTGCGACACATCCACCAGCAGACCCCAGGCCCTCTCACTGGAACACGGCGCCAGCGCCATCACCATGCCGCGCGCCTGGTCGATCACCGCACGGCTCGACAGGCATCTGTTCAACTGATCGTTCTCGGCACGCAGTTCGAGGACCGCGGCCACAAGAGCCGCGTCCTGTGCCGAAGCCGCGGCCGTCCACATCCGCTGTTTGTCATAGGGCGTGATCGATTGATGCATGGTGCCCACCTCGCAGCGCAGTGTTGAGAGCCGTGGCCTACGTCCCTCCGGGCACCACAAGCGGTCAGCGGCAGGCGAGTTGCCGCTCTCCGGCCGTGCCGGGCTCGTAGCGCAGCCGTAGTGCCCGAAGATCGCTTCTTCGTCCTCGGCGGCAGGACGTCGTCGGTCGCAATACTGCTCATCGTCGGTCGCCCGCATGGAGCCGCCGCAGGGCGCGGCGCAACGCCCGGTGCATCGGCACGGGGAGCGGCTCGTCCTCCGTGGTGGCTACCAGGGCCGTGGCGACCTCTCGGAGCTTGAGATCGCACTGCCGCGCAACATCCACCAGCAGACCCCTCGCTGCCGTGCGGCGGCAGGGGGTCAGGACCATCACCATGCCGCATGCCTGGTCGACGAGCGCGCGGCCGGCCATCATCCGGCGCAGCCGATCGTTCTCGGTGCGCAGCGCGGTGACGTCCTGCTCTGGGGATGCGCCTCCCCATGTGGCCTCGGCCATCAGGTTCCACCGCTCCTCTTGGATCGTGGTCGTCCGCTGCATGACAGGTACCTCTCGCCGAGTTCCTCGTGTCCGGCCCGGCTGACGCCACCCCGGAGTGTTCGGGCAGGCAGTCCCCAGGTCACCCGTGGTGTTCGTGATCCCTGCGGTCCTGGCGGCTCCAGCGCCCTCGGCGCCGGCGTGGGTAGCGGCGGTCCCAGCGGTCCCAGCGGTCCCAGCGGTCCTGGCGATCCCGGTAGTCCCGGTACTCCCCGTACCCGGAATCGCCCCCACGTTCCCAGCTCCCGGTGCCGCCTCGGCCGTAGTGGACGAGCCCGAAGATCACCACGGCTGCGGCCACCCACCACAGGGGGTTGAGGAAGCCGAGCCCGAACAGGACCACGAGGAGGATGATCAGCAGGACAGACACGGCGGGCCTCCCGGGAACGGAATGGGCATCGCTGCCAGGGACCGGGGCCTCACCCAACAGCGTAGTCCTGCCCAAAGGTTCCGGATAGCTTGCGACGTCACCGCATATCTGCACGAGGTAGACGGCCACTTGGCCTCTGGTCAGGAAACGCGGCGAGGGCTAGCGTGCGCGGTGCCGCCCCAGCCCCCGGCAGCGCCGAACAGCCCTCGCGCTCTCCAGGGGCGCACCGTGCGCATCGCTGCCGGAACTTGCCGCGTCACGAGCGTGGCCGCTCCCGCCCCTCGCCAGGTCCCGCGCGGCCTCGATGCGTTCCACGCGGGCAACGATCTGCTGCCCGCCGCGTCGCACACATCTGACCACAGGCGGTACGCATGTACGCGCTGATCGTTCCGGCCTCGGCCCCCTTCGTCCTGCTCGCCACCGTCATGGGCCTTGCCTGGTGGGAGGACCGCCTCCTGCCACCGGCCGAGTCGGCCGAAGCTCCTGCCGAGACTCCGCTGACCCCGGCGGCCCCGGCCGCGCACTCGTAACCCCCAGCGTCGCGTGCCACGGCGATCACATGAGGTCACCGGCTGGGCGGGCCCAGGGCGTTGGGTGCGAGAGGGTCAGGATGTCGACACGTTCGGGGTGCTCGCGGCGGCCGGGACATTCGGCCGCCGGGCGAGCAGCACGCTGGCGGCGATGATCCACAGCCCCGACACGAGGAAGGCGAAGAAGCCGACCCAGGGGATGAACACCAGCACACCGAGCACGATTCCGGCCCAGCCCAGCCAGCGCGGCAAGGGGGTTCCGCTGCGCGCCGTGCCCAGGCCGGCGGCGAGCATCATGATGCCGATTCCGCCGACGAAGGGAATGAAGAGGTCGTTGCTGATGGCATTCATGGCCTGGAGGGCCGGACCGCCGACTCTCCGTTCGTCGCTTGCGTCGATCAGAGCGAGCGTCACGCCCGATGCGACCCAGAAACCTCCGGCCGACAATATCCCTCCGGCAAAGGCGACTTGGGGCAGCCAGCCGTGCCGGTCGGGCTCGGCGAGGTGGTGGCGAAGACTGCCGGCGAAGAAAACCAGGAAGACTCCCGCCAGGACCAGCAGGTACACGGAAACCGCCTGCTGCGTGTCGTGCTCCTGGAAGAACAGCTTGACCTGCGGCCCGGAATCCCCGACATCCGGCGTATCGCCACCGACACCGAAAGCGACGGCAATCAGAACAACGGCCACCAGGCCGCTCAACGGTCCGAGGCGCATCGGAATCCTCCGATCCGGGCATTCGGATACTGTTCTCAGCGTTTCACTCAGCACGGGGACCGGCAACTCGACTCATCAAGCCTTCGTCGGTTCGGGTCACGACCCGACAACTGGTCGGCCGACTCCGGTCGGTCGTGCGCGGAATCGTTTCGCCGCTTCGGTGAGGTGAAGGGTTACGACGGGGACCGGCCGGCTGCCCCGGACTGCCGCCGGTACCGCTGAAGCCGCGGGGGCGGGTGTGCCGACCTCGCCCCGCACCCGGCTCATCGCGGTGCGGAGCGAGACAGGGACCCCCAGGTTTCCCACACGCTCAGCCCTCGTGGCCGCGGACCTCGCGCAGGAAGTCCACGAGGACGCGGGTGAATTCCTCCGGCCGCTCCATCGTCGTGTAGTGGCCGGCGCCGTCCAGCTCCGTGCTGCGACCGTGGGGGACGGCGTCCATCAGGGCCGCGACGGTGTCGAGCAGACCGGGCACGTCGAGGGCGCCGTTGATGGCCAGGACAGGGATGGCGATGTCCTTGGCACGGGAGGCCAGGTCCTCGACCGGAACGTGGTGGTCCGGCTCGTCCGGGGTGTGCTTCATCAGGGTGCGCATCGCCATCTCGCGGACATGCGCCACGATCGCCGGATCGATCTCTGCGAGGCTGCGCCGCGGCCCCGCGATCCACTCGACGAATCCGTCCAGGTAGCCCGGGAGATCTCCGCCGGCCAGTGCCGTGTGCTGCCGCTCGGCGACGGCGGCGGACCAGGGGTCGGTCAGGTCCGGCTCGCCCAGCCCGCGGCCGCTGACGACCAGGGCGCGCACCAGGTCGGGGTGCTCGACGGCCGTGTCCACGCCGATCATCCCGCCCATCGAGACGCCCACGAGTACGACCTGACGCAGCCCCAGGTGCCGCAGCAGGTCCGCCAGGTCGTCGGCCTGCCGGAACGGCTTGCTCGCGTTGGCGGAACGGCCGTGGCCCCGGGCGTCGGGGGCGATGACCCGGTGGCCGAGGGCGGTGAGGCCCGGAATCAGGGTGTCGAACTGGGTGCTGTCCGCGAAGCCGCTGTGCAGGAGCACCAGCACCTCGCCGTCACGGGGTCCCTCGTCGCGGTAGGTGAGCAGGCCGTCGGTGGACTGGAAGGTCTCGAACACGATCTCGTTCATGACAACCAAGGTGTCACAAATGAAGCGGAGATGGCAACCGAGTTGTCATGTGATGTGAGAGAGTGGTCCCGTGAGTGAGCCGACCTCCGTACCCCTGTCCCCCGACGAACTGCCGGGACGTCTCATGGAAGTCTTCGCGCTCGTCGGCCCGCTCTACCGCCGCGTACAGCGCCGGATCGAGCTGGACGCCGCCCAGGACATCTCCGTGGGCGTGCGCGCCGTGCTGGACCTGCTGCGCGAGAACGGCCCGATGACCGTGCCGCAGATGGGCCGGGCCCAGTCACTGAGCCGCCAGTTCGTGCAGCGGATGGTCAACGACGCCGCCGGGAGGAAGCTCGTCGAGAGCATTCCGAACCCCGCGCACCAACGCTCCTCGCTGATCCGGCTGACCGACGAGGGCCACGCGGTGATCACCGCCGTGACCGCTCGTGAGTACGCCCTGCTGCGCCAGGCCGGCGGCGACCTCAGCGATGCCGACATCGCCGCCTGCGTCAGGGTCCTCGGCCGGATGCTGGAGCTCTTCGACGACGTCGACGTCTCCAACTCCGGATCGCCGCCCTGCTAGGGACTGCCGTCGAATTCCCGCCTGCCCCGCGACGCCTGGCACGCGGGCGGGTGCGCTGAGCGGGGGTCGACCTCGTGCCGGACCGGGGGTGCGGTCCCGAGCGGGTAGTGCGCTGTCGTGCCGACTCCTGGGCACGGGGAGCAAAGTCGACCGGTCGTGCCGGTCCTACTTTCGGGGTGTGCCCGTCCGTGAACGCGGCGGGCGCGCTATCGACTGCCCCGAAAGGACCCCTCATGTTCGACATCACCAAGGTGCAGGCCGCCCCGAGTTCGGACCTCCTCACGCCCGACAACGCGGTCATGCTCTTCGTGGACCACCAGCCGCAGATGTTCTTCGGCACCGGCAGCGGCGACCGCGCCGCGATCATCAACAGCACCGTGGGTCTCGCCAAGGCGGCCGAGGCGTTCGACGTGCCGGTTGTCCTGACCACGGTCGCCGCAGAGTCGTTCTCCGGGCCCCTGCTGCCGCAGCTCGCCGAGGTGTTTCCCGAGCACGAGGTCATCGACCGCACGACGATGAACGCCTGGGAGGACGAGGCGCTGGTGGCGGCCGTCAAGGCGACCGGGCGCAAGAAGATCATCCTGTCGGGTCTGTGGACCGAGGTCTGCCTGGTGCTGCCCGCGTTGTCCGCGCTGGAGCAGGGTTACGAGGTGTACGTCGTCTCCGACGCCTCCGGCGGCGTCAGCCCGGCCGCCCACGAGCACGCGCTGCAGCGGATGATCGCCGCCGGGGCGGTCCCCGTGACCTGGGTGCAGGTCCTGCTGGAGCTCCAGCGCGACTGGGCGCGCACGGAGACGTACGGCGCGGTCATGGAGATCGTCAAGGCGCACGCGGGCGCCTACGGCCTGGGCGTCGTGTACGCGCAGAGCGTCATCGGCGCGCACGCGGCGGGCTGACCGCCTTGGACACCGGAATTCTGATCCTGCGTCTGCTGGTGGGGCTGCTCGTCGCCGCCCATGGCGTGCAGAAGGTGAGCTCGCACCTGGGCGGCAGCGGGCTGGAGGGCGGCACGGAGGAGTTCCGCGACGACGGCTTCCGCGGCGGAGTCCTCACCGCCCTGGCGGCGGGCGGTGGCCAGATCGGATCGGGTCTGCTGCTCGCCGCGGGCTTCCTGACCCCGCTCGCCGCAACCGGGACCATCGGGGTCATGACGGTCGCGCTCACCGTGAAATGGCACAACGGCCTCTGGGTGCAGCACGACGGATACGAGTACCCGCTCTTCCTCATCGGCGCCGCCACCGCTCTCGCCGCCACCGGCCCCGGTGGCTGGTCCCTCGACGCGGTCCTCGGCCTCACGCCGTACCCGCTGTGGTGGGCGGCCCTCGCGCTCGTGGCCGGCCTCGGCAGCGGGCTGCTCACCCGGCTCGTACTGCACCGGCCGGCCCCGGCGGCTCCGCACACCGCGGCCACCGCCGGGCACTGAGCACGCGCCCCCCAAAGACCGGGTCCGGCCGCTCCGCACCCCCGAACGGACGGCCGGGCCCTCCCACTTCTCCTACCAGGAGCACCTGATGGAAACCACCACCGCACCCCCGCACGGCGGCGGCCAGCCGCTGCTGCACCAGAAGGGCGCCGAGACCCAGGCGTTCGGCACGCTCAAGCAGCTGCCGATCGGCCTCGGACACGACACCCGCATGTACGCCTGCCAGCGGCTGAACCGCGTACTCGCCGACACCCAGATCCTGTACTCCCTCTACAAGAAGCACCACTGGCTCATGCGCGGGGCGACCTTCTACTCGCTCCACCTCATGCTGGACAAGCACGCGGAGGCCCAACTGGCCGTCGTGGACGCGCTGGCCGAGCGGATCCAGAGCCTCGGCGGCGTCGCGGTCTCGGACCCGCGCCACGTCGCGGAGCTGACGGCCGTTCCGCGGCCGCCGGACGGCGTGGAGGAGGTCCCCGTCATGCTGTCGCGGCTCCTCGACGCCCACGAGCGGATCCTGATCGACGCACGGGACGCCGCCGCCAGGATCTCGGCGGAGGGCGACGAGGGCAGCACCGACCTGCTCGTGTCCGAAGTCATCCGCACCGGCGAGGCGCAGGTGTGGTTCCTGGCCGAGCACCTCGTGGACACCCCGCTGGTGCGCGTCTGATGGAGGACACGTACGACGTCGTGGTGGTCGGCGGTGGGCCGGGCGGCGAGGTCGCCGCCGACCGGATCGTCCGGGCCGGACTGACCGCCGTCGTCGTCGAGGCCGAGGCCGTCGGCGGCGAGTGCTCCTTCCGCGCATGCATCCCGAGCAAGGCCCTGCTGCGACCCGGAGCGGCCCGGGAGGCCGCGCGGTCCGTGGACGGGGCCCGGCAGGCGGTAACGGCCGTACTCGACACGGCACTTGTCCTGGCCCGCCGCGACCGGTTCACCGGCCGCGGTGACGACAGCGGCCAGGCCGACTGGCTGAACGGCGCCGGCATACCCCTCGTACGAGGGCACGGAAGGCTCGCCGGAGTGCGCCGGGTCGACGTGACCGGGACGGACGGCACGGTCCGCACTCTGCGGGCCCGGCTCGCGGTCGTGCTCAGCACCGGGACGGAACCCGCGCTGCCGCCGGTCGATGGGCTCGACCGGATCGGTGTGTGGACCAACCGGCAGGCCACCACGGCCGATGCGGTGCCCGGGCGGCTCGTCGTCATCGGCGGGGGAGTGGTGGCCTGCGAGATGGCCACCGCGTGGCGCTCGCTCGGCTCCTCCGTCACCCTGCTCGTCCGCGACCGGGGTCTGTTGACCGGCTGGGAGCCGTGTGCCGGCGAAGAGGTCACCCGGGGTCTGACCACTCTCGGCGTCACGGTCCGCTTCGGGGTCTCGGCCACCCGGGTCGCCCGCGACGAGACCACCCGTACCGTGACCGTGGAGACCGACGACGGCGCCACCCTCGTCTGCGACGAGGTGCTGGCCGCCGTCGGCCGCCGCCCGCGCACCGCGGACCTCGGCCTGGACACCGTCGGCCTGCCGGCCGGTGACTGGCTCCCGGTCGACGACACCTGCCGGGTCACCGCCCTCGACGGCGACTGGCTCTACGCGGTGGGCGACGTCAACCACCGTGCGCCGCTGACCCACATGGCCAAATACCAGGCCCGCGCCTGCGCCGCGGCGATCGCCGAGCGAGCCGCGGGTCGCCCGGCCGATACCGGCCGCCGACAGGCCTGGAGCGCGGAGGCCGACCAGTTCGCCCTCCCGCAGGCCGTCTTCACCCACCCCGAGGTCGCGAGCGCCGGTCTGACCGAACGCGCGGCGCGCGAAGCGGGTCTCGCGGTACGTGCGGTGGAGTACCGCATCGACGACGTCGCCGGTGCCGCGCTCCACGCGGACGACTTCCGCGGCCGCGCCAAGCTCGTCGTCGACGAGACCCGGGGAGTCGTCGTCGGCTGCACGCTCACCGGCCCGATGGCGACCGAGCTCATCCACACGGCGACCGTCGCCATCGTGGGCGAAGTCCCGCTCGAACGTCTGCGGCACGCCGTCCCCGCCTTCCCGACGGTGAGTGAGGTCTGGCTGCGGCTGCTGGAGGCGTACGGCCTCTGAGACGCGCTCCGCCCGCCCATCCGATGCACCCGCACAAGCACCCGACAGGAACCGCAGATGCCTCCCACGAAGCGCACCCTCGCGCTCGCCCTCGCCCTGCCCGCGGCGCTGGCCTCCCTGATCGGCGCCGCACCCACGAGCGGCTCGCCCGCCGCCGGCACCGACCGGCACGCTCCCAAGCCCACCGTCGTCCTGGTCCACGGGGCGTTCGCCGACTCCTCCAGCTGGAGCGGCACGATCAGGCGGCTGCGCCGCGCCGGCTACCCCGTCGTCGCCGTCGCCAACCCGCTGCGCGGTCTCTCCGACGACACCGCCTACCTCCGTAGCGTGCTCGCCACCGTCGACGGCCCTGTCGTCCTGGTCGGCCACTCGTACGGCGGCGCCGTCATCAGCGGTGCCGCCGCGGGCGACAGCCGTGTGAAGGCCCTCGTCTACATCGCCGCGTTCACCCCGGACAAGGGCGAGAGCGCGGCCCAGCTGGC
This sequence comes from Streptomyces sp. NPDC031265, assembly GCF_055570295.1. NCBI lineage: Bacteria > Bacillati > Actinomycetota > Actinomycetes > Kitasatosporales > Streptomycetaceae > Streptomyces > Streptomyces sp. NPDC031265. The sequence continues at coordinate 101,557 of NZ_JBVIHM010000014.1, forward strand.
CGCCAAGTTCCCCGGCTCCACCCTCGGCGGGGCGGTCAACCCTCGGCCGTACCCGCTGTCCGGCGGCGGCACCGGCACCGAACTCGTCATCGACCAGGCCAAGTACCGCCACCAGTTCGCCGCCGACGTCTCCGCTGCCGACGCGGCGGTCATGGCCGCGACCCAGCGCCCGGTCTCCACCCTCGCGCTGGAGGAGAAGGCCCGGGACGCGGCCTGGAAGACGATCCCGTCGTGGGCGCTGATCGCCACCGCCGACAAGAACATCCCGCCGGCGGCCGAGCGGTGGATGGCCAGGCGCGCCGGCTCGCACACCACCGAGGTGGACGCGTCGCACGCCGTGCCCGTCTCCCGCCCGGCCGTGGTCACCGACGTGATCCTCGACGCCGCGCGCACCACCCGCTGACCACCCCCCGTACACCCCCGTACACCCCCGTACACCTCGAAGGAGAACCCCTCATGCCGAACCCGCCGACCCTCGAACCCGCCGCCCAGGCCTTCGCCGATGCCACCGCGCAGCCGCCGTTCCTCTACCAGATCCCCGTGGCCGACGGCCGCAAGGCGGTGGACGACGTCCAGAACGGTGACGGTGTCCCGCTGCCCGCCGTCGACGAGGAACGGGTCACCGTCACCGGCGGCCCGACCGGCGACGTCCGCGCCCGGATCGTCCGCCCGCGCGGCGCCACCGGTCCCCTCCCCGTCATCCTCTACATCCACGGCGCGGGCTGGGTCTTCGGCAACGCGCACACCCACGACCGGCTGGTGCGCGAACTCGCCGTCGGCACCGGGGCGGCCGTAGTCTTCCCCGAGTACGACCTCTCGCCCGAGGCCCGCTACCCCGTCGCCATCGAGCAGAACTACACCGTCGCCCAGTGGATCGCCTGCGAGGGACACCACAAGGACCTCGACGGCACCCGGATCGCCGTCGCGGGCGACTCGGTCGGCGGAAACATGACCGCCGCCCTCACCCTCATGGCCAAGCAGCGCGGCGACGTCCGCCTCAGCCAGCAGGTCCTCTTCTACCCGGTCACCGACGCGGGCTTCGACACAGAGTCGTACCACCTCTTCGCCGAGGGCTACTTCCTGCGGCGCGACGCCATGAAGTGGTTCTGGGACCAGTACACGACCGAGGAGGCCGAGCGCGCCCAGATCACCGCCTCGCCGCTGCGTGCCACCCCCGAGCAGCTGACCGGCCTGCCGCCCGCCCTGGTCATCACCGCCGAGGCCGACGTCCTGCGCGACGAGGGCGAGGCGTACGCGGCGAAGCTCCGCGCCGCCGGAGTGCCCGTCACCGCCCTGCGCGTCCAGGGGGTCATCCACGACTTCGTCATGCTGAACGCGCTGCGCGAGACGCGGGGCGCCGAACTCGCCATCGGCGTCGCCATCGACGCCCTGCGCAAGGCCCTGGCATGACCGGGCCGTCGACGAGCATGCCGGTGGCGGGCGTCGTTCCCGCCGCGCGGCAGGACGACGCGCAGGCCGACCTCCTCGTCCGCAACGCGAAGGTGTTCACCGGTGACCCCGCCCGTCCCGAGGCCCGTGCCGTCGCGATCCGCGACGGCCGGGTCGCGGCCCTCGGCGACGACCACGACCTCGCCCACCTCGTCGGGCCGGGAACCAGGGTCGTCGACGCCCTCGGCCGCAGGGTGATCCCCGGCCTCAACGACTCCCATCTGCACGTCATCCGGGGCGGCCTGAACTACGTCCTGGAGCTGCGCTGGGACGGGGTGCGCAGCCTCCGCCACGCGCTCGCCATGCTGCGCGAGCAGGCCGGCCGCACCCCCAAGGGGCAGTGGATCCGGGTCGTCGGGGGCTGGACCGGCGAACAGTTCGCCGAGCGCAGGATGCCGACCGTGGCCGAGCTGAACGAGGCCGCCCCCGACACCCCGGTGTTCGTCCTGCACCTGTACCAGTCAGCCCTGATGAACCGGGCCGCGGTGCGGGCCGCCGGCTTCACCCGCGACACCCCCGACCCGCGCGGCGGACAGATCGTCCGGGGCCGGGACGGCGAACCCACCGGGGTCCTCCTCGCGGCGCCGAGCGCGCTCATCCTGTACTCGACCCTGGCCAAGGCACCCGCCCTCGACGAGGCCGACAAGCGCACCTCGACGCGGCACTTCCTGCGCGAGCTGAACCGCTTCGGGCTGACCTCCGCGGTCGACGCCGCCGGCGGGTTCCAGAACTTCCCCGACAACTACGCCACGGTCGTCGACCTCGCCAGGGCCGGGGAGCTGTCCCTGCGGATCGCCTACCACCTCTTCCCGCAGACGGCCGGCCAGGAGCTCGCCGACCTGAAGCGCTGGACCGAGATGGTCAAGCCCGGGGACGGGGACGAGTGGCTCCGGCTGAACGGCGCGGGCGAGAACCTGACCTGGGCCGCCGCCGACTTCGAGAACTTCTCCGAACCCCGTCCCGAGCTCGCCGCGGGGTACGAGGCCGAGTTCGAGCAGGCCGTCCGACTCCTGATGGAGAACGGCTGGGGCTTCCGGCTCCACGCGACCTACGACGAGACGATCCGCCGCGACCTGGCCGTCTTCGAGAAGCTCGCGGCGGAAGGGCTCTTCCCCGGCGACAACCGCTGGCTCTTCGACCACGCGGAGACCGTCTCGACCGCCAGCCTGGACCGCATCGCGGCCCTCGGCGGCGCCCTCTCGGTCCAGAACCGCATGTCCTTCCAGGGCACCGCCTTCCGCGACCGCTACGGCGCCGAGGCCGCCGCCCACACCCCGCCGGTCAGAGCCATGCTCGACCGGGGCCTGACCGTCGCCGCCGGAACCGACGCCACCCGCGTCTCCTCGTACAACCCGTGGGTCGCGCTCCACTGGCTGGTGACCGGGCGCACCGTCGGCGGCACCGCGCTCTGCCCGGCCGGGAACCTGATCAGCAGGGAGACCGCCCTCGGCCTCTACACCCGGGGCGGCGCGCGGCTCACCGGCGAGCAGGACGTCAAGGGGCAGCTGCGGGAGGGCTGTTACGGCGACCTCGCGATCCTGTCCGACGACTTCCTCACCGTGCCCCAGGCCGCCATCCCCGACATCGAATCCGTACTCACCGTGGTCGGCGGCCGCATCGTCTACGCGAGTGCGGAGTACGAGGGACTCGACGAGGCCGTCCCGCCGGTCAGCCCGCAGTGGAGCCCCGTGGCCCACTTCGGCGGCTACCAGGGGGGCGCTCGCCAGGCCTCGCTCGTGGCGGAGGCCGTCGCCGAGTCCGAGCAGCAGCGCCGGTGGCGCGTGGCCCGCGGCTCCGCTCCCGAGACGCCTCCGCCGTTCATCGACCCCTGCTTCGCGCACTGAACGAGAGATCCCCACGATGAGTACAGCCTCCCCCTCCGCCGACAGCGCCGACGACGCGCCGGACGCTCCCCCGGGGCGCCGCTTCGAACCGGACCTGCGGTCGATGACCCGGATCAACCTGCGCCCCATCGCCTCACCCATGCCGCTGGGCTTCTTCACGGTGGCGATCGCCTCCGCGATGACGGGATGCCTGCAGCTCGGGCTCTTCGAGCCCGAGGCCCGCAAGGCCGTCGCCCTGTGCGTACTGCCCGCCTTCGCCCTGCAACTCCTGGTGAGCATCCTGGCCTTCGGCGCCCGTGATGTGATCGCGGCGACGCTCATGGGCGTCTTCGCCGGCAGCTGGCTGGCCTACTCGCTCGTCATGGTCAGCGGCGCGGCCGACGGCCTTCGGGTGCTGGGCGTGTTCAACCTGGTGTTCCTCTGCTTCGGGGCGCTGATGACCGCCGTGACGCGGCCCAAGCGCGCGCTGTGGCTGGTCCTGGTGGCCTCCCTGCCCCGCTGGACGGCCACCGGTCTGTCGGGGCTGACCGGCGCCGAATGGCTCACGCGCACGTCCGGGGCGCTCGGCCTTCTGGTGGCGCTCGTCGCGATGTACGCGGCGTTCGCCCTGATGCTGGAGGACATGCGCAGCGAGGAGGTCCTGCCCATCGGCCGCAGTGGCCCCGCCCACGCCGCCGTGGAGGGCGACCTCGCGGTCCAGCTCCGCAACCTGGAACGCCACGCCGGCGTGCGCCGCACCCTCTGAACCCACCCACCCACCCACGAACACCGCGACCGCACTGGAGCACCCATGGAACCGCAGGTGATGGACCGGCCCGAGAGGTCCCGGTACGAGATCGTCCTCGCCGGTGACGACGGCACCGAGACCGCGGGCTTCGCCGAGTACTTCCTCTCGGAGGACGAGATCGCCTTCATCCACACCGAGACCGAGCCCCGGTTCGCCGGACGGGGCCTGGGCGGACTGCTTGCCCGCGGAGCCCTCGACGACGCCCGGGCGCGCGGGCTGCACGTCCTGCCGTACTGCCCCTTCGTCCGGGGGTGGATCGGCAAGCACCCGGAGTACGCCGACCTGGTGCCCGAGGCGCGCCGCGCCCGGTTCGGTCTGTGAAGCAGCACCTTTCCGCCTTCCCCACCTCCGCCCACCCACCGAGGAGTTCACCCATGTCCCGATCCGCGGACCCCACCGTCGTGCTGGTCCACGGCGCCTTCGCCGACGCCTCCAGCTACGCCCGCGTCATCCCCGAACTGACCGCCGCCGGCCTGAAGGTGGTGGCTCCGGCGGTCCCCAACCGCAGCCTGGTCGACGACGCCGCGTACATCGCGTCCGTGATCCGTGCCGTCGACGGCCCCGTGATCCTGGTGGGGCACTCCTACGGCGGCGCCGTCATCACCCTCGCCGGCGCGGAGGACAACGTCCGGGCGCTGGTCTACCTGGCGGGATACGCGCTGGAGGAGGGTGAGAGCCTGGGCGAGCTCCAGGGACGCTTCCCCGACTCCGGCCTCGCCGACGCGCTCGTCTACACCCCGTTCCCCGTGGCCGGCTCCACCGAGACCGGCACCGATGTGTCGGTCGAGGCCGAGAAGTTCCCCGCGATCTTCGCCGCGGACGTCGACCCCGAGCTCGCCGCGGTGCTCGCGGTCTCCCAGCGCCCCCTGGCCGCGAGGGCCTTCGCGGAGGCGGCGCCGGTCGCGGCGTGGAAGAGCAAGCCCTCCTGGGGCCTGGTCGCGGCCTCCGACCGGACCATCAACCCCGAGGTGGAGCGCTTCGGGTACGAGCGTGCCGGCATGACCACCGTCGAGGTCGACTCCTCGCACCTGGTCATGCTCGCCCATCCCAAGGCCGTGGCCGGGCTGATCCAGGACGCGATCCGGGCCACCGCCCACTGACCAGGCCCCTGACATCGAACGATTGGTCGATGATGTTCGAGCGCTGGTAGCTTCGGGTCGCCCTCAAGGATCCTTCGGGGGCGATCGGAGGAAGCACACCCCATGAGGTTCGGGGCGAGGCTCGCGCTCGCCGTCATCACCCTCGTAGCCACGGTCAGCGCCTGTGGCGCCCCGCACGGCACCGGTTCGCAGTCCCGCCATGCCCCGGACTGCGGGCCCTACGCGCGGTACGGCAAGCACGCCGGCACCGCGGTCACCGTCTACGCGTCGAACCGGGACCGGGAAGCCGATCTGTTCGAAGAGACCTGGGCGGACTTCGCGCAGTGCACGGGGATCGACGTCCAGTACGAGGGGGACGGGGAGTTCGAGGCCCAGATCCAGATCCGGGTCGAGGGCGGGAACGCGCCCGATGTGGCGTTCTTCCCCCAGCCGGGGCTCCTGGGGCGCTTCGCGCGCGCGGGCAAGCTCAAGCCCGCGAGCGCCGGGCTCGCCTCTCTGGCGAAGCGGGGCTGGTCGGCGGACTGGAACAGCTACGCGACCGTGGACGGCACCCTTTACGGCACTCCGCTGGTCGCGAACGTGAAGTCGTTCGTCTGGTACTCGCCGAAGTTCTTCCGGGACAGGGGACTGAGCGTTCCCCGCACCTGGTCCGAGCTGATGGACGTGACGGAGAAGGTCGCGGCATCGGGGGTCAAGCCGTGGTGTGCGGGCGTGGAATCCGGTGAGGCGACCGGCTGGCCCCTGACGGACTGGATCGAGGACGTCCTGCTGCGCCAGCAGGGGCCGGACGTCTACGACCAGTGGGTCACCCACAAGATCCCGTTCAATGACCCGAGAGTGATCAGGGCCATGGACACCGTGGGGTCCCTCCTCAAGAACGACCGGTACGCCAACGGCGGCTACGGCCCGGCCCGGTCGATGGCCTCGATCGCCTACCAGGAGGCCGGCACGCCGATCCTCTCGGGCGACTGTGCGATGCACCGCCAGGCCTCGTTCTACGCCGAGCAGTGGCCGAAGGGCACCGGGATCGGACCGGACAAGGACGTGTTCGCCTTCCTCCTGCCAGGGACGGAGAGGAACAGCCGTCCGGTGCTCGGCGGTGGGGTGTTCGCCTCCGCGTTCTCCGACCGTCCCGAGGTCCGGGCCTTCCAGGAGTACCTCGCGAGCGCGGACTTCGCCAACGCGCGCATGAAGAAGGGCCCGTTCGTCTCGGCGAACAAGGGTGTGGATCCGGCGAACGCCGCCAACCCGGTCGACAAGCTCTCCATCCAGCTGCTCCAGGATCCCGGGACGCAGTTCAGGTTCGACGGCTCGGACCAGATGCCCGCGGCGGTCGGTGCGGGAACGTTCTGGCGTGGAGCCGTCGACTGGATCAGCGGCAAGGGCACCAAGCCGGTGGCCGACTCCATCGAACGGTCCTGGCCGAGCCACTGATGTCGTTCGATGTCGTCGCCCAGCAGCCCAAGCTGCTGTATCTCCTCCAGGGCATCGCCGCGTTCACGGCGGTGGTGTGCCTGATCCTCGTGGCGCTGCACCGGGGACCGGTACGGCGGCGGGGCGCGGCCCTCCTGCTGCTGGCCCCCGCGCTGCTGCTGCTCACGGCCGGTCTCCTCGTGCCCGGTCTGCGCACCCTGATGCTGTCGTTCACGGACGGTGAGGGCGGCACCTGGGCCGGACTCGACAACTACGTGTGGATGTTCACCGATCCCGAGGCGCTGATCGCGCTGCGCAACACCCTGGCGTGGGTGGTGCTGGTGCCCCTGCTGACGACCGCGGTCGGTCTGCTCTACGCGGCGGCTGTCGTACGGTCGCGGTTCCGGGGGCTCGCCCTGTCGCTCGTACTGCTGCCGATGGTGATGTCGTTCGTCGGCGCCGGCCTCGTCTGGAAGTTCGTCTACGCCTACCGGCCCGCCGGGGCGGACCAGATCGGGCTGCTGAACCAGCTCGTCGTGGCGTTCGGCGGCGAGCCGAGACAGTGGCTCGTGGAATCTCCCTGGAACGTCCTGTTCCTCATCGTGACGATGGTGTGGACCCAGGCGGGCTTCGCGGCCGTCCTGCTGGCGGGCGCGATCGCGGCGGTTCCCCGTGAGACGACCGAGGCGGCCCAACTGGACGGTGCCTCCCCCCGGCAGATCTTCTGGCGCATCACCCTGCCGTCGATCAGACCCACGCTGCTCGTCGTGGTCCTCGCCGAGGTGATCGGCACCTTCAAGGCGTTCGACGTCGTCAAGACCATGACGGGCGGCCAGTTCGACACGGGTGTCATCGCCCACGAGATGTACGACCAGGCCTTCCGCTACGGGCGGACAGGCCGCGGCGCGGCCCTCGCCGTGCTCCTGTTCGTCCTGGTCACCCCCGTCGTCGCCTATCAGGTCCGGGCGCAGCGGAGGGCGGGATGAGCGGCGTCCGGGAGCGTCTGGCCTCCCGCGCCTTCTCGGTGATCGCCGTGGTGATCGCGGTCCTGTGGACGACGCCGACCCTCGGCCTCCTCCTCTCCTCGTTCCGCCCCGAGGGCGAGGTGAAGACGACGGGCTGGTGGACCGTGTTCGGCTCGCCGCACCTCACGCTCGACAACTACGGCGAGGTGCTGTTCGGCACCGGGAACGCGTCGGGGCGGCTCGCCGACCACTTCGTCAACTCGGTCGTCATCACCCTCCCCTCGGTGCTGTTCCCCCTCGTCCTGGCGTTCTTCGCGGCGTACGCCCTGGCCTGGATCGACTTCAAGGGGCGCGACGCGCTCGTCGTCGGCATCTTCGCGCTCCAGATCGTGCCCCTCCAGATGGCGCTCGTCCCCCTGCTGAAGCTCTTCTCCCAGGGGTGGCTGTTCCTGCCCGCCTGGAACCTCACCGGACCGGCCCGGTTCAGCCACGTCTGGTTCGCCCACACGGTCTTCGCGCTGCCGTTCGCGGTGTTCCTCCTGCACAACTTCCTGGCCGGACTGCCACGAGAACTGATCGAGGCCGCCCGGGTCGACGGCGCGTCGCACGGGACGCTGCTGCTCCGGATCGTCCTCCCGCTGGCCCGCCCGGCCCTGGTCACGTTCGCGATCCTCCAGTTCATCTGGGTGTGGAACGACCTGCTGGTGGCGCTGACCCTGTCGGGCGGAACGGCCGAGACCGCGCCGATGACGGTCAGACTGGCGGCACTGGCCGGGACGCGCGGCAACGAGTGGCAGCGGCTCACCGCGGGAGCGTTCGTGTCGGCGCTCGTCCCGGTGCTCGTGTTCTTCTCCCTCCAGCGGCACTTCGCCCGAGGCCTGCTCGCAGGATCGGTCAAGGGATGAGATCGAGGAGGAGACCGTGAGCGCCGGGCTGAGCCGGCCCGGACTGCGCGGCCGCGATGCCGAGCTGGAGCAGCTGCGTGCCCTGGTCGGGGCGGTGGGCGACGGGGACGGCGGAGCGATCGCCCTGCTCCTGGGGGAAGCCGGCATCGGTAAGACCGTACTGCTGGAGGAGACCGTCTCGATCGCGCGGGCCCATGGGTTCGTCGTCAGTCAGGGGCGCGCCGAAGAGCTGCACGAGCTGGCACCGCTCGCCTCACTGGCCTCGGGCCTCCTGCACGGCGACCCGCCGCTGCTGTCCGCCAGGGACTTCGCGCACCTGGCCGGCCACCACGATCAGCGCATCTGGCTCGTCGAACGGCTGGCCCAGCTGATCGAGGAGCGCTCGGCGGGCACACCCACGCTGATCGCGATCGACGACGTCCACTGGACCGATCCGCTGAGCAGGTTCGCCCTGAACGTCATGCCGGCCCGACTGCTCACCTCTCCGGTCCTGTGGCTGCTGGCGGGCAGGCAGAACCCGGACCTGCGCGGAGACGGACCGCGTACGACGACGGTCTCCCTGCGGCCGCTGTCCGATACGGCCCTGGCCGAGCTGGCGCGCGACGTACTCGGCGAGGACGTACCGCGGAAGGTCACGGAGCTGCTCGACGGATCGGGGGGCAACCCGTTCCTCGCGGCCGAGATGCTGACGGGAATCGCGGCGTCGGGTGCGGACGCGGCGGTGCCGCCGGAGCGGTTGGTGCTCGGTGTGCGCGGCAGGCTGGCCGCGCTCCGGCCCGCCACCCTCCACTTCCTGCGGATCGGCTCGGTCCTCGGAGGCGCTTTCCGGCTCGCCGACGCCGCGGCCCTGTGCGGCCGGTCCGCCACCGACCTCCTCGGCGAACTGCACGAGGCGATCGCCGCCGGGCTCCTCCACGACGACGGTGAACGCCTCGTGTTCCGTCACGATCTGCTCCGCCAGGCCGTGTACGCCGACCTCGCTCCCTCGGCGCGACGCGCACTGCACCGGGAGGCGGCGAGCCGGCTCGTCGCGGTGGGCCGGGCCTCCGTCGACGCGGTCCCGCATCTGCTGAAGAGCGCCGAACCCGGCGATCACGAGGCGGTCCGGCTGCTCGGCAGGGCCGCCATGGACGTACTCGCCGTCATGCCCGATCTCGCCGCCGACCTGGCTGTGCGTGCGCTGGAACTGGTGCCGCCCCACGACCCCGAGGCGTTCGGGGTGGGAGAACGTGCCATCACCGCGCTGACCCGCGCGGGCCGGTACACCCGGGCACGGGAGACCGGCGACGTGCTGCTGGCCCGACAGCCGCCGCTGGACGTCTTCGCCCGCCTGCAGTCCGTCCTCGGCGACACGCTGTGGCACCTCGACGACTCCCACGAGCTGACCCGCCGTACGACGGCGGGACTGGCCGTCGTCACCGACCCGGCGGTCTCCGCCCGGCTGACCGCGCGGCAGGCACTGGCCCAGTCGCGCGGACGTGACCTCGGGAGCGCCCGGAAGACGGGAGAGCGGGCGCTCGCCGAGGCGGAGCGGGCGGGCGACCGGGAAGCCCGCGTCGTCGCGCTGTGGGGGCTCGGCGAGATCGCCCTCAACGCGGGCGAATGCGCGGCCGCCGTCGACCACCACACAGCGCTCAGCGCGTTCGACGCGGCCTTCCTGCCCGAGGAGGTCGTCGCACGGGTCCACATGGACGACTTCGACTCCGCCCGAGGGCTGCTGGGTGCGGCGGGTGACCAGCCACTGCGCCCAGCGATGCTGACGTGGGCCCAGGGAAGCCTGAACCTCGGGCTCGGGCGGCTCGACGACGCGGAAGCCGATTTCATCACCGCCGCACGGCTGGAAGCGGACATCCGGGTGCCCGGCAACCTGGTCAACATACGGGTCATCCGAGGCTCGTTGGCGCTGCTGCGCGGCGACCGCGAAGCCGCGGAGGAACATCTCGACGTCGTCAGGGCGGCCGTGGCCGCCCGCCCGAACACGGGGAACCACGCCGCCCACCAGTACCTTGAGGCCATCCTCGCCGACGCCCATGGCGACCACGCGGCAGCGGCCGAACGGCTCCGGTCCCTTCAGCGGGACCACCCGTTCGTCCGATGGCGGCTCCTGCGTACCCGCTTCGTCGAAGCGGTGCGGATCGCCCTGCGCGCCGAAGACCGGTCCCTGGCCGAGGACCTGGCGGCGCAGGCGGCCGAGCACGCCTCCCGCAACCCTTCCGTACCCACCGCACAAGGGATCGCCGCCCACACGGCCGCCCTGTTGAATGCCGACACGAGCCTCTTGGAGCGGTCCGTCCAGATCTTCCTCACCGGCCCGCGCCCCCTGCAGCTCGCAGCGGCCTCGGCCGACCTCGGGCGCGCCCTGCTGGCCACCGGCGATGCCGCCGCGACAGCCGCCCTGACCAGGGCCTACGAGGCATACGCGCAGGCGGGAGCGGGCTTCGAGGCCGAGCGGGTCCGGACGGACCTGAACCGGGCGACGACCCACGCCGGCCGGCGTACCGCGACCCGGCCGCGTCCAGGCCAGGGCTGGGGCGCGCTCACCGCCTCGGAGCGCAGGGTCGCCCGGCTGATCGCCACCGGGCACACCAACCGGTCGGCGGCGGCCGCCCTGGTGGTCTCCCCGCACACCGTCAACACCCACCTGGCGTCGATCTTCCACAAGCTCTCGGTCAACTCAAGGGTCCACCTGACACGGCTCGTGCTGGCGGACTCCGCGTCCAGCGGCCCCTGAACTCTGCGCCCGTGGGCAAGCCTCGGTGCGTCACGCGACAACAGACGGCGCTTCCCCCGCCATAGCGTGACGGCGTTCAATACCGCGCCGAGCCGCGGACCACCACACCGAATCGAGGAAGCACCCCATGCCGTACATCACCGTCGGCCAGGAGAACTCCACCGCCATCGACCTCTACTACGAGGACCACGGCACCGGGCAGCCGGTCGTCCTCATCCACGGCTTCCCGCTCGACGGCCGCTCCTGGGAGCGCCAGAGCGCCGCACTGCTCGACGCCGGCCACCGCGTGATCACCTACGACCGCCGCGGCTTCGGACAGTCCTCCCAGCCGACCACCGGCTACGACTACGACACCTTCGCCGCCGACCTGAACACCGTGATGGAGACCTTCGACCTGAACGACGCCGTTCTGGTCGGCTTCTCCATGGGCACCGGCGAGGTCGCCCGCTACGTCTCCACGTACGGCTCCGCCCGCGTCGCCAAGGTCGCCTTCCTGGCCTCGCTGGAGCCGTGCCTGCTCAAGAGCGACGACAACCCCGACGGGGTCGCGCCGAAGGAGTTCTTCGACGGGGTGGTCGCCGCCGTCAAGGCCGACCGCTACGCCTACTACACCGCCTTCTTCAACGACTTCTACAACCTCGACGAGAACCTGGGCACCCGCATCAGCGAGGAAGCGGTCCGCAACAGCTGGAACACCGCGGCCGGCGGCGGCTCCTTCGCCGCATCCGCCGCCCCGTCGACCTGGTACACCGACTTCCGCGCGGACATCCCGGCCATCGACGTGCCCGCCCTGGTCCTGCACGGCACCGCCGACCGCATCCTGCCCGCCGAAGGCACCGCGCGCCCCTTCCACCAGGCACTGCCCTCCGCCGACTACGTCGAGATCGAAGGCGCTCCGCACGGTCTGCTGTGGACCCACGCGGAAGAGGTCAACACCGCGCTGCTCGCCTTCCTGGCGAAGTGACGACGGCTCAGGAGAGGCACGACACCATGCAATTCGGCATCTTCACCGTCGGGGACGTGACACCCGACCCCACCAACGGCCGTACACCCTCGGAGCACGAGCGCATCAAGGCGATGGTCGCCATCGCGCTCAAGGCCGAGGAGGTCGGCCTGGACGTCTTCGCGACCGGCGAGCACCACAACCCGCCGTTCGTGCCGTCGTCCCCGACCACCCTGCTCGGCTACATAGCCGCCCGCACCGAGAAGCTCATCCTGTCCACCGCGACGACGCTGATCACCACCAACGACCCGGTGAAGATCGCGGAGGACTACGCGACGCTCCAGCACCTGGCCGACGGCCGGGTCGACCTCATGCTGGGGCGCGGCAACACCGGCCCGGTGTACCCGTGGTTCGGGCAGGACATCCGCCAGGGCCTCGGCCTCGCCAAGGAGAACTACGCGCTGCTGCGCCGGCTGTGGCGCGAGGACGTCGTGGACTGGGAGGGAACGTTTCGTACGCCCCTGCAGGCCTTCACCTCGACTCCACGGCCGCTGGACGGCGTCCCGCCGTTCGTCTGGCACGGATCCATCAGGTCCCCGGAGATCGCGGAGCAGGCCGCGTTCTACGGCGACGGCTTCTTCCACAACAACATCTTCTGGCCGGCCGATCACACCCGGCGCATGGTCCAGTTGTACCGGCGCCGGTACGCCCACCACGGTCACGGCCGCCCGGAGGACGCCGTCGTGGGGCTCGGCGGACAGGTGTTCATGCGGAAGAACTCCCAGGACGCGGTACGGGAGTTCCGCCCCTACTTCGACAACGCGCCGGTGTACGGCCATGGTCCGTCCCTGGAGGACTTCACCGAGCAGACCCCGTTGACGGTGGGCTCGCCCCAGCAGGTGATCGAACGGACCCTGTCCTTCCGGGAGAGTGTCGGCGACTACCAGCGCCAGCTCTTCCTGATGGACCACGCCGGTCTGCCGCTGAAAACCGTCCTGGAACAGCTCGACATCCTCGGCGAAGAGGTCGTGCCCGTCCTGCGCAAGGAGTTCGCGAACGGACGCCCGGCCGGCGTCCCCGACGCACCCACGCACGAGGCGCGGGTCGCTGCCGCCGCCGACGAGCAGGGAGGGGCCGCCGCGTGAAGCTGATCGCCGTCTCCGCCGGATTGAGCGCGCCCTCCTCCACCCGTCTGCTCGCGGACCGGCTGGCCGAGTCGGTCCGCGAGGAACTCGCCGGCCGGGGCCACGTCGTGTCGACCGAGGTCATGGAGCTGCGCGGGCTGGCCGGCGACGTGGCCAACCACCTGGTGACCGGCTTCCCACCGCCGCGGCTGGCCGCCGCGATCGACGCGGTGACGGGAGCCGACGGTCTGGTCGTGGTGACTCCCGTGTTCGCGGCTTCCTACAGCGGGTTGTTCAAGTCCTTCTTCGACGTGATCGACCCGGACGCCCTCAGCGGGAAGCCGGTGCTCGTCGCGGCGACGGGCGGCACCGCTCGCCACTCCCTGGTCCTGGACCACGCCATGCGCCCGCTCTTCGCCTATCTGCGGGCGGCCGTCGTTCCCACCGCGGTGTACGCGGCGTCCGAGGACTGGGGGTCGGGGGGAGACGAGTACACCGAGGGCTTGCCCGCCCGCATCCGGCGGGCGGGCGGCGAGCTGGCCGAGCTCATGGCCGCCCGCCCGCCGCGCTCCGAACCCGAGGACGACGTCACCGCCCTGGAACGGCAGCTCGCCGACCTGCGCTTCGACTGACGCGGGACGGTCCCGCATACTGTTCCGCCGTACCGCACGCGAAAACCGAGCCCCGTCCCGTGCGGCCCCGGCCGGCGGAATGAGCGTGAACCCCTTGACGACATGGCCCTTGTCCGAGGACTTCGACGGTGTGAGGGCGCCGGTCCGCGGCAGGGAGGCGGAACTGGCGTTCATCGAGGCGCGGCTCGACTCGCTCGCCCGTCGCGAAGGCGGGGTCGTCCTCGTCGAAGGCCCCGCGGGCATCGGCAGGTCCAGGATCCTCGTGGAGGCGTCGGCGTCCGCGAGGCGGCGCGGGATGCGGGTGTTCCAGGGGGGAGCCGACCCCGCCGAACAGTTCGTGCCGCTCGGCCCGCTGCTGGAGGGGCTGCTCTCCGGGGAGGAGCCGCTGTCGGACGCAGCCCGGCTGCGGGATCTCGCCACGATGCCCGGCCAGCGGTTCTGGCTGCTTCAGGAGCTGGGGGACCGTTTGCGGGAGGCGGCTCGCGGCGGGCCCCTGCTCATCGTCCTCGACGACCTCCAGTGGTGCGACGACCTGACGCTCCTCACCTTTCACACGGTCGCGGCCGGACTCTCCTCGCACGCGATCCTGTGGCTGGTGGCCGTGCGGGGCGGGAGCGTGCCGCCGGCCGTACGCACGACGCTCGACAGGATCCGGCAGGCCGGCGCGCACGAGTTGGCCCTGGGGCCGCTCGGGGACGGGGCGATCGCGCACCTCGCCGAGGACGTCCTGGGTGCGGTTCCCGGTCCGGACGTCCTCGGCGTCGCCCGCCGGGCCGAGGGGGTGCCGCTGCTGCTGGTGGAGCTGCTCGGCGCGCTGCGGGGCGAGGAGTCGGTGACGATCGGGAACGGCACGGCCCGGCTGTCGGCCGGCCCTCTCCCCATCCGGCCGTTGCCCTCCGTGGCGCGCCGGCTCGACCTGCTGTCCGATGTGGCCCGCGAGCTGGTGGAAACGGCGGCGGCCGTGGGGTGCCCGGTCACCGTGGGCCTGCTGGCCGAGCTGCTCGGCCGGTCGCCGGCGGCGCTCATCACGGCGGTGCGGGAGTCCCTCGACGCCGATCTGCTCACCGAAAGCGGCGATCACCTGGAATTCCGGCACGAGCTGGTCCGCGAGGCGGTGGAAGCCGGGCTTCCGCTCTCCTTGCGCCGCACCCTGCGCCGCCATGGTGCCGAGATGCGGCCGAGGAGCGCGGCGTCCCCGGTCGAAGCCCCCGCACTGCCGGCCGACGGCGCGGAGCGCGGTGACCGGGCGGCCGTCGACCGGCTGCGTACGGCGGCGGCGGAAGTCGCGGACACCGCTCCCGGACCAGCCGCGGAACTCACCCTCAGAGCCCTGGAACTCACCGCGGTGGACGCTCCCCAGCGGGCGCGGGTCATCGCCGAGACGATCCCGCTGCTCTGGCAGACGGGACAGCCGGCCCGGGCACACCGCCTGGGGACTTCGGCCCTGTCGTCCGGTGGCCTCAGGCCCGAGGACGAGGCACGCATACGCCTCGGACTGGCGCGCCTGTCCAGTCAGTTCGACTTCTGCGCGGCGGTCCGGCAGGCCCGTGCCGGGGCGGCGCTGCCCGGGATTCCGGCGGCCCTGCGGGCCCGACTGCTCGCGCTGCTGTGCCTGGGCCTTTCGTTGTCGGGCGACGACGAGGCGGCCGGACAGGCCGTCGGCGAGGCGCTGGAGAGCGCCGAAGCGGCCGGCGACCGCGCGGCCGAGGCCACCTTGATGGTGGTCGAGTCGGCCCTGCACTTCCGCCGGATGGAATGGAGCGAAGCGTTCCGTCGGGCGGACCGGGCCGGCGCCCTCGCCGCAGGCCTGGGCATCGTCCATTCCGAGTGGATTCCGGAAGCGCTGTGGCAGGGGTTCCTGCTGAACGCGGCGGGCCGCTCCGCGGAGGCGCTCGCCGTCGCTGACGCCGGCGTTCGCGACAGCCGGAACCAGGGCCGCGCGGCCGCCACGCGCACCTGGCTCATGAGCCGGGCCCGAGCGCTCCTGGACGCCGGACGGCTGGCGGACGCCCGGGCGGACGCGGAAGCCGCCTTCGCGATGAGCGACGAACTCGGCACGGGCAACCTCTCCGACATCACACTCCTGTACGTGATGGTGCGCATCGCACTCCACACCAACGACCAGGAGGCCGCACGAGGGTACGCGGCGCGGGTGCGGCGGATGCGGAGCGACAGCGCACCGCTCGTCCGCGGCGCCGGCGCCTGGCTGCTGGCGCTGCTCGCCGACCTCGAAGGCCGCCCCGACCGCGCCCTGGCCGAACTCGACGACGTGGCGCCCGCCGAGGGCCGGCCTTTCGCCGCCGCCCCGGCCGACGCCGTCGACGCCCCCGTCCTCGTCCGCATGGCGCTGCGGGCCGGCGCGCCCGAGCGGGCCGCGGGGGCGGTCGCGGTGGCCGAGCGACGAGCCGCGCTCAACCCGGACTTCACGATCCTCGCCGCCACCGCCGCGCACGCCCGCGGGCTGCTCGACAACGACCTCGGGCGCCTCCTGCGCGCGGTCCGGCTCTACGGGGAATGCCCTCGGCCGCTCGCCCGGGCGTCGGCGCTGGAGGACGCCGGACGCAAGCTCGCGGCCACCCGGGTGTCCGAAGCGGTGCCGTACCTGGACACGGCCCTCGCTCTCTACACGCGGGCCGGTGCGGAGCGGGACGCGGCACGTGTCCGTCGGCGCCTGCGGGCGGCGGGTGTCCGCCGTCAGCCCGTGTCGGCCGGATACGTCAAGGAGTGGCCCGAGCTGACGGCGTCAGAGCTGCGGGTGGCACGGCTCGTGGCACGAGGACTGACGAACCGGCAGGTGGCCGAGCAGCTCTCCCTCTCGCCGCACACGGTGGGGTCGCACCTGCGCCGTACCTTCACCAAGCTCGACGTCGCCTCGCGCACGGAACTGGCACGGCTGGTGATGAGCCGCGACAACGCGGAGTAATCGCTTCGCATCCCCTGAGAGCCCCGTGCCCATGCACGATTCGTGCGATGTGCCGACGCCCTGGCGTCCTCAAAATGATCAAGAGCTGCGGAAAGGAGACGCGATCCGCGGGGAACAGCTGGTCAGGAGAGGAACAGTGCATGACGGTCAGACCTCAGCGGGCCCGTCCCGGCAGTGCGGAGCTCCAGGCGCTTGTCGACGAACTCGCGGAGAGGCTGGGCCGGTCCGTCGCGGTCGACGACCCGCTGATCCGTATGGTGTGCACGAGCCGCCACTTCGGTGACGAGGACCCGGTGCGCATCGGCACGCTGCTGCAAGGCCGGGCCGACAACGCCACCGTCCGGTACGTCCTCGACCAGGGAGTGGCGCAGTGGTCGAGGCCCGGATTCATCGACGGCCGTGACGACCTCGGGCTGCTGCCCCGCTACGTCGTGCCGCTGCGAGAGCGCGGACACCTCCTCGGACTGCTGATGGTGGTCGCACCGGACAAAGCGCTCGGGGAGAACGAGACCGAAGCCATCGCGCGGGCCGCCGACGCCATGGCCGCCCAGATGTACATGGAGAACCTCTCCGCCGACACGCGGAAGACCGACGAGCGGACCCTGGTCCTTGATCTGGTCGACACCAACGTCGCCCGGCGCACCGCCGCACGCAGGCAGGCCATGGAGCTCGGGCTGCTCGGCGAAGCGGACCACGTGCTGGTGACCTTCGTCCAGCTCTGCCGCGGTACGGAGCCCGTACGGCAGTCCGAGGCGGCGCTGTGGGCCGCGCTGGAGGGCTTCAGACAGACGCGTTCGGCGCAGGGCCTCGTCGCGATCTACCAGGAGCGGGCGATCCTGCTCCAACTGCGCGACCGGCCTCCCGGTCCGGACGAGGTCACTGCCCAGTCCGCCCGCATCCTCGATGAACTCCACACGTTCCTGGACCCGTCGGCGGCCCCCGTGATCGGCGTCGGGGGGCGCCATCACGGGCTGCACGACGCCTCGACGTCGTACGAGCAGTCGCTCGTGGCGGCCCGCGCGGCGCGTCGGCTGCCCTCCCTGAAGAGCATGGGCGACTGGGACCTGCTCGGGGAGTTCGCCGTGCTGCTCCAACTCCCCGAGCACGCCCTGAACGGATCCCTCGTCCCGAAGCCGCTCCGCACCCTGAACGAGGCCGGCGGCGGCGACCGGCTGCGGGACACCCTGCGGTGCTTCCTCGAACACGCCGGGTCGATCCCCAGGACCGCGGACGCGCTGCGAATCCACCGCACGTCGCTCTACTACCGCCTGCGCCAGATCCAGGAGATCACCGGGCTCGACCTGGACGACGGCGCTCACCGGCTCACCCTGCACCTCGGACTGAGGATCGAGGAACTCCTCACCACGGGCGACGACGCGGGCAGGTGATCCCGGCCCGATCGGGTGGCCGGTTCTCATCGCTTCGACAAAGCGAGAAGGATCTCCCGCCCGATTCCTACAGCACGCGGTAGCGACGGCGGCGTGCCGCATCAGAAGATCATCAGGACGAGGCCGGGCATCACGTCCAGCACTTTGAGCAGGGAAGAAGCCATGAGAGAACTGATCACCACGGACGGAACACGGCTCGCGTACCGGGACAGCGGTGGCGAGGGCGTACCCCTGGTCATGCTGCACGGCTGGGGCCAGACACAGGCGATGTTCCGCCATCAGCTCGCGGATCTGTCGCCCGGCCGTCGCGTCGTCACCGTCGACCTGCGCGGCCATGGGCTGTCCGGCAAGCCGCGGCACGGCTACCGCATCGCGCGCCTGGCCCGCGACGTGCTCGAACTCGTCGACCACCTCCGGCTCGGGCGGTTCGACGCGCTGGGCTGGTCCATGGGCGTCTCGGTGTGGTGGAGCTTCATCGACCAGTACGGAACCGGACGGATCCGGCGCTTCGTCGCCGTCGACCAGCCGGCGGCCGTCGCCGCCGTTCCCTGGATGACCGGGCGGGAACAGCGGGACTCCGGCGCCATCTTCGACGTGTCCGAGCTGCTCGCCCTGGGTGCCGCGCTCGCGGCGCCGGGGGGTGACGACGTGCGCGCCGGTTTCGTGCGCGGCATGTTCTCCGGCGAGCCCGACCCGGAGGTGCTCGCCTTCGTCGCCGAGCAGATCACCTCGACGCCCGCCTACGCCGCCGTTCCCCTTCTGTTCGACCACTGCGCTCAGGACTGGCGCGACGTCCTCCCCAGGATCGATGTGCCGACCCTGGTGATCGGCTGTGAGGGAAGCCATGTGCACCCCGATTCGCAGCGCTTCATCGCCGAGCAGATTCCCGGTGCGCGCCTGCACGTCTTCCCCTCCGACGTGGCGAGCTCGCACTTCCCGTTCCTTGAGAACCCGGCGGCCTTCAACGCGGTGGTGGACAAATTCCTCGTGGAGGCGGCTGCAACAGGGGCCTAGGCAGACGGTTGCGCCCCGGCAGGAAGAACGTTCGGTTTGGAGTTCCGATGACCCGATCACTGATGTCACGTGTGCCTGAAACGAAGACACGCCAGGTGTCTGATCCCCCGTCAACCTCCGTTTCCGGTTGGCTTGTTCAGCTCCTCCCCGAAATGCCCGGTGAGGCGGACGGAGACTTCCTCTACCTCGGGATGCACGTCCGTGGCCGCGTCACGAGCGTCCGTGAGGGCGCCCAGAGCCCCCTGAGCCCGAACGACCTGGTCTTCTGTGACCCGGCCCGCCGTCACCTGCTCCGCTTCGGCGACGACTGCCAGATGGTCTTCTTCCGGATACCGCGCTGCTATCTGGGTGTCACGGAGCCGGAACTGAACCAGGTCGTGGGCGTCCCCGTGCGCGGCGGCGAGGGGCTGGGGGCGCTGGTGTCGGACTTCCTGTCCGCGCTCGCCGCCGAGGCTGAGTTCCGCCGGTCCACGGTCGGGGACCGGCTCGCCCGGACGGCCGTTCACCTCCTCTCCGTCCTGGTCGTGGAGCTCCTTGAGTCGGACACGGCGGACGCGGCGGCCGACGCGTCGCGAGGCGGCAACGAGATGCTGTCCCGGATCCGGGCCTTCGTCGAAGAGCACCTGATGGACCCGGACCTCTCACCGGAATCGATCGCACGCGCCCACCACATCTCCGTCCGGTACCTGCACAAGCTCTTTCAGAACGACGGCACCACGGTGAGCCAATGGGTGCGCCGACGCAGGCTGGAGTCCTGCAGGATCGAGCTGGGCCGGTCCAACCGCAGGTTCACCGTGGCCGCGGTGGCAAACCGCTGGGGCTTCAGCAGCCCCTCGCACTTCAGCCGTACGTTCCGGGGCGCGTACGGCATGTCGCCCAGCGAATGGCAGTCGCTGGCAACGTCGGCCTTCGCGCCGACGCCGGCCTTCGGTACGGTGCGCGACACCGGGTGCGCGGCCTGATCACGAGGGCTGAGCCCAGCGGCGGTCACATGGCGTTTCCGCTTCCGTACGGGGCGTACATGTCGAGCAGGCGGGTGCGGGCCGCATGCAGTCGGTGGGCCAGGACGCGGCCCACCCAGCCGCTGACCGCCGCGCTGAACGCGGGATCGGATTCCATCAGGGCGCGTACGGCCTCGGCGTCGAACTCGAAGGCGCGTACGGGCGTCTTGACCTCGGCGCCCAGCTGCCACACATAGGGGCGGAACAGCCAGGACCAGCCCACCAGTTCGTCCGAGCCGAGCGTCTCGATCACGGCCGGGCGTCTGCCGGGGATGTGCATGTCGAGGGTGACCGTGCCCGAGCGCAGGACCCAGAACCGGTCGGCGTGGCCGCCTTCGTTGAAGAGACGGGTCCCGGAGGGGAAGTCGACCTCGTGGGCGAGGCCGGTGAGGCGGTTGCGGTGCTCGTCCGCAAGGGCGCTGGTGAGCCGGGGGAGCGCGGGGATGCTCATGGGCGGCCTCCTAGTCGAGTCCCCCTTGTCGATTCCTCCTCCAGTGTCACCCGGGTGCGACCAGGACGGCCTCCTCCAGGGTCGGAACCACGTGCAGCGCGGCGCCCAGGCCCGAAAGCGCCAGAATCCGGAGAGTGAACGGGTGCGCACACACCACGGTGAGGCTGCCATGGCGGGCGGCCACACGGCGGCGGGCGGAGCTGAGCAGCCGCAGGCCGGAGCAGTCGAAGAAGGTGACCGCCGTCAGATCGATCACGACTTTGGGTTCGTACGGGGCGGTCACGGCCTCCAGGTAGGGGACGACCTCGGCGGCGGTGGCGATGTCGATCTCGCCGCAGAGGGCCAGGACCGTATGTCCGTGCATGCGGTAGACGCGCGATGGTGGAGCGAAGTCCGGAAGAACGGCGATCATGTGCTCACCTCGGTTGAGGCGAACCGTCGGCCCGGCGGCGGACGGAGGAGAGGTTGCGGGGGAACCGTGGAGACGTCCGGCCGTATGTGTACAGAATCGGGGTCTCCGGTGTGTGCATGCCCGGCACAAGTGGCCCTTGAACATGGCGCGTTGGCATATGTCCCACTGGTTTGGCCAACTCGGTGGACCGGCTCGGCCGACGGGCTCCGCCGACAGGCTTGGTGGGCCGTCAGGAAGTGTCGCCGGTGGTGTGGGCCGGCCCGCCCTCCAGTCCGAGCAGATCGTCGATGCCCGCCTTGATGCGCTCCGGCGTCACCCCCCGCCCGACCGTGAGGTGCTCGAACAGGCTCGGTACGAAGGGGGCGAGCAGCAGATGGGCCAGGAGCTCCGTGTCCGCCTCGGGCCGCGCCTCGCGCAGGAGGACGGAGACATGGGTGTGCAGGGTCGCGTACACCCCGCTGCTGTAGCGCGCGCTCGGTGACGCGGCCTCCGCCAGCTGCATGATCTCGCGCTGATCCACGATCCGGTCGGCGAGCGCGTGCAGGAAGGCGCGCAGCCGGTCGGCGGGCGGGGCGCCCGGGCCGAGCGGTGGGGGGCCGGTCAGGAACGACTGCTGGAAGCGCCGCTCGCTGTCGTCCAGGAGGGCGAAGAGGAGCTGACTCACGTCGCCGAACCGCCGGTAGACCGTACCGACGCCCATGCAGGCGGCGTGCGCGACCGCGTTCATGGTGACGGCCTGCGGCCCCTGCTCCGCGACCAGCCGGGCCGCCGCGTCCAGGATCTTCCGGCGGTTGCGAGCGGCGTCGGCGCGCTCGGGTGGGGCCTGGCCCGTGACGGCGAGTTCGATGCGGGTCATGGTTCCGAGGCTATCGGATACGTATCCGGTTCGATCGCGGGAGCTGTGGAGGGAGGTCCTCGACCGCTTGCAAAGTGGATTGCTATCCGGTTTACTCGCACTCGAAGGTGAACCGGATAGCTATCCGTTTCGCCGATACGGTCTTACGATCTCTGCTTGGGAGGGGCCTCGTCATGAGCGCCAAGGTCGCGGTCATCTACTACTCGTCCACCGGCAACGTCCACCAGCTCGCCAAGGCGGTCGCGGAGGGGGCGGAGAAGGCCGGCGCCGAGGTCCGGCTGCGCCGGGTCCCCGAGCTCGCCCCGGACTCGGCCATCGATGCCAACCCGGCCTGGCGCGAGCACGTCGAGGCCACCAAGGACGTCGAGATCGCCACACTCGACGACCTGGCCTGGGCCGACGCGTACGCGCTCGGCTCACCGACCCGCTACGGCAACATCGCCGCGCAGCTGAAGCAGTTCATCGACACCACGGGCGGCCTGTGGCAGCAGGGCGCGCTGTCGGACAAGCCCGCCACCGGCTTCACCAGCGCCCACAACGCGCACGGCGGCAACGAGTCGACGACTCTCGCGCTGTACAACACGTTCCATCATTGGGGCTCGATCATCGTCGCGCCCGGCTACACGGACCCGGTCGTCTACGGCGCGGGCGGCAACCCGTACGGCACGGCGCACGCGGGTGCCGAGGCCGTCTCCGAGGAGACGCTGCTGGCAGCCCGCTACCAGGGCGAGCGCCTGGCGACCGTCGCGGCGCGTCTGCTCGCGGGAGCACGCTGACCGATCCCGCTACCTCGGGGGGGGGGGGGGGGGAGGGGGGAAGGGGGGGGGGGGGGGGGGGGGGGAGGTGGGGGGGGGGGGGGGGGGGGGGGGGGTGGGGGGGGTGGGGGGGGGGGGGGTGGGGGGTGGAGTGGCCCGAGGCGGGATGGGC